>DASPVG010000135.1:0-30457 GCA_035622455.1 Terriglobales bacterium
CCCCGCAATATCTGGATGTGAACGTTGCCGCCGGTGACTCAAGCGGCCACGCTCGGATTCGCTTGCAAGGGAAAATCGTTCACGGAGGAAACTTCATGCCAGCCAAGAAAAAAGCTGCGAAGAAGAAGAAACACTGATCGACGCGACATGGTTGTTCGCGAATCAAGTTCAGAGAAGGCCTCTCAGGCGAAGTGCTTGAGAGGTTTTTTGTTGATCCCTGGATTCGGCTCGGCGGCAGGGGAGATCTCCCTGCGAGACCACCTATCTGGCTCGGCGCCGATCGAATAGATTCAGGAACTTTAGCTTCTCCGCGGCGGGAAGGAAGGAGGCCTCGAACGAGTTGCGCGCCAATTCGCGCAGATGCTCATCGGTGAAGCCGAAGTGATTCTGGGCCAGCTGGTATTCCCGCGAAAGGGAAGTGGCGAACATGGCAGGATCGTCCGTGTTCAGGGTGATCATAACCCCCTGATCGAAATAGTTGCGAATCGGATGTTCGCGAATGGATGGGCAGCACCGGGTGAGCAGGTTGCTCGTGAGACAGATCTCGACCGGGATCTGGCGTTTCGACAATTCCTCCACCAATTCAGGATCCTGGTACGCCGTCAACCCGTGGCCGATGCGCTCGGCATGAAGATTGAGTGCACCCCAGATGGAGTCTGGCCCGGCGTTTTCGCCGGCATGCGCCGTGAGCCGAAGGCCATGCTTCTCTAGATAGGCGTAGACTTCGCGAAACATCTCCGCCGGGCCTTGCAGCTCATCTCCGCCGGTCCCGAATCCGACGACGCTGCGGTTCTTGTAGCTTACCGCGAGTTCGGCGACGCGTTCGGCCTCGGCTCTTCCAAATTGGCGCACCGCATCGAAGATCCACAGCAAAGAAACCCCGAATTCGCGTTCCCCCCGCTGACGCCCTCGCTCCAGTCCTTCGAAAATAGCCGCGAAATCCTGCTTCCGCCAGAGGTACACTCCGACTGAAATGTAGACCTCAGCATGCAGCACATTTTCGGCGTGCAGTTTTTCCATCAATCGATAGGTGATGAGCTCGAAATCTTCGGGAGTTTCGAGCTCCTCCGTCACCAGCTTGAATGACCGGAGGAAGTCGGCGAAGGTTTCATAGTGGTAGAGCTCGTCAATCTCGGCGGAGTCCGCGGTCTTGCCGTGGCGTGCGCGCAGTTCGGCCAAAGTGTGGGGATCGATCGAGCCTTCTAAATGCAAGTGGAGTTCGGCTTTGGGAAGCTGACGGATAAAACCGCTCGGTGACCGCTCAGATGCTTGTGCCATCGGATCGTAATCATTCTTAGGCTAATGGAACCGGCGGTTATTTCTTAGCGAATTCGCTTCGGTGGCGGCTATAGAAAAAGTAGATCGTGAGACCGAGCACCAGCCAGACGACGAATCGTAACCAGGTGATGACCGTCAGGCCGGTCATGAGCCCCCCACACAGAATGATCGAAATCAGAGGGAACCAGGGGACAAAGGGCACCCGGAAACCTCGCGGGCGGTCGGGTTGGGTTCTGCGCAGGAGAATGACACCGAGCGACACCAGTGCGAACGCGAACAGGGTGCCGATATTGGTGAGATCCGCGGCGTCGCTGATGGCAAAAAATCCGGCGGGTATGCCCACCGCAAATCCCGCAATCCATGTGGACCAGTGTGGGGTCTTAAAACGCGGATGAACCGCGGAAAACAACCTGGGGAAGAGACCGTCGCGCGACATTGCGTACCAGATGCGGGCTTGGCCGTACTGAAAAACCAGCAACGAAGAGATCATCCCGGTCAAAGCGCCGACCACAATAATCGAGCGTGACAAGCGGCTCGCGCCCAGCATGGAGAGCGCGTAGGCGACAGGAGCCATGGCAGCTTCCCCCGAGATGAAGGTCGTGTACTTCATCATGCCCAGCAGAACAATCGACACGCCAACATAGAGAATGGTGCAGATGATCAAAGAGCCGATGATACCGATCGGTAAGTCGCGTTGGGGATTCTTCGCCTCTTCGGCGGCGGTCGAGACCGAGTCAAAACCGATGTAGGTGAAGAACACAATGGCTCCCCCAGTCACCACGCCGGCGAACCCCGAGGGGGCGAAAGGCCGCCAATTCGTGGGATTCACCAGCATGCCACCAACCACGAGAAACACCAGGATGGCGCCGATCTTGATCGCGACCATGACATTGTTGGCTTCGGCGGATTCCCGCACCCCACGCACCAGCAGCACGGTAAGAATGAAGATGATGAGAAAACCGGGCACATTAAAATACGACCCGGTCCAATGCCCAGCCTCCCACACGGGAGTCGACCATCGATCCGGGAGATTGAGTCCAAACGATGCCAGTTGTTCCTTGGTGTAGGCACTGAACCCGATTGCCACGGCAACGTTGCTGACCACGTACTCCAGAATCAGATCCCAGCCGATGATCCAGGCAAAGATCTCTCCCAGCGTCGCATAGGAGTAGGTGTAGGCGCTGCCGGCGATGGGAATCATGGAGGCCAGCTCGGCATAGCATAAGCCGGCGAAGCTGCAGGCGACGGCGACAAGAAGGAAGGAAAGAGCAATCGAGGGGCCGGCGGGCGGCCTGCCATGCATGAGAACGCTGGCCGTACCCCCACCCCGCAAAAGATTCACGATCAGGTCGAGCACCTGCGCGTGCAGAATGGACGGGGCTTGAAAGTATTCGCCCGCCGCCGCCGTGCCGGTCAGCACGAAGATGCCCGAGCCAATGATGGCACCGACACCAAGCGCGGTTAGCGACCAAGGTCCTAGAGTCTTTTTGAGCCTGTGTCCGGGGTCGTTGGCCTCGGCGATCAGCTTGTCGATGGACTTGCAACAAAACAGCTGATTGTCCGAAGTGCGAACCGGCTCGGTTGCTCGATGGGTGTTGACCGGCGTCTGTGCCAAAAAATCAGTCTCCTAGGCGCGCGGTTTCAATCCACCAGGAGCCCCGGGGGCACCCCTTGCGGTTAGGAAACCTCGGGTTGGGGCTCCAGCGTGATTCATCGCAACGCATCATGGGTAGATCGTTAACGTTTGGCCTGGCCGCGAGCCATCTTCTTTACCTTGCGTTTCTTCGAACCGCGGGCATACTCGCGAGGTCGCAGGGGTTTTTCGGCTTTGCGTTTTTTGCGCGATGCCCGCTTGGCCTTTTTCCGATCTTCCTGGCTCAGCTTCTTTGTGTTTGCCATTCCTTATGTCCCACCTCATTTTGCGTTTCAGTACGCGGTCACGAAGGCCACCTAGGCGCGCTCCAGCTGGGCATACTTTTCGACCAGCTTCTTCAGACCGAACCGAGGGAATTGTACCGTAATCTTGGCAAGATCACCTTCTCCTTCTCGTCGGTGCACCGTGCCTTCTCCGTATTTTGGATGTTTCACCTTCTGGCCGGGACGGAACCCCGTCGCTCCCGTGGGCTCCTGGATGGACAACTTGGCCAGGTTGAACTTCTTTCCCCGAGAGGCGAAGAACTCGGCAATACTTTCGGCGGAATTGTAGCTGCGAACCGAAGAGGAACGCTGCGGAGGGCCCCCCTGTCGGGCTCTCCAGTTTACCCGCTGGTCCTCATCCTCGTAAGCATAATTCGAGAAGCCGGTACCCGTCTCGATCTCGTCGAATCGCGCGAGCGACGAGGTCGCGAACGCTGCCCGCGAAGCTCGGGGCGAGCCCAGTTCTTCCATCAGTTCCGGCGGTATTTCCTCGAGAAAGCGCGAGGGAACCGCCGCGTCGGGCAGGTCATTGCCGTAGCGGCGACGATACACGGCGCGGGTCAGGATGAGAGTATCCATCGCCCGCGTCATCCCGACGTAGCACAGGCGGCGTTCTTCTTCGATGGCGTCCGGTTCGAGGAAGGTGCGGGAATGGGGCGAGAGGCCTTCTTCGAGTCCACAGAGAAACACCAAAGGGAATTCCAACCCTTTGGCCGAGTGCAGCGTCATGAGGGTCACTTGGGCTCGTTCATCATAGGCGTCCACGTCACTCACCAGCGCCGCGTGATCGAGGAACTGGGCGAGCGTTTCGCCGCGGTCGCGGGAGTCCATGGCGGCGTTGACCAGTTCGCGCAGGTTCTCGATTCGTGCCTGGGCCTCGGGGCTGTCTTCGCTTTCGAGTTGTTTGATGTAGCCGGTGCGATCGATCAGAAACTTCAGGACTTCTGCGGCGCTGGCCGGACCTCCAGGGGTGCGGAATGGTTCTCGGATTCCCTCCTGCGGCTGCTGTTCCCGGTCTTCTGCCTTGGCCGTGTCCGATTCTGTGGTCTCCAGTCCGAGGGTCGACGGGTCAAAGGCAATGTCAGGGTCTCCATTGTCCACCGGCGTGGCGGCGGAAAGCTCCGGAGGAAGCGCGGTTTCGTCCAGCCGCTCCAGATAGGTTCCGGCCAACATGGCACGCGCGTCCTCGATCAGATCCTGAAAATTGCCCAGAGCCGACAGCACACGCTGCGGTAAGAGCCGGCGCTCGATAGCCTCGCCGATGGCAGCCCACATGGGGAGGCCGGACTCGAGCGCAAGTCGCTCCAGAGTTTCCAGCGTAGTTTTCCCGATGCCGCGCGCCGGTGTATTGATGATCCGCAAAAGCGCCATGGAGTCGTCCAGGTTGTGGACCAATTTCAGATAGGCGATGAAATCCTTGATCTCCGAGCGTTCATAGAAGGAAAAGCCACCGACCACGTTGTACTTCAATTGATAGCGGCGCATGGCTTCTTCAAACAGCCGGGACTGAGCGTTGATGCGATAGAGCACCGCGGCCCGAGCCTCGACGCCTTGCTCGGCAGCCTCGCGAAGGTAACGCGCCATGGAGTCGGCAACGAAAAGCGCTTCATTCTCTGCGTCGGATGCCTCGTAGTATCCGATCTTGCTGCCACCAAGGCGCGAGGTCCAAAGATTCTTTCCTTTGCGTTTGACGTTATTTGACACAACCGCTGAGGCGGCGGCGAGAATGTTCTGGGTAGATCGATAGTTCTGCTCCAGACGCACGATCTTCGATCCGGGAAAATCCTTTTCGAACTCGAGTATGTTGCGAATGTCAGCACCGCGCCAGGAATAGATCGACTGATCTTCGTCGCCGACGGCGCAGATATTGTGGTGTGTGCCGGCCAGAAGCCGCATGAGTTCGTATTGCGGACGGTTGGTGTCCTGGTATTCGTCCACCAGAACGTATTCGTAGCGCTGGTTGTAGTACTCCCGTACTCGCGGCACGGCTTTCAGCAGGCGCAGCGCCTCGAGCAGCAAATCATCGAAGTCAAGCGCATTTGCCCGGGCCAGCTCCTTCTTGTACTCGGCGTAGATCTGTGCCACATGCTCGGTCCTGGGATCGGCCGACTGCAAATAGACTTCCTGGGGGTCGAGCATATGGTTCTTTGCCCAGGAGATCTGTGCGAGAGCGGAGCGCGGTGTGAGCTGTTTGTCATCAATCCCCAAGCGGCGGATCACGGACTTGATCAGTTGCTGTTGGTCGGCTTCATCGTAGATGACAAACTGTCGCGTGAGCCCGATGGGAGCAACGCCAGGGGCAGCCGAGGGAATCCGAAGTGCCTCAATGTCTCGGCGCAGAATCCGTACACAGAGGGAATGGAAGGTTGAGATCAAGGGCTTCACGACCGACAACCCTCCCACCAACTTGTCCACCCGCGAGACCATCTCGGCGGCGGCCTTGTTGGTGAAGGTCATGGCCAGGATGGCCTCCGGCCTCGCCCCGAGATTCTCGATCAGGTGGGCGATACGGTAAGTGATGACCCGGGTCTTGCCACTGCCCGCTCCGGCAAGAATCAATACCGGGCCTCGAGTGGTCTCGACCGCCTCACGCTGTTGCGGGTTGAGTTGGGAAAGAAATGACAATGGTCAGGAAACCACTCCGCCGCGTACTTAATTCTACACAAAACCGGTGTTCGCGGCGGAGCACAGCTTGCCCGGGGAAATCGACCGAGCGAGTCGCTCGAGAGCGTGTCGAGCTAGAATTTGGCTACGGTCCGGGCCGCCTTGCATTCCTCGCAAGGACACCAGTCGCGCAAGAACTGCCAGGAGTAAATCCCGAGTTCGTGTCCGTCATTCCAGTGAAACTTGATGGCATATTTTCCTACTCCCTCGGCTGAAAGCGGCTTCGCTGCCGGCTTGAACATGGGCAAAGCGCCGGGGGCCGGCTTGGACGGCTCGCCGGGTTCCCGCTTTGTTTTGCCCCGTTCCTCGTCGCATAACGCACAGGGACACGCGTCACGGAGAAAGGGAAACTGGTAGTGCGACCGGTGTCCGTCCTTCCATTCGATGTCGACACCGGTGCCGCTCGTGAGATTCACCTTCACCGATTTGGGGTCAGCAACTGCCATCAGCTCAGTATCGCACCGAGCAACCAAAAACGTCGCCTTTCCGTTACCTCATGCTGGGAGTATAACTTAGGCCCTGCTTGGTCCGGCACCTCATGCGACCTCTCGAACCATTTTTGCATGCAGGCACAGGCAGTGCGTAAGCGCTGGTTCCCTTCGAAAAACTGGTCAGCAGTTAGGTCTCTCGATCTCGGTCTGTCAGACCGAATAGGTGTATAGTGGCTGCCGTTTGTCGACCTCGAGATGACCCTAACCTCTCGCTGTCATGGAGGACAAAAATATGCCACGCACCCTCAGCCAATCCGCGCTTACCCTCGCTGTAGCGACAGCGTTTATTGTTGTCGTTTGTCCGCAGACCCACGCGGCAGACGGCTGCAAGGTTCCCACGCTTGCTGGCGCATACGGACTCGCTATCAACGGGTTTATCAGCTTCAGCACCTCGGTGCCGCCCCTCCTCGTCGCCAAGTTCAGCCCAATTTCGGTCTCAGGTACACTGGCGTTTGCGCGTAATGGGACCGTGAACAGGTCCGTGCAGGTGAACGTCGGTGGTGCGGTTTTCCCGGTAATTGACTCCGGCACCTACAAGCGGAACTCTGACTGCACGTTTACTGTTACTCACGGCAATGGCGAAATCTGGACCGTCATCCCCGTCAAGAATGCCGAAGAGCTTGAATTCTCGGTGACGAGCGTGCCTGGGGCGCAGGGAGTTGGAGCCGGCACGATGGTTCGCCAAGACGGTGAGCGCAAAGACAGCGAATAGAACGGATTTGATGGTTCCGGCGAAGGGGCCTCGGCAGTGGCGACAGGCTCAAATCGCTGCCTGGCCCCGCCGTAACCTTTGCCAGCGCAGTCCTAAAGTTCGAAACACCAACCCGCAACTAAAAAGGATTCACGTATGCCAGTTATGAGATAAGTTTGTGGCGTTCGACGAAGCGCGGCTCGTTCCCGGATTCATCTGTTTCGTAGGTGGTCACTCGAGACTGGTCCGGCCGTGGCCTCGACCGGTGATGCCAGATATTTCACCGTCTGGCCGATCAACGTCGCCGTCATTTTGTACGGATCCCCCGGCGCATCGTACTCAATCGAACAGTATCCCTTGTAGCTTTGCCGCCTCAGAATGTCGAAAGTCCTCTGCAAGTCTACGCGCGTGGCCTTGCCTTGCTCGTTGACCTCGCTGTCTTTTACATGACAGATGCCATAGGCGTGCTGGAACATGGCATCGATGGCACGGTAAGCATAACCTTCATCGTGTGCGTTCAAGGTATTGCCGAAATCCGGCAAGGCATGCAGCCACCCGCTGTTGACCTTTTCGATGACTTCGACCAGGAAAAACGGATCCTCGCTCACTGGATCATCGTTCTCCAGATGCATGACCACGTTTCTTGCCGAAGCGTGCTCGACCACGCGCTCTAAACTTTCCGCGAGTCGTCCGACATCCGGCTTTGCATCTTTGGCTTCAGGGATATTCACGCGAACGCTGGGCGATCCGATAGCTGCGGCCACATCGATCCACTGCTTGGCGAAGGCGATGGCGGTTTCGCGCTCACCCGCGTCGCGGGCATAAGGGCTGTGCTCGCCGTCTGCGGCGACATTCGCAACTTCCGCACCCGCTTTCTCCACCGCCGCGCGAAACTGCGCCAGATATTGCGGGGCAGTTGACGGCATATGTCCCGACCACGGCTCAATGCGGTGAACCTGGAATTTCTCAACCACCTCGGCTGCAAAGTCCCTCAGCTCGATGGTCGGCTTGTCAGCCTCATGGTCAGGCCCCGCAATGAACATGCGAAAGGGATAGGAAGAAACCGACACGCGCTCCTGAGGTTCGGAAGGAAACCTGACCGAGGGCTGGGAAGATCTCGCCGCGCGTGCCAGCTCGGGTGAAAAGACGGTCCCCGCAACTGCGGCGCCGCATTGTCGTAGAAACATCCGTCGGGTCGTCTCGCTCACGAGGCGCCAGTGTAGCAGAGATCGGGCCTCGAAACCGCCAACCCATCGATGCCTTTGGGGTCCGCCGGATTCGCTCAGCAACAAGATTCAGAGCGACGGCCAATCCTACCGACATTCGATCACTGTGTGCTGTTGCTGTCCGCTGGCATCGATCGCTTCCGCCGGATGATGGCAATAGCAGCTGTTGTCGGATGCGGGTTGGCAGTTGCGAATAATCCAGTCCCCAGAGCGTAGTGTAGCTTTTGGTTTCGCGACGGTCGCCGTCGTCGTCGGCGGCGGTGGAGGCGGGGTGGGAGGGGGCGGATTGTGGGCGCAGCCAAAAAGGACGAGAACGGTCACGATGACGAAGAACAGGCTTTTTCTCGAAGCGATTCGACGATCTGCGTCCCTAGATTCCTGAAGCCGAACGGCGAAGTCAAACTGGGGGTCGATGACAGCGGGAAAGCCATCTCCATTCTCCACCACCTTGCAGGCAATATCGATGCCTTCTTCGAGTTGGCCAACCCGCAGTTTCGACTCCGCATTCACATGCATCTCTCCCTCACCCTTTCCCAGCATCTTACTGATTATTCGAAAGATAACAGAATTTGGCCCTAGGCTAGTGATTTTCAAGAAATAAGAACCAGCTTATGAAAGAGGAACAGACCAGGAAGCCGGAATGGACCAAAGAGGGGAAGCAGGGAAAACAATCAATCCATTCGCTCGACGCCAAAATCGAGTTACGCTTGTTTTCTCTCTGCTGTTCCCAGCTTTGAGAGAATTACTTCCATCAGGTGCGCGCGCGTCTGGGAGGCCTCCGGGCAGTACACACTGAATTTTGGCGAAGGGAGAAAAGATTGAGTGCGATTGCGCGCGGCATGGTTCGCTCGCGAAAAGCCGCTGATGCACGGTTGTGGCGGCGCTCACCGCCCTGATCCTCAAGCTCTTCTATAATCATTGCTCCGTGTCGACCAGCCCATCCCGAACCCTTAGCTCTCCGACCACGCGCCGCTTTCGTGCGCAGGCGGAGCAGTTCTGGCGGAGAGTGACGGATGGGCTTGAGCTGAACCAGTTGTGGAACCAGTTTCAGTTGGATGCGCGGTCGAGCTATCGTCTGTATTCCCAGAATATCGACGCGAGTCCGAAGCAAGGGATTTCGAAACGCCAACACTGGTGGAACGTCGCGAAGCAGTTTTTCTGGGCGATCTTGGAGAAGTTGTCACCGGCTCGGCGGGTACTGCTGCTGGTGGCGGTGCTGCTCATCATTTTGAATCCCGAGCTGTCGTGGACGGATAAAGGAGGGATGCACGTTGTTGGCTTCGACCTGCGCCTGTGGGGTGGGTTGTTGATGTTCGTGCTGCTGATGCTCGAGGTAGCAGATCGAGTCGTCATGAAGCGCGACCTGGAGATTGCGCGCGAGATCCAGAGGTGGTTGTTGCCAGTAAATCCTCCGGCGGTGCCGGGGTTGGACATCGCATTTGCCACGCGGCCGGCCAACACCGTCGCCGGCGACTACTACGATGTTTTTGCGCGGGCTGGGGCGGAGGGTAGCGAGGGAAATTACCTGTTCGTGGTGGCGGATGTAGCGGGGAAGAGTATCCCTGCGGCGCTGCTCATGGCTACTTTCCAGGCTAGTTTGAAGACGCTCTCTGCCTCGCCGATGTCTCTGGGGCAACTGCTGGAGCGAATGAATCACTACATGTGCGCTAACAGCCAGAGCGGGTTACGGTTTACGACGGCGTTTCTGGGGGAGTACGATCCGGCGGCGCGGACGCTGACCTATATCAATGCGGGGCACAACCCTCCTATTTTGAGGCGAGCGTCGGGGAATATCGAACGTCTCGAGGTGGGCGGTTTGCCGCTGGGCATTCAGGACAACACCTCTTACGAGATGGGCACGGTCACCCTCGGGAGCGAGGATTGGCTGGTGATCTTTACCGACGGGGTGGTGGAAGCGGTGAACAATTGGAACGAGGAATTTGGCGAAAACCGCTTGATCACGGTCATCAATGGAGGCGCTCAGACCTCTCCGACCAGACTTCTGAGCCGGGTGATGGTTGACCTTGACTTCTATGTCGGCTCCACGCCTCAGCATGACGACATTACTTGCGTTCTGGTGAAAACGGCATAAAACTAGCCAAAGGTCTTAGCGTGATGCCAGCCATGAAAGCCGATCAGTCACCCCACACGGCGGCGTTAGGAAATCCCGGTGTCTACGACAATCGACAAGGACTTTATGCTGTGTACGCGTCGGCTAAATCATTCATAGAACCGATACTTGTTGCGATCGGACGTCAAACTGAACGGCAGCGGGCTGCCTTTAGAGCACTGGCGGATACGGCAAAAGAATAGGGGAGCTTTTTGGGCTCCCCGAGTGAGGTCCTGCTATGGGGTTAGAAGTTGATCTTGGCCACAACCTGGATTATTCGCGGTCGGTTCACCGTGTCAAGAATTGAACTGGATCCGGTGGCAAGGTTGATCGCGCCATAGTTGCCGTTCGATCCTCCCGTATACGCACCATACGGGCTGTTTGGTCCCGACTGCGGGCTCGCGAAAGAGGGGTGGTTGAAGAGATTGAAGAAATCAGCCCCGATTAAGAAGTTAAGCCTTTCCGTGATGTTCGTCGTCTTGTGAAGGCTGAAATCCCACTCTTGCTGGAAGAAACCACGAAAGCTATTGCGTCGCACATCCCCGATCGCCGCCAGGCCGGTGGCGCAGGCAGGATTGGGCGCTCCACTGAGAAGAACTGGGATTGACAAGGTGTTGCCCTGGTCGTCGCTGCAAAGGCCCCCAGGGACGAAATCATTCATGTTCACAAAACTGTTGATTTTGTCCATCTTGCTCCCCCTGGTTAACACTGCCGAGAGCGGGGTCCCTGGGACCAAGGTGGCAAAGTTCAAGCCTTCGAAACCCGTCGGGTCGGAAAGCGAGAGCGCGGAAGAGTCGTAGATCGCGAACGGGGTGCCGGATTGAAAGTAGGTAGTGCCTTGCAGCGTCCACCCGTGCGCCAGAATGCCCCATCCATGCGGGCTACCGAAGGGCAGCAGGTAGGAGTAGCTGATCACCAATCTTTGTGGGCGATCAAAGTCCGAAAGCCCGCGGTTGCTGTCGACATTCAGCAGATTGCCGAATTGTTGGAGTCCGTTTAACTCATCGTTAACTTCTGAGCCGGACGCGTTGTCGATGGATTTCGACCACGTGTATGCCGCCTGGAGATACAGGCCTTTGGCGAACTGGTGGATCAGAGTGGCCTGAAACGAATTGTAATTAGAGTGAGAGTTGTTTTCCTGCACGAAGGCGTAGGGGCTCTGTAGGCCAAGATACGGCACGAAGACGCGGGCATTGAGGTTGGGCGCCGTACTGCCTGTGATGGAGACGCTTCCGTTAGAGTTCATTACCACATCGGGCGTTCCCGCGGGGGGCGGAGTGAAACTCGGTGACAGCGCCGACCTCGGAATGACACAGGGAGAGGCAAGGTTGCACAGTCGGCCGGCATTCTGCCCGCGACCGGGGCCTAGCAGACGATCACCGACGGAGCCAATATATCCCAGTTCAACCACCCAGCCTCGGGCCAGTTCGCGCTGCACGGTCAGGTTGAACTGCTGCGCATAAGGTGGAACAAAGTCGCGCACGGGGTAGAAGAAGAACTCGCTGTTGGGCAAGTTAGAGAAATTGCCGCCGGTGTTGTCGAATAGGGGTGTACCGGTGGCGTTAAACCCGCTCAGCCGCGGGAAGCCTGAAGGGATGCCGTAAGAAGTTGCTCCCAAGGTGTAACCCGTACATACTCCCGCCGGGCACTTGGTTAGCGGCAATGGGAAGGCCGAGTTAGGCAGCAGCTGGGGAAACGGGTTTGCGGGCGTAACCGATCCAGGAGTTGCGGAGAAGGCGACGTTGAACGGAGGTCCACCGGCTGACTGCAACTGCGACTGGTTGGAGACGCGCTGGTAGTAGATGCCATAACCGCCCCGCAATGCCGTCTTGTGATCCCCGAAGATATCCCAGGCAAAGCCGACGCGGGGGGCGAAGTTCTTGTAGGCGAAACAAGTCAGTTCGGTGCAATCGCTTACCCCCGGTGTACCAAAGCCGCCGAGGGCGCCGGGTGGGTGGATATAGTTCAAGGGAGGAGCCGAGTATCCGTCCGAGGAGCAGCCGGTGCTCCCGCAGCGCGCGATGCCCGCAATGTTGGTCAGGTAGTTGTTTTCTTCGTGTGCCGTATCGATGCCTTCCCAGCGTAGGCCCAAGTTAAGGGTCAGGCGGGAAGTGATCTTCCAGTCGTCCTGTACATAGGCTGCGCCATCCGTGGCACGGAAATGAAACGTGTCAATGCCAGCTTCTCCTGCCGTGGTATTGATATTGCCCAGCAGGAAATTCTGAAAGCCGTTGAGGCCGGGAAAAGCGACCGGGTTGGCCGCATAGGTTACCACGCCCCGCTTTTCATAGTGGTTGTAGCGGTTCAGTTGCCAGTAGTCGATCTCGCCGCCCACACGCAGGGTGTGTTTGCCCAAGGTCTTCGAGAGATCGTCGCCCCAGACAAACGTGTTGTCCCGAGTACCGCGGTTATCGTTGGCTCCGACACCGATCGAGAACCCGCCACCGGTAATATTGGGTTGCCATGCGCCCGGGAACTCGGCCGCATTGGGGCGGGTCGAATCGATATCAGCGAGGGAGACCGGTTCGGTGGGGAGAAGATCGAACCGGTATCGGCTATAGCCGAAGCGGAACTCATTCACCATGCTCGGAGAGAAGATGTGCGTGAGCCCGATCTTGAGAAAACGGTTGCTGAGCGGGTTGTCTTCGGAGAAGGGAAGAGTGGCGGCTTCGCCATAGGGCCGCAGCGCAGTGGTATCGTCGAAAAACCATCGCACTGTGAACGTGTCCTTGGTGCCGAATTTCTTATCGGTGGTGATCGTAAACTGGCTATCAGAGAAGGTGCCCACCGAGGAAAGATGCAGTGAGGCTAAGTTCGTCACACCGTTCACCACGCCGGGGGTACCGGGTAACGAGGGAATGCAGTGTACCCCGTCATTGAATCCTGGACAGTTGGACGCCGGAAGGTTCAGCCAAGCCAGAGCGACCGGATCGATTTGCGGGACACCAAAGGCCTTCTCCAGGCTGGCCGCGGATCGGCTCGCCGGCAAAACAGGAATTTCCGTGTCAATCGTCGTCCCCGTTGCAATTCCGGAGTCTTCCCGCACTCCCGAATAGTTACCGAAGAAGAAGAAGTTCTTGATGCCGGGCACAGGACCACCGATGGAGGCTCCAAAAGCATTCTGACGAAGCACCGGGGCAACGTTCGGCGTTCCTGCCAGTATTTCGGATTGCTTTAGGAACCAGTCGTTGGCATTCATGTCGTTGTTGCGGAAGTACTCAAAGACATCCCCGTGGTACTGATCCGTTCCTGACCGTAAATTAACCTGCATGTTGCCGCCGCCATTGCGCCCTTGCGAAGCGTCGTACAGTGATGTTTGGGTTTTAAACTCCTCGACCACATCCGGGTTCGGCAGATTCACGTTGTCGAAGACCGGCAAGCTGACGTCGTTGGCGTTGATACCTTCGAGTTGGTAGTTGTTGTTCACCGGCCGTTGGCCGTTAACGATGATCGTCGTCTGACCGCGGCCCAGAGCGGTGGTGTCAGCAAACTCGCTGTTGGTGCCGGCCGAAAGTGCCAGCAAGCCGAGAAAGTTACGCGTGGCCAGCGGCATCTCCCGGATGACATCGCCGGTAAGCGCTTGGCCGGTTGTCGGGTTGGTTACTTCGACAGGCGTGGCTGCGCCCGTGACCGTGACTTCTACGGTCGACGTACCCACCTGCATTTGAACAGGTACAACGCTGGTTTCCGACACTCTAACGGGAATGCCGGCGGCTACCGTCCTACTGAAGCCTGGGGCTGTGACCTCAACCCGATACGTGCCTATTGGCAGCAGCGTGGCCGAGAAGGCTCCTTGGGAACCACTGGTCACTGTCCTTTCCGTTACGCCCGTGTCCTGGTTAATGATGGTAACCGTAGCGTCACGAATCACGGCACCACTGGGATCTGTGACGGTTCCCGTAATTGCACCCCGGGCGCCCCCTTGCGCAACCGCGGCTACGGCAACCAGCAGCAGCAAAGAAACCATAGAGGCGAAAGAAGTTTTGCTCATAAGACCTCCCAAGAAGGTGGGACTTGTAGGGGACTGGCCTGGAGCTCTGGTTAAGACCCGAAAAAAGTGACACGCAGGTTGCCCGATCGTAGGCGTGGCGGGCTCATGTGACGCGTGCATTCGTCCGCAGTACTGTTAACACACCCCGACCATACGCTAGCCGATACACAGGGAATCATCCTTCGCTGGTCGGGTGTCAACGCAAGATAAGCTCTACCCACTGCACACGCCCTTACTTAGGTGTTATGTTGCAACCGGTGTCCTCGCGATTGACCGAATTGACGGGAATTCCCTCGGAGACCTTCACCAAGCAGCCGAGAGTCCCCGGATACAAGTCACTCACTTTGAGAGCAACTCAGCATCCAAATCGGCTGTCTTTCAATTTCCCATATAACAAATGCAGATCAACACGACGATCCGTGACTCGCAAACTTTGCGTCTTCACACTGAAAAGCATAGTTCAAACTTCATCGAGCATTGAACTTGAACTGTTCACCGCTTACCCCGAAAGACGGTAGAGACACGGCATGTGGACGTGTGTCATGTTAGTCGCTTCTCCGGTTCTAGGAATCTTAAATTCCATTACTTGTATACGATGACACCAAAAATTGGACGGCCGGTCGAGCGAACACCTAACGCCGACGTAACCGCATCGCAAAAGTCGGTCAACGGAAATGGCGGTGGCCACTTCGAACGAAATTCGAGTCCAATAATTCTTGGATGCTATCGACGTTCTGAAAATTTTTAGTGACACAGGATTTCGAAAACCGGTGACGCCGTGAAGAATGGGTACTCGACGCCGGCAATTGGCGCACGAGCAGAGGAATTACGCGGGCTGAATTGGATGGCACAATTTCGAACCAGGATTTCTAGTTGTGTCTAATCGCGCACATCCGGCATACCTACTGCGCGCGCTTAAACCAACAGATTGACAGTGAAGCCGGGAGCCTCGCATGAGCCAAGGTAAACGAAGGCAACTAATGATGTATGCGGCATTCAACAGACGCGACATCGATGGGGTTCTCGCGTTGATGCGCCCTGACGTGGACTGGCCGAACGGATTGGAAGGTGGGTGCGCGGATGGATGCGACGAGGTGCACGCCTACTGGAGACGTCAGTGGGGCATTAGTAGCTGAATTTGAATCAATCCCGGCTACCAGGGTCGACGTCATTCCCGATGCAACCTCACGCCGACGGACCACTACCTTCACCCGGTGGCGTCACCTGTCGATCCGATTGGCAAGCTCGGTGAGTTCAAGATACAATCGTGCTGTCACTTGGGCTTGTACTTTGGTCAGAAGATCCATTGAGGCGTGATATGTTCCTCCCTCGTTAAATCGCCATCCTCCTACTCGCTATCCGCGAGGCGTTCGCCCGATTTCACAGTTTATGAATCGGCAATACCTGCCATTCGACGCAGGGATGTCCGAGAAAGAACCCAAGGTCTGCAATGGATGTGATTACTCCCATGGATCGAGCTGAGGTGCCGCGCACGAGCCTGTGGCGCTCGCTGGTCGAGGCGATTCGCGGCTCGCACCAGGACTACACCACCGTCAATTTGAACCGGGCGATTTTTCTGCTGGCCGTGCCTATGGTGCTGGAGATGGTGCTGGAATCGCTGTTCGCGGTCGTCGACGTGTTCTGGGTGGGGAGGCTGGGCGCCGATGCGGTGGCCACGGTTGGTCTGACCGAGTCGATGTTGAGCCTGGTGTTTGCCGTGGGCATGGGATTGAGCCTGTCGACCACGGCGATGGTCGCTCGTCGCATCGGAGAGAAAGATCATGAGAGTGCCGCGGTGTCGGCGGTACAAGCGATCATTCTCGGGTTGCTCGTGTCACTGCTGATCGGAGTGCCCGGCCTAGTTTATGCGCCGCGCCTGCTGCAGTTGATGGGTGCTTCCCCGCAGATTGTCGCCACGGGAAGCGGTTACGCTCGTATTTGCCTGGGGGGCAGCTGCGCAGTGCTGTTGCTGTTTCTCAATAACGCGATCTTTCGTGGCGCGGGCGACGCGGCCATCGCCATGCGGCTGCTGTGGGTTGCGAACATCATCAATCTGACTCTCGATCCCTGCCTGATCTTCGGCTGGGGGCCGTTTCCGCGTCTGGGCGTGACGGGAGCGGCATTGGCGACGTTCAGCGGGCGCACGATCGGCGTGCTTTGCCAGTTCTACCGCCTGTTGCGCGGCACCGAACGCATCCGGATTCTGGCCCGCCAGCTTCGCGTTCGAGTCGACGTTCTGTGGCGGCTTCTACGCGTGTCGTTGACCGGAATTCTGCAGTTCGCGATCGCGCATACGAGCTGGATCGGGCTGGTGCGCATCGTGAGTATCTTTGGGGCGGCCGCGCTTGCCGGATATACAATCGCGATCCGCATCGTGATCTTCGTGATCCTGCCGTCGTGGGGACTAAGCAACGCTGCCGCCACCCTGGTGGGGCAGAACCTAGGCGCGGGACATCCCGAACGCTCTGAAAGAGCCGTGTGGCGCACGGGTCTGTACAACATGATCTTTCTCGGTTCGGTCGGAGTGCTGTTCATCTTTTTCGCCGAGCCGATCGTTCAACTGTTTACTCACGACCCCGGCGTCGTACCTCTGGGAGCGGCCTGCCTGCGTATCGTGAGCTATGGCAACTTGGGGTACGCGTATTTCATGGTGATGATGCAGGCATTCAACGGTTCGGGTGACACGGTGACCCCGACGATTGTGAACTTCTTCGGCTTCTGGCTATTCGAAATTCCTCTCGCCTACGCACTGGCGATTCCGTTCGATATGCGATCGAACGGAGTGTTCTTTTCCATAGCGATCGCGGAGAGCTCGATGGCGGTGGCGAGCGCGATCCTGTTCAAGCAGGGGAAGTGGAAAAACAAGAAGATTTGAGGAGCAATGGTCAGTGCCAGCTCGCGAAGCCTCGAGCTGAAGAATTCACCCGACAAGTGGGAACGGGCCCGCAACCAATCCGGTAACCGGTGTCGAACCTTGACGCCTGTTATGAAAGCCGGATTGTTGGATCACGGTTTGGAGTATCGAATGCGGACTTCAGACATGACCTTGTGGAGATCAGACTGACCCACTACCCAGGATTTGGTACTGGGTCAGTTTGCTTTCCACAGGAGCGCTAGAACGCGGAACTAGGACCGAAGCGTCTAAAAAGCGGAAGTCGGCTGTTCGGGCTTCGTCCTTGGTAGGCATCGGCAACCTCAGGTGTAGTAGCTTGAAGTGCAGCTTTCGGCAGTGCTGGTCGCAGCACTTCTCGTTGACTCAAGCAGGGATGGCTCATAACATGATGCGATATTCAAGAGGGAACTGGGGATGATTGGCCAGACAATCTCGCATTATCGTGTGCTTGAAAAGCTCGGCGGTGGGGGGATGGGTGTGGTGTACAAGGCCGAAGATACCCGGCTGCGCCGCCTTGTCGCGCTCAAATTCTTGCCTGAAGACGTAGCCAAAGATCCGCAGGCGCTGAGCCGCTTTGAACGCGAAGCACAGGCTGCCTCTGCGCTGAATCATCCCAACATCTGCACGATTTACGACATTGGCCACGAAAATGGAGTCGCGTTTATCGCGATGGAGTTTCTGGATGGCAGAACCCTCAAACATGTCATTGCGAGGCACCCGATGGAACTCGAGCAATTGCTCTCGCTCGGGGTTGAAATTGCCGATGCCTTGGATGCGGCGCACAGTCAGGGAATCGTTCACCGCGACATCAAGCCGGCAAATATTTTTGTCACCACTCGCGGTCACGCCAAGATCCTCGATTTCGGACTTGCCAAGATGACGGCGAAGCCGTCAGGAGAAGGGACTCTCACCAACTCGACCGATCCGAATCTGACCAGCCCTGGGTCGGCGGTGGGAACGGTTGCTTATATGTCCCCGGAGCAGGCCCGGGCCAGAGAACTGGATGCCCGCACCGATCTGTTTTCGCTGGGAGTGGTGCTTTACGAAATGGCGACCGGGCAGGTGCCGTTTCGAGGCGAGAGCACGGCTGAGATTTTTGACGGAATTTTGAATCGGGCGCCGGTTGCGCCGGTGCGGTTGAATCCGAGTTTGCCGGCGCGCTTGGAAGAGATTATCAACAAAGCGATGGAGAAAGATCGCGAATTGAGGTACCAGCACGCGTCGGAAATCCGCAGTGATCTGAAACGCCTGCTGCGTGACAGCGGCTCAGGAGGGCATGCAGCAACTGACAGCGCCGGCAGCATAGCTGATGCTGGGTTGTCCCAGGTCTCGGCCGCGCACTCCGGTCTTTCCGCCGCAGTCGTAAGTGCGTCGTCATCGGCGGTGCGATCGCACACTTCAACTTCGGCCATCGGTGAAGTGGCACGGCAACACAGGATCGGCGTGGCATTGGGATCGCTCGTCGCCATTCTGATCCTTGCGGCTGCGGGATTTGGCATCTATTCGTTTCTTAATCGCAGCGGCCCGACCCCGTTTCAAAATTTCACGATTGGGCAGATTACAAACACCGGAAACACCGAAGAGGCTGCGATTTCGCCCGATGGAAAATATGTGCTGAGTGTGCAGCGCGATAAGGGATCAGCAAGTTTGTGGCTGCGCAATATCCCCACGGGAAGCGATACGCAAGTGATTCCGCCGGAGGTCACCAATTACCGCTCGCTGGCGTTCTCGCCGGACGGAAACTACATCTACTTTCGCAGAGCGAACAGCGCACTGAGGTCGTCCTGGGATATCTACCGTGCTCCGGTGCTCGGCGGTACGCCGCAGGATATTGTGCGCGATGCCGACGCCGGTCCGGCGTTCTCGCCTGACGGCAGCCACATGACCTTCGCGAGGGATAACGATCCGGATATCGGCAAATTTCGCCTGATGATGGCGAACCCGGACGGAACGGGCGAGACCATTTTGTACATCGGGGATATAAACAAGGACGATGTTCCGCGAGATTTGGCTTGGTCTCCCGATGGGAAGCAAATCGCTTATCGCCATTTCGGCGAACCCGGAGTGATGAGTGACATCGACGTATTCGACCTCGGGAACAAAAAGGCGCATCGGCTGGGCACGTTCAAAAATGATTTCGTCTATGCGATCCAATGGAGGCCCGACGGCCGGTCATTCATAGCGATTTTCGCGCACAAGGGATCGTCTGTGGCCCGGCAGCAGATCGCCTGGATTTCGGCGCGGGGCGGGGATCCTCAACCGATCACCCGCGATACCAACAGCTATCGCACGCTTACCATCTCCGCAGATGGCAAGACCGTCGCCACCGTACAGACGAAACTGACTCACGAACTGGATCTGGTTTCGGGCGGGTCAGTCATGGCTGCTGCATTACCCGATGCGCAGAATCTTTCTGCGTTCGGTTGGAGCGCCGACGGCAAACTGTTGGTGAGCAACGGTGCCGGTCTGTTCAGGGAAGCCCCCGCTGGCGGTAGTACTACGACATTGGTGAGTGATCTGAATGCCTACGTGTTGAATTTCACCTCGTGTGGGTCGCGCTACATCATTGCGGCTTGGACATTCCGCGACGATTCAGCGAGTACGAATCTGTGGCGCCTGAACAGTGACGGATCAGGTGCGATGCAACTCACGAAAGGACAATTCGACTCCTACGCAAGCTGTTCCCCGGACGGCAAGTGGGTGTATTACTGGGGAAACAATACCAGAGATCCGGCGTTCCGGGTTCCGATCGACGGCGGAACAGCAGAGCCGGTTCCTGGAACCATGGTTGAAGGCAGCTTCGGCAAGATCGGTAAGGTGCTGTTCACGCCGAATGGCAAGCAGCTCATTTTTGGCAAACAGCTTACCGACGCTGCCAATCAACGCTCCTTTCCAAAAATTGCCATACTCAGCCTCGATCCGCCGGCCAAGTCTCCCCGGTTGGTGGATCCTGATCCGCGAATCAGCGGAAACGTTGGCTTTACCGGGGGCCTGCGGATTACACCCGACGGCAAAGCAGTGGCTTATGCCATTACCGACAAAGGCGTAGATAACATTTGGGTACAGCCGCTGGACAGCTCACCCGGCCATCAGATCACGAATTTCGCATCCGACCATATCGACGATTTCCACTGGTCGCCCGACGGCAAAACCTTAGCCGTCGAGCGCTCAAAGCATACCGACGACGTCGTCCTGCTGCGCGATTCTGGTAGCACGCAGTAGCGCAGTCCTTCCCGCGGGAATGCACGAGCCTGTGCGAGATTGGAAATCTGCTCTAGGACCTTGAACCGATAGCGACAGAAGCCCTGTAGACCATTACGCCACATTGGTACTTGACGTAGGTAGCGCAAAAATCATCAGCACCGCCCCAACCTCGATTCCGCCTGGGTCGAGGGTCTGTTACTCAGAGTCATTATCAACAACCGGTTCCGACGGCACATCTTCCGCGCACGCCCAAGCAGGGTGATATAACCGCGCAAAATCGCGGCTCGTTCCTTTTGACGTGATGCCAAAATGCCACGGATTCAGAATCGATCGGAGACTCTGTGCAAATCAAACCCAGTGCCCTGAATCCGGTTTTCTTGACACTCTTCTCCCGCGGCCTTTATGCTTAAGTATTGCTCCTGAGCGAACTTGCGACTCTGAGCGTCTTCCGGGCGTCGTTGGCGTTATCAACAGGAGGTGCAGAGTCTCCATGCTCATTGAAATTCATGAGCTCGAACGTCATCCGATCGATTTTGATGAGAAGGTTCCCCCGGGTCGGATCGATCTCGGAGCTGATCTGCGGCAACGCGGCCCGTTGCATGCCAGCGGCCGGGCGCAACTGGTCGAGGAGCATCGCGGTAAGCACAAGCTGATCAAGGATATCAGGCTGAAAGGGGAGCTCTCGGCCAGCCTGGAAATCGCCTGCGCCCGTTGCCTGGCGCCAGTCGTACAGAACGTCGAGCGTGACTTCGATCTGCTCTATCGCCCTCTGGGCGCCGATGCCGGGCAGGAGGAAGTTAGCTTCTCGGTGGCCGAGGCTGAAATCGGTTATTACGAAGGGACAGGTTTGCTGCTCGAAGACGTGCTGCGCGAGCAGGTGCTGCTCGCCGTTCCCCTAAAAGCAATTTGCCGGCAGGACTGCAAAGGACTTTGTCCGCAGTGCGGCGCGGATTTGAACCTTGCGCAATGCGCTTGCCAGCAGCCGGTCGGAGATCGACGGTGGTCGGTTCTGAAAGAGTTTCGCAGTAAATTGGATGATTGAGCGGACAGTCCACGCGCAGGTGTGCTCTCCCGCGAGTGACAGCCAGACTCTCGGAGAACCGGATTCGAGAGAAAGGCACAACTCCGGGAAGATTCTGATCAACACAGTGTAGGCAGCGGCTCGCGGTAGCGATGGTCGCTTTATGAGGAATCGAGATGCCAAATCCTAAACGACGCCACTCGAAAGCCCGCACCGGTAACCGGCGCGCGCATGATTCTCTACAGCTGCATTCACTTTCGGAATGCCCGAACTGCCATGAACGTAAATTGCCGCATCGCGCCTGCCCCAAGTGCGGTTACTATAAAGGCCGCGAAGTTCTGGAAGTTAAAACCGCCGGCTAACTTTCTCGCACACCATGCCAAGCGTCATAGCCTTGGACGCGATGGGTTCGGATCGCCGGCCGAAGCCTGAGATCGAAGGGGCAATCCAGGCGGCGCGGCACTTCCGGCTACGCGTCCTGCTGGTCGGTCCCGAACCTGCCCTCCGGGCTGAACTGGGGCGGTATCCTTCGGCATCCGAGTTGCCCATCGAAATTGTCCATGCCAGTGAAGTCATCCGCATGGATGACAAAGCCGTACAGGCGGTGCGCAGCAAGCGCGATTCGTCCATGCGCGTGGGTCTGCGGCTGGTGCGAGAGCGGCGGGCTGCCGGCTTCGTGACGGCGGGCAATACCGGTGCCGCGATGGCGACGGCGAAGATGGTGCTGGGGGCGATTCCGGGCGTCGATCGTCCGGCGTTGGCCGGCGTTTTTCCTACGGCACTCGGAACCGCCGCGATCCTGCTCGACGTGGGGGCCAACGTCGATTGCAAGCCCCACAACCTCGAGCAATTTGCGGTGATGGGAGAGATCTACTTTCGCACCATGTTCGGAACGCACGGTCCGCGGGTCGGACTGCTTTCGATCGGCGAAGAGGAAACCAAAGGAAACGATCTGACCAAGGAATCGTTCCAGTTGCTGAAGCAACTGCCCCTGAATTTCGTGGGCAACGTGGAAGGGCGCGATCTTTACAATGGCCGCGTGGATGTCATCGTAGCCGATGGGTTTGTCGGCAATGTCGCTTTAAAAATCTCCGAAGGCTTGGCGAATCTGGTACGGCATACGCTGAAGGAATCGCTGAAGGCTACCATCACGCGGCAAGTCGGCTATCTGCTTTCGCGCAGCGCCTTCGCAGATTTCAAGAAGCGCTTGGACCACACCGAGTATGGAGGTGCGCCGCTGCTCGGCGTGAAGGGTGTGTGCTTTATTACCCATGGATCCTCGAATTCGAATGCCATCAAAAACGCGATTCGTGTGGCTGCCGAATTCGCCGAGAGCGGAATCAACGAAAAGATCGAGAAGGAGCTCGCGGGCCCGGGTACGGTAGGCTTTCGAGAGGGCGGCGTCGAAAGCAAGCTAGGCAAACAGGAAAAGATACCCCTATGAAATCGCTTTCTCTATGACAAATTCGTCCCCAATCGCATTTCTGTTTCCCGGGCAGGGTTCGCAGAGCGTCGGCATGGGCAAGGAATTGGCCGCGAAATATCCGATTGCCGAGAAAACCTTTGCCGAAGCTGACGAGGCGCTCGGCTACAAGCTTTCTCAGGTTTGCTTCGAAGGGCCCGAGGAACAGCTGCGGCTCACCGAGGTCACGCAACCCGCTATCTTGACGGTTTCCGTAGCTGCCTGGCGTGTGGTTGCCGAGAAAGGGCTCAAACCCTCGTTGGTCGCCGGGCACAGCCTGGGTGAATATTCCGCCCACGTGGCCGCCGGTACGCTCGGTTTCGTGGACGCGGTGCGCACCGTACGACTGCGAGGACAGTACATGCAGGAAGCGGTTCCGGTCGGTATGGGCGCGATGGCGGCGATTCTGGGCCTGGACCTCGATCAGGTGATGGCCGTCTGCCGCGATGCCGCGCAGGGCGAGGTCTGCGAGCCGGCCAACATCAACTCCGGCGCACAAATTGTGATTTCCGGGCACACGGCCGCGGTCGAACGTGGCGCGAAACTGGCGGACGAGCGTGGCGCCAAACGCGCCAAGGTGCTCCCGGTCAGCGCCCCCTTTCATTGTTCCCTGATGAAGCCTGCCCAAGATCGTCTGGCGCCCGACCTTGAAAAGCTGGTGTTTCAGCGACCCGTGATTCCGGTCGCGTCGAATGTCGATGCCACTCTGGTCCAGGACGGAAACAGCTCACGGGACGCTCTCATCCGCCAGGTCACAAGGCCGGTACAGTGGGAGCCATCGATGCGCGTGCTCATGGCTCAGGGCGTCGAGACTTTCGTCGAAATCGGTCCGGGGAAGGTGCTTTGCGGCCTTCTGCGTCAGATCGATCGCTCCAAATCGGGATTCAATGTGGAAAATGAAGCTTCGCTGCAGAAGACCTTGGAACAGTTGGCGGTCAAAGCCTAAGAGCCCGCATCTCACTCCGTGATCCAAGTCCACCAATTGCCGCACTCGATCTCCCGCGGCGAAAACGAGAGGGTATGGTCAGATTTCTGCACCCAGACGTAGGCGTGCTCTGCACGCTGGTTGACGGTCACTTGCACAATGACCCCGCTGCCGCCTCCCGGGCTTAACGAGCAATCGACGTGATAGGACTTGATCAGCCCCCATTCGCCCCCGGGACCCCAATCGCGATAAAAATCGTTGAAGGCATAGGTTGTGTACTTCGAGAGGTGTTGCCTCCAATTTGGATCATGAAACCAGATCCCGTAGGCGGTTTCGTAATCCTGCTTCACGAGCGCGGCAAAAAGCCTGCGAGCGGTGGTCCGCTCGGAATGATGCCGCAGATGATAGGCAACCCACGACCCGATCAGGAGGGCACCCAGAATCGTGATGATCAACCTTCGTCGTCTGCGCTCGCTTGTCGGATCGTACTGCTCGGCATCCATCAAGGCCATGGCTTAAGCATAACGGATGGACTGTGCCATTCACCATAGAGAGACTCCCGGAGGCAATTTTCCCTGGGTTCCTTCACAGGGTGCGCTTGAAAAGCGGGATCGCCACGCCCAGGGTGATGCACGCGAACATCGAAAGGTAGATCATGTCAGGAACAATCGCGCTCAGACTGGCCTCTTTCAGAAGCAGGGACTTGAAGCCATGCACCGCATAAGTGAATGGGTCGGCTTTGGCAATCGCTCGCAGCCACGCGGGAAACGCTTGCACAGGATAGATGGAACCACTGGGGAAAAACAATAATGTGTTGAGGATTCCGAAGATGGCACGCGGCACCAGCGGATCTTCGACTCGAACCATCAGCAGGAACATGAAAGTGTTAAAGGCGAGCGAGGTCAAAACGATCATGATCAGCAACCCCGCCAGGGCCGCGGGGTGAAAAACCGTGCCCACGCCTGCCAGCAGGGAGCCGATCACGGTGATGACGATGCCCGTCAGCACTGCCTTGATTGCGCCCGCCCCGTTCAGGCCAAATACCAGCTCGGTTTTCGTAATTGGAGTGACCAGATAGCCCTCGTGGATGCCGCGTGCCTTGTCATCGATGTAGAGCATACCGCCGCCAATCATGACGGACACAAACATCGCCAGCGTAATCGAACCCGGCAGAAGGTACTTCATGTACTCGATATAGGGATACAACTCGACCGTCTGCAGCACCGTCTGCTCGAGGATGCGAGGAGACACCGTGGGTTCGTTGAGGGCGTTGGTGATAGCCGTCAGTTCGTCCTCGAGCGTCGAGCTCATGAAGTTATCGCTATTGTCGACGATGAGAGCGATGTGCGGCTGATCCTGTTCATAGACGCGTCGGGAATATTGCGGGGGGATGATGACCGCTCCTTGAATCTTGCCATTGCGGACGTCGTTCATGGCCGTCTCGGGATCTCGATAATAAATTGGCTCGAAGGTGCGCATGTTGGAGCGGACGGAATCAAAGGCTTGGCGGATCTTCAGGGCTTGCGTGCCGCCGTCCTGGTCGACCAGCCCCAGCTTGGCATCGCGAATCTTACCCCCGAAGGCGTTCCCGAGCACAATGAGCTGCACCAGAGGGAAAATCATCGAGGCCATCATTAAGGCCGGGGAGCGGAAGAATTTCCGCATTTCGCGTTCGATAATGGCGAACATCCGGTTCATGGGCGTAACCCCGGGCCCTGTGGCATCACGAAGGCGTAGGCCTTTTGCAGCTCATCCCGCAGCTGCCGCCCCGTGTAGTGGACGAACACGTCGTCGAGGGTGGTGTTTTGTACGGAAAGTGACGTCAGGGCGACGCGCGCCTGGACCGCAGATTCCACCAGCTGTGTAGTTGTCTCAGAACCGTTCCCGGTCAAGATGCGGTATACCCCCGGAGCTTCCGTTTGCACCGAGGTCACGCCGCTCAGCTCTTCTAACCGTTTCTCCCAATCCGGCGGCGCGCCGGCGAACTGTACTTCGATGACATTCGATCCCGGCACGCTCGCCTTCAGAGCCTGCGGAGTGTCGAGAGCCACCAACTTGCCATGGTCCACGATGGCAATGCGGTTACAGAGGCGGTCGGCTTCGTCCATGTAATGGGTCGTGATGAGGATGGTCAGCTGCCGATGGGCCTTGATATTGGTTAGCATTTCCCATACCCCGACCCGCGAAACCGGATCGAGTCCTGTGGTGGGCTCGTCAAGGAAGAAAATCTGCGGATTGTGGACCAAGCCGCGCGCAATTTCAAGGCGCCGCCGCATGCCGCCCGATAAGGTTTTGGTCTGGGCGGTGCGCCACTTGGTGAGGTCCACCAGTTCCAGCAATTCTTCGATGGAGGCTTTCCGCTTTTTGGCTGGAACGTCATACAGCTTGGCGTAGATGTCCATGTTCTCTTCCACCGTAAGATCGAGATCACTGGTGAGAGCCTGGGGAATCACCCCGATGGCTCGCCGCGCGGCGTTCGGTTCGGTTGCCACGTCGTGACCGGCAACCCAAGCCCTCCCCGCAGTGATGGGGATCAGGGTGGTCATCATTCGGATCAGGGTGGACTTGCCGGCCCCGTTCGGGCCGAGCAGGCCGAAGATTTCTTCGTGTTTGACCTGGAAGGAAATATCGTCGACAGCGGTGAAATCACCATACTTTTTGACGATGTGTTCCACCACGATCGCATCCGGGCCCGCGGATCGGCTGCCGTCCTGCCCATTGGGCTGCCTACCGCCCGAATTGCCCTCGGGGTAGCGATCCGCAATCACGGCTGCTTCTCCGCCGCTGTCTTCGCTTGCCCCGTACCCTTGAGTTGTTCCGGCGACAACAGGATTTCTGCGGTCATACCAGGAACATAGGCGCCCCGGGGGTTCTCGAGCCGCACCTTCAGCACAATGGTACGAATATCGCGCTTGCGCCGGTTGACGTCGCGCTGGGTGGCGAAGTCTGCCTCCGCAGCTTTGAAGAAGACCTTTCCCGATGTCATGGTGCCGCCGGGCAGGCGAATGGGCAGGACGTCTCCCAAGCCGATGTGGTCGGCATTGGTTTCCGGAATGGCGGCGCGCACCCAGGTATCGCTGAGCTCGACGAGCGTGACGATGGGCTGGCCGGGATTCAACACTTCCCCTTCGCGAGCTGCGCGAACCGAGACCGTCCCGGTGATGGGAGCATAGATTTTTGTGTAGCCTAGCCGTACTTCCGCCTGCTTCAGCATTTCTTCTGCATTGCTAAGCTGAGCCCGGGTGGAGTCGACGGTGCGCTCGGCGGCGTGGGCCGTGTGAGTATTGGCGACCGCCGTATTGAGGTCCGCCTGCGCGGCGCTCACCTGCTGCTCGAGTGATTCGACGACCGCTTGTTGTGCCGCCAAGTTGGTCTCCGCCTGGACCCGATCCTGATCGGAGGCCACCCCTTGTTTGGCCAGCTCAATGGTCCGCCGACTGTCACTCTGGGTTCGTTCCAGGGTGGCTTCGGCCTGGGACAGCTGTGCCCGAACCGCCGCTAGACGGGCCTGCGCATTGGCCACGCTGCTGGTCGTGGAGCCGGCGGTGGCTTCGAGGGTGGCCTGGGTTTCCGCCACCCTGTATTTCAAGCTGTCGATGGTGGCGGCCGCAGCGCGTTCTTCGGCTTCGAGTTCGGAGGGATCGAGCACGGCAATCAAGTCGCCTTGCTTCACCGGAGTCCCTTCCTCTACGAGCAATCTTTGGATACGACCCTGAATCTGGGGACTCACAATCACCTGGTTGGAATCCACGGTTCCGATCAGCACCAGGTCGCGATGGCTGGGCGTCGAAACAAAGTAGTAGGTGAGCGAGACCGCGAATATGATCACCACCACCATCAGGAATCGGCTCCGTACACTCATGGCCGAACTCCGCGACCCCTCTTTTCCTCAGGCGCCTTTGCCGGTCGAGCGGCTTCGGGGCTTGCGGCATCCTCGGCACAGGATTCGGGGGGTGACGGATCGCCCGAGGATGGCTGGGAGACGAGCACACGCAAGATTTTCAGAAATTCCTCATTGCGCCTCATGGCGGCCCTCTTTCCCGTTTCGATTGGGCAGAAACAACGCCGCTGAGATGAAATCGAGCACCGCGGCTCGGCGCTCCGCGATTCGTTCGGCGGACAACGGATTGAATCCGGTCACACTCTTGAGCATCGGAGCGCTGATGAAATAAAAGACCACCAGAGCAACCATCGAGGGAACGAATTGCAGCGGGTTCATCGGGCGAAACTCTCCTGCCTGAATCCCCTGCTGAATCACCTGACCCAGCCTTCGATAGAGTGGCAGGAAGTACTGTTTCGCGATTCGCTTCAAATGCGGCGAACCGTGTCCCGAACGCATCATTTCCATCTGGATCAGGTCGCGGTTGAGCTTGTGACTCGCGATGTAGTCGAAGTACTCGCCCACATAGGCCAAGATCTTGTCGCCCGGGGCAAGGTCGCGGTCGAGAACCTCGAGCAGGTGGGCCCGCATTTGCCCGAAGGCATGATCCAGGGAGGCGCCATAGAGCGTTTCCTTGTCGTGGAAGTAGTAGTACAGCAGGGCCTTGTTGACCTTGGCTGCCTGGGCAATGGCATCGATCCGCGCCCCGGCAATTCCTCTCCGGGCAAACTCTTGGATGGCCGCCTGCAAGATGGAAGCCCGGCTTTGCTCCGGCCGACCCCGGGACCCCAAGCGCGATGGAACCACCTGTGTGGTCATATTAATTAACCAGTTAGTTAGATTATACAGGCTGCGAGAAGCCGAGGCAAGCGAGCATTTCAGGACCCGACTCTAGGAGGTGCCACCGGCGACGGAGGGCACGAGCAGAACCTCATCTCCGTCCTGGAAGGTGTAGCCATTTCCACCCAGAAAGCGGATATCTTCCTCATTGACGTAAATGTTCAGGAAACGGCGAATTTGCCCCGCCTCATCCCGCAAATGCGTTCGCAGATCCGGAAACTGCTGATCGAGCATGACAAAAAGCTCTCCCAGATTCGCAGGCGAGCAAGTGACCCGGGCCGTACCTCCGGTATGGCGGCGCAGGGCAGTGGGAATCTCGACGGTAATGGCCATGTCAAGCCTCCACGATCTCCTCGATCGGCCTAGAAATCTGGTTGGCTCGTTCGAGGAAGGCTTCAAATTCCGCTAATTTGGGACGGATGGGTTCGGCGGCTTGGAATTGGCCGGACAGCGCGTCGGTCGTTTTCAAGCCATTGCCGGTGATGCAGAGAACGGTGGTTTCGTCCGCTGGAATCCGTCCTTGCCGGTAGAGCTTGCGGGCGCAGCCCACGGTCACACCGCCCGCAGTTTCGGCGAAGACACCTTCGCTTTCGGCCAGGAGCCGGATCGAGTCCAGAATCTCGCCATCCGAGACATCTTCCGCCCAGCCCCCGCTGGTGCGAATCGTTTTGACGGCATAGTGCCCGTCGGCGGGATTGCCAATGGCCAGGGAACGCGCCAGGGTGGCCGGCTTCTGAGGTTCAATTTCCGCGTTCCCTGCTTTGACAGCGGTGGAAATGGGAGAGCATCCGGTCGCCTGCGCGCCGAAGATCTTCACCGGCTTGGGCTCGACCAGTCCGAGTTCCGTCAGCTCCTCGAAGGCTTTCTTGATTTTGGTGATGAGCGAGCCGCCTGCCATCGGTACCACCACGTTATCCGGCAGACGCCAGCCGAGTTGCTCGGCAATCTCGAATCCAACCGTCTTCGATCCTTCCGCATAGTAGGGACGCAGGTTGACATTCACGAATCCCCAGTGATGCTCGTCAGCGATTTGCGAGCACAGACGGTTCACCTGGTCGTAATTGCCGGCGATCGGCACCAGCGTTGCGCCAAAGACCTGCGTGCCCAGAATCTTCGCGGGTTCGAGATCAGCCGGAACGAAGATCCAGGATTTCAATCCGTTGCGGACCGCTTGTGCGGCCACGGCATTGGCTAGATTCCCGGTGGAGGAGCAGGCCACGGTGTCAAAGCCAAAGCGGTCGACCTGGGCCAATGCCAGGGCCACCACCCGGTCCTTGAAACTAAGGGTTGGCAAGCACACCGCGTCATTCTTGAGGAACAGCCGCTTCGCTCCCAAGGCGTCAGCCAGGCGAGGCGCTCGGAGCAGCGGCGTGAAGCCGGTAGGAAGGCTCGGCTGAAAGCCTTGGGGCAGGGGCAGCAATTCCGCGTAGCGCCACAGGTTGGGTGGGCGGCGGGCAATTTGCTCCCGCTTCAACCGGCGGCGCACCGCGTCGTAATCGTAAAAAACCTCCAGGGGAGAAAAACAGTCTTCGCAGATGGAGCGGGCTTGATTGCCCCAGCTCTTATTACATTCCCGACAACGCAATTCGTAGTGCGCCATCCTGCTACTCGCTTTCCGGAGTAGCCAGGGACGAGCCAGGGAAAAGAGTCCTAAAATGCGAAGGCCTCTTTTTCCGGGAATAGGAAAAGAGGCTGCGGAGGCAAAAACTGATCGCATCCGAATCTCATGTTCCCTGTTTCCAGGAGAGAGTTGGCACCTGGCGGTCAGAATCGGTCCTGATCCGGTTGCCGTGGCGTCACAGGGCTCGTCCCTCAGCCACTCTGCATGAAATCCCGGTGTGCTCCGAAGAGCAACCGTTACCGA
>DASPVG010000136.1:0-3294 GCA_035622455.1 Terriglobales bacterium
ATCGAAACGATCGGCGTCCAGCTCTACACCGTGCGTGACGCCATGCAACTGGACTTCGAAGGTACCATTGCGAGGGTTGCCACCATCGGTTACAAGGAAGTCGAGTTCGCCGGCTATTTCGGCCGTTCGCCGAAAGACATCCGCTTCCTCCTTGACCGCCACGGTCTCACGTCGCCCTCGACGCATGTTGATTACGAAGTTCTTGGCGACAAGTGGCTTGAGGAAGTCGAAAGCTCAAAGGTCATCGGACAGAGCTACATTGTCTGCCCCGGGATCCCGGAGGAAATTCGCAACCAGCCTGACGGCTGGAGGCGAGCGGCGGAGGCCTGCAACCGCGCCGGAGAAGTCAGCAGGCAGGCCGGCATCCAGTTCGCCTACCACAACCACTGGGTTGAGTTTTATCCTGTGAATGGAAAGCGGCTCTATGATTTTCTGCTCGAGGAATGCGACCCTAACCTGGTCAAGATGGAAATGGACCTGTGCTGGATCGAAGTGGGCGGAGGAGATCCGCTTGATTACTTCGATCGATATCCCGGCCGTTTCCCGCTAGTGCGCGTCAAGGACGTGCAAAAGATCCCCACGGTAAAGGAATCCGGCGGCCAGGATTTCGGCAGTTCCCTGCCGGGAATGACGGAAGTCGGCAGCGGAGTTATCGATTGGAAGGGGATCTTCGCGCAATCGGACAAGGCCGGGATCAAGCATTACTTCGTCGAGCACGACAATCCCAAGGCCCCATTTGACAGCATTCGTACCAGCTTCAATTACCTGAACCAATTGCGGTTCTAACTCTGCCTCTGCCTAAGGTTCGCAACCGTTTGGTCGAGACCTCGCGAAACTACGATTTCATCCGGTCGGGTATCGAGACACTGGATGGGGAGAAGCGTTGTACCTACCGCATCGCGTCTTGCCGACAACCGGCCGGTTTCGACGGCCACCGACGGATGAGTCCCTGGGGATTAGGGCCTCGATTCTAGAGGCTACTTGAGGTAGGCGCGTACCAAGCCAATAAGATCCTCGGCCAGCTCCACGGAGGGCGTTGTGTTTCTTTCGTCTCCCACCATGTGTAAACGAATGTGGTCTTCGAGAACCTCTGCCATGAGGCTGTTGACTCCGCCGCGCACAGCAGCGAGGAGCATCAGCACGTCGGCACAGTCATCCCCTGTGGTCAGCGAACGCTCGATCGAATCAACCTGGCCACGAATGCGTTTTATGCGCGCTACGAGCTTTTGTTTTTCTTTGTCTAGGTGTGACATTTTTTCTTGTCTATATCCTAGGGGGATATGATATAAGACTCGAGTCGAGTTTTCTACCAGGAATTCGACAGGAATTATAGAAGCAACTTCGCGTCTGCACTCGACCTCCCGGTAGTTCGAGGGCTTCCCTGTTCTGTGTCGACCATCTTCGCGGGCCATGTGGACCAAGAGTTTGTTCGAACCAGCGCCCCGGAACTGCGTCTCTATCGACCGGGAACCCGGTCAGCCGCTCGTTTGCAACCGCTTCAAGCCGTCTTCACCGGACCGCATCTGCGGATACGGTGAGCGAAATTTGAGAGAGAAGAGGCCACCCTAAGTTCACTGCGTAGGTGATGGCACGCCAGAAGAACTGTCCCGGGTTAACGCAAACTGAAGCCCAAGCCTAGCGCGGATCGATCCGTTGTGCGTTCTGACAGTTCCAGCTTGCGGTCGGAGCTTTAACATTCTATTCACATGAGTCCTCGAGGGAGGCGTTAGAGTATTTGCGTTCGAAAGGGCACACTGGCTTCTTGGCCATACAGACTTAATCGTTTAGTCGACCGTATTCCCTGATTCAGTTGTAAAGAATTTGCAGTCCAGCCCCGACGTGAGCGTGCAGGGTTTCATTCGAGCACAGTTGGAACGAGGCGAGGAGGGTTCATGCAACGGCTTGTCCGATGGTTCTGCCTTGGGCTGTCGATAATCGTCGTCTGTGCGAGCAGCGGTTTCGCCCAAAAAGCGCTAACGTGGAAGGAGGTTCGTGACAAGTTTGAGACGGCGAATCCCACTCTGCGCGCGGGACAAATCGGCATCGATGAATCACGCGCGCAGGAGATCACAGCGAATCTCCGACCGAATCCCACCCTGAGCATACTCGCTGACCAGATCGATCCGTTCAACTTTGGTCCGCCGCACGGACCCTTTGCGTACTTCCTGGCTTCCGCCACCGTGAACTACTTGTGGGAGCGCCAGCACAAGCGCGGCCTGCGACTGGAGAGCGCGCAAAAAGCAACTGCCGTTGCAACCTCCGGGCAAGCCGATCTGGAGCGAACCTTGCTGTTCAACCTCCGGGGAGCCTTCGTGCAAACGCTTCAGGAGAAAGCCATCCTGAATCTTGCCAGAGAAAACCTGGCCTACTACGACAAGGTGCTGGACGTAAACCGCGAACGCTACCAGGCCGGCGGAATTGCCCAGGTTGACTTGCAACGCCTGGACCTGCAGAGGGTTCAATACCTGTCCGACTTACAGACTGCCGAAGTGAACCTGCGCATCGCCAAGATTCAGTTGCTCATGCTTTTAAATGATCAGACCCCAGTCGACCAGTTTGATGTGATCGGGCCGTTTGATTTCGGCGAGCAAATGCCTCCCCTCAACGACGTCCGTCAGGCAGCGCTCGACACCCGCCCGGATCTCAGGGCCGCGGTGCAATCCGTGGACAAAGCAAAGACTGATTATCAACTCGCGCGGGCCAATGGATCGACCGATCCAACCCTCGGCTTCGATTTCGGCCGCAACCCGCCTATCGACGCATACTTTGGATTCAGCGTGAGCTTTCCGCTGCGAGTTTTTGATCGCAATCAGGGGGAAAAGCTCCGCACGCAGCTGGACATTGATCGCAACGATCGACTGGCGGCGGCCGCCCGCGCGCAGGTTTTCAATGATGTCGATTCCGCCTATGCCACGGTCAATAGCACTGTGATTCTTCTCAAACCTTATAAAGACCAATATCTGGACGAGGCGTCCAGGATTCGGGACACAATTTCATTTTCCTATCAGCACGGTGCCGCCTCCCTCTTAGATTTTCTCAATGCCCAGTCTGACTACCGAGCAGTCCAGGTCAATTATCTGAACCTGGTCGCCTCCTATCTGAATGCAGCCGCCCAACTGAATCTTGCCGTAGGACGCGAGGTGATCCAATGAACCGCAGGGATTTCGTGATGGTGTCGTTGCCTTTGCTATTGGGCATCGGTTCGATCGGCTGCGGGGAGAAAAGTAACCCCCAGGAACAAGCACCTCCACCCCTCAAGGTGGAGCGGGTTGAGGATCGCAACGTGTTTCAGGT
>DASPVG010000137.1:0-23929 GCA_035622455.1 Terriglobales bacterium
GAAATCGCCCGCTCTCGGTGGCTACGATTGCCATTGCCAGCTTGAATGGATTGCATCAGAGCAAGCCGTAGTGCGGGAGAAGACGCTTGTGAGTCATCGTTGGACTCATATCGTTGGCGAGACACTCAGTCTGCGGCCCAACATGTTGGTCGTCATGCCTGAGCTCGCACGCTAAGAGATTTGGGGGCAGTTTTCGGTTCACCCGTTCCTCAGCTCCCGCGCCGCCATCTCGATCGAGGCGCCCAGTTAAGCTCTCTCATTCCTCTTTTGGCCAGGACATCTCGCACTGTTAAACATGACAGGTTGTCTCTCGAGGATGGATTTCGACCGCAGGCAGCCACGGCGATGACTATGGCAGGGATGGCGAAGCCTTCTGTTAGTATGGCCATCCGAGCCCAATGGAGATACCTCTGAGCCCGTTAGATTTCGCACGACGTGCACGCCGACTGTATGGCGAGTGCGAGGCGGTCGTCGATTTGGGCCGGCGTTTCACTTACGAGTCATTTTTCGATCGCTGTGACCGCTGGTCGGCCGCACTCGAGGCTTTCGGCATTCGACAGGGCGACCGTGTCGCTTGCATTTCACCCAATACCCATTCGCAACTCGAATCGTTTTACGCCGTCCCTCAATTGGGCGCGGTACTGGTTCCGATCAACTATCGGCTAGCCCCACGGGATTTTGCCTACTTGATTCAGCACAGCGGCTCCCGCGTGGTCTGTGCGCATTCCGATCACATGGACGCCGTCGATTCTATTCGCCGACAGATTCCGTGCGTCGAGCAGTTCGTTGCCTTCGAAGGAGGGCGCGCGGGCTGGCTCGACTATGAGCATGCCATCGCCACCACAGCACCCGCGTTCAAGAGGCCGGAAATTGCCGAAAACGACCTATTGACAATCAACTACACGAGCGGCACGACCTCCCGGCCCAAGGGTGTAATGATCACGCACCGCAATGCCTACATGAATGTCGTCGGCACCCTGCTCCATTTCTCGATGACTTCGACCGATCGCTATCTCTGGACCCTGCCCATGTTTCATGCCAATGGATGGACATTTGTCTGGATCGTGACCGCCGTTGGGGGTGCGCATATCTGCCTTCGCAAAGTCGATCCCCTTACCACATTTGCACGCATCGACGAAGAGTCGGTCACCACTCTTTGCGCTGCCCCAACCGTTCTGATTTCGCTCGCGAACGCTCCCCAAGAAATACGGCGCGGCCCTCGTCGCGGCGTTCGCCTCCTCACCGCGGGAGCCCCACCGGCTCCGGCCACCATCGAGCGCGTCGAAGGCGAATTTGGCTGGGAGGTAACCCATATCTACGGCATGACGGAGACTTCCCCGTTCATATCCATTTGCGAGCCCCGGGCGCAGCATCAGCAAATGCCGCCCCATCAGCGCGCTTCCATCAAGGCACGTCAGGGAGTCGAATTGATTACCTCAGGGGAGCTACGCGTCATCGACAGCAATGGCTGCGACGTGCCGCGCGACGGCGAAACCATAGGCGAGATCGTGGCCCGCGGCAACGTTGTCATGAGCGGTTACTTTCACGATCCAGAAGCGACAGCGCACGCCCTGCGCGGTGGCTGGATGCACACCGGTGACGCCGCGGTCGTTCATCCCGACGGCTACGTCGAAATCCGCGACCGCCTGAAAGACGTCATCATCAGCGGTGGCGAGAACATCTCTTCCGTGGAAGTCGAATGCGTGCTGCTTACCCATCCCGCGGTGCGGGAGGTGGCTGTAGTGGGGATGCATCATGAGAAATGGGGCGAAGCGCCGCATGCTTTTGTCGTACTCAAGGACGGGATGCAGGCAACGGAACAGGAACTGAGAGAGTTCGCCCGCACGAATCTGGCGCACTTCAAGGTTCCCGCGGCATTCACGATCGTAACGGAGTTGCCCAAGACGGCCACCGGCAAGATTCAGAAATATGTTTTGCGCTCCGGCCAGAGCGCAATCGTGCGGCAGTGACATAGGTCCGATGGGGGACGGCATCAGGCTACTCGGAAGTCCGCAACCCTTGGCGGATAGGCTCCTGGTCGCCAAGGCCGCCGCGGGATGTCGTCGTCAGACCCCATGGCCGCTGATTTCCCAGCCGTCGTGGATCCTTCCAGATGTTTCCCCGCCAACCGGCCACGCGCAGCTCGTCGAGATTCACCCCGGTTACCTGAACTAAGCGCTTGCCTAAGCGGACGGGATCCCCCAGCCGACCGGACCCGCGCAATGGTGCTACGTCGAAATTACACAAACGACCATTTATGAACCTTCGAAAGCTGGCCCAAGGGACTACGGCCACAGAGAGCTACAGCTGCGACCGGTGCCGGCAATAGACTGGGTTGCTGGATAGGCCCGCGTGGACATTCGAAAAAAACGTGCTTTCTCGACACCGGGAACAGGCGTCGGTGAGCTACTGCCAGCAACTACGGCACGATCAGCCACTAGAAAGAGGAAGCGGCGGCGACGATTACAGATGTAGCCGAGAGAATCAAAAATTTGCATGGACTCAACTGACTGGTTTTCGAGAAATAAGCTCATTTCCCGCAGAGGCGATTCTTCGCGGCCAGGTCTCCGCCCGTTGGTCCTCATTTTGCTTGCCTGTATCGGACTGGCGGATTGCGGCGGTTCGTCGACCTCGTCTCCCGCAAAAGGCGGCGCGCCGACGATCATTTCCTTTGCCGCCGATCCAAGCGGCGTAAACTCCGGTCGCAGCAGCACATTGAGTTGGTCGACGGCAGGGGCAACCGGTGTTGCGATCACCCCCGGGACATTCACGTCCACATCCGCGAGTGGCTCCACCAGCGTGAACCCAACGGTAACCACCGTCTACACGCTGACAGCAAGTAACGCCTCTGGATCCACGACATCGACGGCAAAAGTTACCGTAGCAGCGGCCGGGGGTTCATTGACGATAACAAACACTTCGTGCCCGGGCGGAACCCAAGGGGCGGCATATGTGGGCTGCGCAATTATTGCCAGCGGCGGCTCTCCGCCCTACACCTATTCCGTAAGCACGAATTCGAGCGTCCCCCCGTTACCTGAGGGGATGTCACTCAATCGAACGACAGGCAACATCAGCAGCTCACAAATCGGCGGCCAAGGCACCTACACTCCCGCATTGGTAGTTACGGACTCAACCGGTACGCAGGCGACTCAGAGCATCAGCTTTGCCATCAACGGCAACAATGCGTTTCTCGCAAGCGTCTTTCCGTCAACTTCGATTTTTCATCATCGAGTCGACGCCGCTACCACCAGCCTGCCCGTGGATACTTCCCCCGCGGCGCCGATGTACAGCGGTTATTTGTCAGCGACGGTGAAGCCGTTCTTCGGAAACAACTCCAATGCTCCGTTTCCGAATGGTATACCAGCCATTGAGGTTCCATACAATCAAGCGCGGGTATCGGTTTCGACCACCGTATATCAATCCTACTTTACCTCGGGTCCAATTCCAGCGAATGCTCCGGTCGAGGGCACCAGCAATTCGACGGGAGATCGACATGTTCTGGTCTACTTGGAGGCAGGCGGTGGAAACAACCCAGCCCTCTACGAGATGTGGCAAGGAATCTATGAAGGCGGTCCCTGGACCGATTCCTCGAACGCGCTTTGGCCCGACGTATCTTCGAATGCCCTGACTCCCCAGGGGATGGGGACTTCCGATGCTGCAGGACTTCCAGTGGGGCCGTTGCTGGCCAATGCCGACGAGGTGATCGGTGCGGGCACACCCAGCTCACCGAGCGGCACGATTCAGCATCCCATCCGATTCACCCTCAACCATATGTTGAACTACTGGGTCTGGCCGGCTACAGAAACCGCGGGCGTGGGCAGTTGCACGCAGGGAGGGAGCACCATTGCCACAGAATCGGAAATCTCCCAATCGTCTCCTCCCGCAAGCTGCACCATGTCCGGACCCGCGGGTGAGATCTATCGACTCAAGGCCTCCGTGGCCACCCCCGCTTGTGCCTCCACGAGTCCACAAGCGGCCATTATCATCACCGCCTTCCGAAACTATGGAATCATCCTGGCCGACAACGGAGACAGCGGGGGCCTCATCGGCACACCCGACGCTCGCTGGAACGATAACGATCTTGCGTGTCTTACCAGTCTCACCTTAGCGGACTTCGAGCCTGTGAACGTCTCGAGCCTCATGGTCAGTAATGACAGCGGGGCGACCAGTCACTAGCCAAATTACAGACCTGTGCAGTGGGCCGTGCGGCGGACGCCGTGCGCCCGTCGCCAACACTCAACCGTTTGAGCCAGGGATTCGAGCGCGGTCTATTTCATCACTCGCAAGGGAGACGTACGCCGCTATCATCCCGACAGTCGGAAGACGGACTTGATTGTCAACACCCCCTCACAGTAGGGGGAGCGAGGAAGCATTTGGAGCCTTCGCAGCAGCGGAACTTCTAGCTCTCGGGCCGGGCGGCGAACTACTGATTATTGACGATGAGCGTTCGTCCAGGTCTACGCTTTGAAGCGTGAGGGCTGGTAATTGCAGCCATCACTTATCCTCCAAATCCAGGCCGTCTTCCTATCCTCCTGATTTGCTTCGAGAGACAAGCGATCGTCTTGGCGTCGGTTCTCTGCGGCGAGTACACGCAATGCGGAAATATTAATCCATTGACAATCTACCCATAGATTAACTATGGTTAGGCCGATGGCCAAGAACCCCGACTTATTGCCTGGGACACTCGACATGTTGATCCTCAAGACGCTGGCTCGCAGGCCGCTGCACGGATACGGCATCGCGCTGTCGATTAAGCGCCTGTCTGACGATGTGCTGACCGTCGAAGAAGGCTCCCTTTATCCAGCATTGCAACGGCTGTTATTGCAGGGTTGGGTAAGGGCCGAGTGGAAAGTGACGGAGACCAACCGCCGGGCGCGTTTCTATACGCTTACCGCGGCAGGCCGCAAACAGTTGGGCATCGAGGTTTCGCAGTTTGAACAAATGATTCGGGCGATCGGGCGCGTGTTGACGGACACGCAGGAGGCCTAGATGAATCTGCTGGCACGGGTCATCCAGAAACTGTCGATGCTCTTCGGCCGCGAGCGTTTCCTGAGCGAACTGGATGAGGAGATGGCATTTCATCGCGCGCAGGTGGAGAAGGACCTAGTGGCCGGCGGCATGACGGCGGAGGCCGCCCGCTATGCGGCGATACGGCAGTTCGGGAATCGCACGAGGCTGAGGGAGCAGAGTCAAGAAGTGATGGCATTTCGCGCGGAGACGGTGGTGCAGGACGTGTGTTTTGCGCTGCGCCAAGGGAGGAGGAATCCAGGATTTGTGTTTACGGCGGTTTTGATTCTGGCCCTGGGCTTCGGCGCGAGCGTAGCAATTTTCGGTTTTGTGGACGCGGCTCTCCTCGAGCCTCTCCCTTATCGAAGTCCTGGCCGGCTGATGTCGGTGAACGAAGCGAGCGTTGAATCGCCCCGCTGGCCCCTTTCATATCCTGATTATCTTGACTGGCAGCGGCTGAATCATTCCTTCAGTTCCCTCGACGTGTATAGCGGGGCGGGGTATCTTCTGCGCACCCCATCCGGTTCAGAGCCGGTAGAGGCCGAGCGCGTGAGCGGCGGCTTCTTTCAGACACTCGGTGTCGATCCCATGCTGGGGCGCGACTTTTATCCGGGCGAGGATCGACCCGGCGGGCCCAATGTCGTGATCCTGAGTTATGGAGCATGGCTTCATCGATTCGGTGCACGGCGCGATGCAGTGGGAAAGACGCTCGAGCTAGACAATCAAGCCTATACCATCATCGGCGTCCTGCCGCGTGCGTTTTGCTTCGCACCAAGCGGCAACGCGGAGTTCTGGGTTCCCCTCAACCGCTTCAGCCCTCACGAGCAGATGCGCACGTTTTATGAGTTCTGGGGAATCGGAAGGCTGGGGGACGGCGTCACCATGCCGGCTGCGCTGGCCGACGTGACTACCATCGCAAAACAACTACAACGCCAATATGCGATCGCCGACCGCAACCTGAGCGCCAGTGTTGTTCCACTCTCGGAGGTCATCACCGGAGATGTCGAGCCCATTCTGCTGACCCTGCTGGGCGCGGCCGGATTGCTCTTGCTCATCGCCTGCGTCAATGTTGCCAGTCTGGTGCTGGTCCGCTCGGAAAGCCGCAGGCGGGAGATTGCCATGAGGCGTGCGCTGGGCGCGACGCCGGCGCGACTGGTGCGCCAGTTTGCCACTGAGGGGCTATTGCTCGCCGGGTTTGGCTGCTTGGCCGGCATGATCGTTGCCGGCGAGCTCATGAGATTTCTGGCTGGCATGGTGCCGAAAGACATGGCGGCAAACATGCCTTTTCTGGGCGCTGTTGCCTGGAACGCCCACACCGGCGCCTTTACCGCCGTCGTGGCGCTGATGGCCGCGCTGTTGCTCGCCGCCACGCCAATGTTACAGCTGTCGTTTGCGAATCTGCGCGACCGCTTGACCGAAGGGGACCGAGGCACCGCCTCCCGGCTGTGGCAGAGGCTGGGAGCCAACCTCGTGATCGTAGAACTGGCGGTCGCCGTGGTACTGCTGGCCGGCGCGGGACTGCTGGGAAAAAGCTTCTACCGGCTGCTGCACGTGCCGTTGGGTTTTGACCCAAATCAGCTGGCAACCGTCGAGGTATTGGCTCCGGGTACGGTCTACCAGACTGACGAACGGACGGTAAGGCTCCAGCGGGAGATTGTGCTTCGTGTCTTGAGCCTGCCCGGAGTTGACTCGGCGGGCCTGACCAGCATGCTCCCAGTCGAATGCAACTGCGACACCGACAGGATCCAGATCCAAGGAAGGCGGTCCGACGGCGAACACAATGAGGTGAACGAGCGTCATATCAGTGCGCTCTATTTACCTACCCTCAAGGCAAGACTGCTCCGCGGACGCCTTTTCACCGAAGCCGACGATACTTCGAGGCCCGGAGTGGCCCTGATCAACCAGGCTCTGGCCCGGAAGTTTTTCTCCGGTGAAGATCCGCTGGGCCAGAGGATTGTCAATGACGAGGGCGGGCGTACGTCCGTCTGGCAGATTGTCGGGGTGGTCGACGACGTTCGGGAGGGACCTCTGGATGTCGACACCTGGCCGGCGGAGTATTTCCCAATCAGCCAGACGCGGGACCAGGATTTCAGCCTTGCGGTGCGCTCACGGCAAGACGCGGGGGCATTGCTGCCGCTGCTGGTGAGCACCTTGCATCAGATCGACCCGGGTCTGGGCGTGTCCGACGAACAGACGATGAATGAGCGGATTAACACCACGCAGGCCGCACTGCTACACCGGTTTTCAGCCTGGCTGGTGGGCGGATTTGCGGCGATAGCGCTGATTCTGGGTGTAGTTGGGCTGTATGGAGTAATCGCCTACTCAGTGAGCCAGCGAACGCGCGAGATTGGTGTACGCATGGCGCTCGGAGCCCAACCGGGTTCGGTGTATAGGCTCATAATTCGGCAAGCCGGGTGGCTGACCGGAGTCGGGCTCGGAATCGGGCTGCTGTGCTCCGTGGGAGCGTCGCTTTTGATGCGCAGCCTCTTATTCGGCGTCGAGGCATGGGACGCGGCGACTCTGGGTTCGGTGGCTGGAGTGCTCGGCCTGGCATCGATGGCGGCCAGCTTTCTACCCGCGCGTCGGGCGGCGTCGGTAAATCCAACCGATGCGCTGCGAGCTGAATAGGCGTGTGACAGGTTTTCGATACCAGAAAGATTACGTGGGTGCCTGGAAAACGATGCTGGGGATTGAAGGCCTCTGAAGTTGCCGATTGATCGGGTTACTCGGGCTATAATTGCGCGCAAGCATGGCTCTGGCATCTGGCACGAAACTCGGTCCCTATGAAGTTGTTTCTACCCTCGGTGCAGGAGGTATGGGTGAAGTGTATCGGGCCCGGGATGCGCGATTGGGGCGCGATGTGGCCGTCAAAGTGTTGCCGGCCGCTTTCTCTCGCGACCCCGAACGGCTGCGCCGCTTCGAGCAGGAGGCCCGTGCCACCGCTGCGCTGAATCATCCCAACATCCTTGCCGTCTTTGACATTGGGACTCAGGATGAATCCCTGTACGTTGTCACCGAAGTTCTGGAAGGTGAAACCCTCCGCCATCGTCTCCAGTCCGGACCGCTGCCCGCGCGCAAGGCGACCGACTATGCACTGCAGATGGCCCGTGGGCTCGCGACCGCGCACGATCAGGGAATTACTCATCGTGACCTGAAGCCCGAAAACATTTTTATCACCAAGGATGGGAGGATCAAGATTCTCGATTTTGGTTTGGCAAAGCTTTCCCGGCCGGAAGCTTCCGGCACGGACACTCTGACCCTGGCGGCACAGACCGAGCCTGGCCTGGTTTTGGGCACGGTGGGTTATATGTCACCCGAACAGGTCCGGGGAAAAGCCGCAGACGCGCGTTCCGACATTTTCAGTCTGGGCGCGATCCTCTACGAAATGGTTTCAGGTAAACGTGCTTTTCGCGGCGATACGGCCGCAGACACTATGAGCGCGATCCTGAGCGCTGAACCACCCCCGCTTAGCGAATCCCAGCACAATCTCCCCCCCGGGCTAGGGCGCATTGTCGAGCATTGCCTGGAAAAAGATTCCGACCACCGCTTTCAGTCGGCCCGCGACGTCGCGTTTGCACTGGAGGCGTTCAGCGGTTCCTCCAGTACCGGCGTGGCTACACCGGAAATCAGCCGCGTCCCGTCGAAGAGGCCCGGTTCGGTGATGGTCGCGCTAGGGAGTGCCCTGCTTGCGGCGGTGGTTGCATTTGCGGCAGCTCGCATCATGTATCCGGCGGTCACGCCCCCTGTCTTCCATCAACTCACATTCCAGCGCGGCTACCTACAGGCTGCACGTTTTGCCCCCGACGGGGATACCATCATCTATGCGGCATCCTGGAATGGGAAATCGATCGAATTGTTCTCTACCCGCCCGGAAGGTAACGAATCTCGCGCCCTAGGATTGCCAGATTCGGATTTGCTAGGTGTTTCGTCGGCGGGAGAGCTTGCGGTCCGGCTCGCCCCGAGGTTCACAGGTGCGTATTCGATCTCTGGAACCTTGGCCCGCTCCATGCTTGCCGGCGGAACTCCCCGCCCGGTCGAGAACGAGATCGAATTTGCGGATTGGACCCCTGATGGAAAAGACTTGGCCATCGTCCGGCGGGTGACAGGCCGTACCCGCCTGGAATTTCCTCTGGGAAAGGTCCTCTACGAAACCGTCGGCTGGATCGGGAATCCGCGCTTTTCGCCGCGCGGAGACGGCATAGCCTTTGTCGATCACCAGTCTCTTTGGGGAGATCCCGGCACCGTCGCGATTGTCGATCTGGCTGGCCACAAGAAGGTGCTCACCCAGCTGTTTGACAGCATCCAGGGACTGGCTTGGTCGCCCAAGGGTGATGAGGTGTGGTTTACCGCCACCCCCTCCGGAGGTGCACGCGCCTTGCGGGCGGTCTCGCCCAGCGGCAGAGAACGACTCATCGTCCGCATCCCCGGCATCCTCAATCTGTACGACGTCTCTCGCACCGGACGAGTGCTGCTTGCAAGGGATGACTGGAGAGTCGGGATTCTGGCACTGCCTCCGGGCGCCACCCAGGAACAAGACCTTTCCTGGATGGATTTCTCCGCCATTCGCGACATGTCCAGCGACGGTAAGCTGCTGTTGTTTGACGAAAGCGGGGAAGCTGGCGGGCTGCTGGGCGCAATCTATTTGCGCAAAATGGATGGCTCCGCTCCGGTTCGGCTTTCCGACGGAACTTCCAACTCGCTTTCGGCGGATTCGAAGTGGGTGATGGGTCTCACCGCGACCGACCTCAAAAATTTGATATTCCTGCCCACGGGCACCGGACAGCCACAAACCATAAATCTGGGAATGCTCAGTTTCCAGTGGGGCAACTGGCTGCCCAACGGCCGTCAGGTTCTGTTCGTCGGCAGCGAGCCGGGCCATGCCAGCCGAATCTACCAGATGGATCTTCCGCAGGGACGACCACATCCGGTTACCGCAGAGGGCTTAGGGGTGGTCAATTACACACACTTTGTTTCCCCCGATGGCCAGTTTTTTCTGGGCTTAGATTCCAACCGGAATTCCGTCGCCTACTCCGTTCAGTCCGGCGAAGGCAAGCCCGTACCCGGTTTGAATCCGGCCGAGGTCGCGTTCGGCTGGACGGGGGACGGCAAGGGCGTGTACGTCTATCGCCCAGCCGTGCCGGCAATCATCTATCGCGTCGAAATGAGCACGGGACACCGGCAGCTCTGGAAGGAGCTCAACCCGCCCGATCCGGCCGGAATCAACTTCATCCGCGCGCCCCACATCTCCGCGGACGGCAAGGCTTATGCCTACAACTACAATCGTGTTCTTTCCGACCTGTATCTGGTCGACGGCCTGAAATAACAAGCTACAGTAGCCCGGACCGCCCACCGACGGGAGATCCCGCGCTTCCCACAATGGCGCAACCTCCAGCCGTGAATCTAGCTCCACCTTGCATGCTTTTTCCTTGATTCTTTCCCCCAGTGACGGCGACCGCTACGGGTTAGATTGCTTCACTTACCGATAATCCAGCGAGAATTGCGACGGGGCATTTCCCCTCATCCTTGCCTTCGATAATAGCCATCGAAAACTTCGATCCTTAGACCTGCCTGGCGTGGGCAACCAAAAAAGTTGCGGGTGGTGTCAAAAGGAATACGAGGACTCCGGCTCGGAGAGAGCGCTCGTTCGTAGGTGTTATGGCGCATGGTCGAAAATTCGCCGACTGCCGAACGCAATAATGGCGCGATCCCGCATTCTTTAAACGTAACCGAGTGAGCCTGGCTTTCTACGGGTATCTCTACGGAGGACTCTATGGATTACCGCAACCGGCACCGAGCTCCGGCCCTATTCGCCGTCCTACTCGTCGTTGGGTTTCTCACGACCGGCTGGTTCCTCGCACCGGAACCGTTTCAGGCGTCTGCTTCGAAGTCCTTGCCGGTTGTCACCTACTCGCAAGCTGTGCTGCACGTGACCATTCCCTACCAGGGGCTACGGGCTGGCGCCGGACGACTAACCATGGAGGTGCTCGATCCGGAAGGTCGTGTCCTTGGTCGTCGACTGCAGCGGGTGGAAGTGACAGAACCGCCAGGGCAGTGGCAGGACGAGATTCAGCTGAATCACTCGTTGTCGCTCGACGATCTTGTGTGGCATCGCGTGCACTATTGGCTCGAATATAACGATACCAAGAAGGTTGCACTCGAACGTACCGAATCGATCTCACAAATTCTGCGCCGCCCGGTGGTTCACATTCTGGGACAGCAGTCTTATCTGACCGGAGGTCCGGCAGCGGTACGGGTTATCGTCACAGATTCGAAGGATGAGGTCATTGCCGGCGTTGGTTCTATCGAGATCGAGTTGCTAGTCGGCGAGGAGAAACCGCGCCTCCTCTTTCATGGCCCTCTGAACCGCCGGGGGACGACCGAGGCGCAATTCCGATTTCCTCCCGGCCTCGTTGGCAATTACCATCTGCATTATGTCGTGGCCACGCCGATCGGTTCGACCGACTTTACGCAAGATGTGCGCTTGGAAGATAAGGTTTCTATTCTCCTGACTTCTGAAAAGCCCATCTACCAGCCCGGACAAGTGATCCATGTGCGTGCACTCGCGCTCGACCGCTCCGATCACCAGGCGGCGGCCAAACGCAAACTGACCTTCGAACTCGAGGATTCCCGCGGCAATAAGGTATTCCGGCACGTCACCGCGACCGACCAGTTCGGTGTCGCCTCGGCAGAATTTCGACTGGCTGACGAGGTAAATCTGGGCACGTATCACCTGCGTGCGCTGATGGGTGATACTGACGCGCCAACCAATACGGCGGACGTTGCCCTCAATGTAGAACGATACGTTCTTCCGAAATTCAAGGTGGCCGTCGAACTCAGCGAGAGCGGAAACAGGCAGAAGCACGGCTATCAACCCGGCGATCACATCGCGGGCACGGTGCGCGCCAACTACTTCTTTGGAAAACCGGTCGACCACGCCGAGCTCACGATGAAGGCCTCGGCGATGGATGTGGAGGTCGCTGAGGTAGCGTCGACCAAGGGAAGGACTGATTCCGATGGGGCTTATCGCTTTGATCTCACCCTGCCCAAATATTTTGCGGGAAAGTCTCTCGACCACGGAGCCGCTCGTGTCCTGATTGAAGCCACGGTAAAGGATTCCGCCGGTCACTCGGAAACACGCGGCGAGCCGATCACCGTCAGCGGATCGTCCCTGCTGATCACCGCGATTCCCGAAGGCGGCACGCTTGCCCCGAATCTCGAAAATGAGGTATTTGTCCTGACTTCTTATCCGGACGGCACTCCCGCGAAGGCCCACTTGAACTTTCGCCTGGCCGGCGGTCCCGACCAGCCTTTGACAACCGACGATGGCGGTGTGGCCGTGGCCCGCGTTATGGTTCACCACATCCAGCCAGGGACCTGCTGCGACAGCATCGAGATCAACGCGACAGATCAGGAAGGAAATCACGCCTCAACCGAGATTGACCTCAAGTCTCGCGACGGTGAGGATCAGATTCTGCTGCGGACCGAGCGTGCCGTGTACCGCACGGGCGAACCGATTCGACTCAAGGTCTTTTCCACCAAGGCGCACGGTGCCGCCTATGTCGACATCGTGAAGGAAGGCCAGACGGTGTTGACGCGCGACCTTGATCTCGAAGATGGACAAGCCGAGCTTACCCTGGCGGCCACGCCGGCGATGGCGGGGACGGTGGATGTCAGCGCCTACCTCTTCGGCCGAGATGCCCGGCCGGTCGGCGATCATCGCCTGATCTTTGTGCAGCCGGCCAACGAGCTAAAGATTGAGACGGCGTCGGATGCCTCCATCTACAAACCCGGCGGCGACGCACGCATCAAGTTTCGCGTAACCAATTCCCACGGCGAAGGCGTCCACGCAGCTTTGGGACTGCAGGTGGTCGATGAAGCCGTGTTTGCATTGGCTGAAAAGCAGCCCGGTTTTGCCAAGGTCTTTTTCTATCTCGAACAGGAAGTAATGAAGCCGCGCTATGAGATTCACTCGATCGGCATGCCGGAAGTTGTCGAACTGGCCGGGAAATCGCAAGCCGAGCAGCACGATCGGGCGGCGCGGGCTTTGTTTTCCGCGACCGAATTGGTGAATGCGAACAACTTCGAAACCGAGACTGGCAAGGATGTGCCGATGACGAAGTACTCGGCATATTGGCGGCGATACCAGGTGCAGTTTCAAAAGCAGGCAGATCAACTGGCGAAGGAACTCAACCAAGCATACAGGAGTAATCCGCGGGCGGGAGACCTGAAGGAGGTATACGCGAAGATCGCCCGCTCGGGCGGCGAAGAGTTTCTTGATCCATGGGGCAACGGTCTCACGTTTGAGCCTGCAGGCTGGGATTCGTCGAAGAAGTATTACCTCTTGCGAAGCCCCGGGCCGGACCGAACACCGAACACGGGGGACGACCTCGAGGCCGTCTTGCTCTTCGAGCGCACATGGCTCGCCAGTCCTCCCGGTCCGGAGTCGACCGAGATCAAGGTCAAGCTAGAGCACGATCGCGGACCTTTCAACGGTCGAGCGGAGATTGTTGGAACGGTAACCGATCCGAGTGGCGCAATCGTTGAGGGCGCTAAGGTGGAGTTGCGCAGTAGTGTCTCGAGGGCAAAGGCTCGCGCCACCACTGATGCCACCGGGCAATTCAACTTTTCAGGCCTGCCCGGTGGCGACTACGTCGTCGAAGTTTCCATGGCAGGATTTAAAAGCGCTTCCAGCCAATGCACACTTCGCCCTCGGGACCGGGCCGTGCTGTCTGCGGTTCTGGCCGTTGGGAGCACGAGCGAGGTGGTTCAGGTGATAGCGACGGCCCCACAGCTTCAGACCGAAGCAGCCGTGGGTGTTATCGGGGGTGTACCCGGGGGCGTTAGGAACGGGATGTTCCACGGCTCACCCCAACCTCTGCGGGCGCTGAATGACCGCGAGTTGATGTTGGCGGCTGCAGATACGGCTCAAAGCAGCGCCGTTCTTGTCAAAGAACGCTCCGCGCCGCCCGCTTCGCACGTGCGCTCGTATTTTCCCGAGGCGCTCTATATCAACCCCGAAATCATCACCGACAAGGACGGCCGTGCCAGCATCTTGATTCCCGTGGCGGATTCGATCACGACCTGGCGCTTGGCCATGATTGCTTCCACGCAACAGGGAGCCCTTGGCACCTCGACTTCGAGCCTGAAGGTCTTCCAGGATTTCTTCGTCGATCTCGATCTGCCCGTAACGCTTACCCAGGGCGATCGCGTTTCCATTCCCGTCGCTATCTACAACTACTCGGATTCACCCGGCAATGTGAGCCTCGAGCTTCGGCCGGACGATTGGTACGCGCTGGTCGATGATGTCGCGGAGAAATCTGTCGCGATCGAGAAGGCCCGTGTGGGAGGATCGCAGTTTACCGTCGAAGCCAAGCGCATTGGCAAGTTCAAGCTCACACTTTCGGCGCGCATTGAGGGAGCAGCCGACCGCGCCGACATCGTGGTTCGCGAAATCGAGGTCATTCCCAACGGAAGCGAACAAAGCGTGGTCTTCAACGGCCATCTTGAAAACACGGTGCAGCACCAAGTCGCCTTTCCGGCGAATTCCATTCCTGACGCCAGCAAAATCTTCGTGCGCCTCTATCCCGGCCCGATGAGTCAGGTTGTGGAGGGTATGGACAGTATTCTACGAATGCCCAATGGCTGCTTTGAGCAGACTTCCTCGAGCACCTATCCGAATGTCCTCGCTCTCGACTACATGAAGCGCACCCAAAAGCTCACGCCGGAAGTGCACGCCAAGGCGGAGGGATACATCGCCAACGGCTATCAGCGCCTGCTGACGTTTGAAGTACCCGGCGGCGGGTTCTCATGGTTCGGAAGCGCGCCCGCCAACAAGATCCTCACGGCATACGGTCTGATGGAGTTCTACGATATGGCAAGGGTCTACGACGTCGACCCGAAACTCATCTCGCGAACTCAGCAATGGCTGGCCAGCCAGCAGCAAGAGGACGGAAGCTGGAAGCCCGACGCTCAATTCATCAACGAAGGCGCCACCAACCGCTACAACTCCGACATGCTGCGAATCACCGCCTACATCGCGTGGGCGCTGAAAGACACGGGCTATCAAGGATCGGCAATCGAAAAAGCTAAGCAGTTTGTCGAGGGGCACATGAGCGCCAAGGTCGACACTTACACCTTGGCCGTCGTCGCCAACTTCGCTGCCGGCTACGGAACTGACCGCGAATTCACTCGGCAGGCGATCCAGCTTCTGCTCGACGCACGCACAGAAAAAGACGAACAAGTCTGGTGGAACGCCGAGGAGACCAACGTTTATGCCACAGGACCAAGCGCCAGCATCGAGACCACGGGTCTCGCCGTGCAGGCTCTTCTTCAGTCGGGGCAGGCCCCCGGAACGGCACGCAAAGCTCTGAATTACATCGCATCCAAGAAGGACGCCTACGGAACGTGGGGCACGACGCAGGCAACCATTATGGCGCTGCGAGCGCTGCTGACGGCTACGGAAAAGGGTGCGGCCGATGTGCGCGGCACCTTGGTGGTTCTGGTCAATGGTAAGCCCCGAGAACAGCTCGAGCTGACACCCGACAACAATGATCTGCTCCATCAATTCGTACTCAAAGACGTTGACTCCCGAGGTCGTTCGACGGTTGAGCTCCGATTCGAGGGCAAGGGCGGGCTTGCCTATCAGATTGTGGGCAGCTACTTCCTGCCGTGGGATCGAAAGCCGGCGAGCGAGCCGCTCTCGATCGATGTGGCTTATGACCGCACGCATCTCGCGCAAGACGACATTGCCACCGCAACTGCAACCGTCAGAAACAATTTGACGAAAGCGGCCAACATGGTGATGGTCGATCTCGGAATTCCTCCCGGGTTCGATCTGCTCAGCGAAGACCTCGAGGATTTCAAGGACAAGAGTGCGGACCGCAAGAGCGGTCATCTCTCGAAGTTCAGCCTTACCGCAACCCAGGCGATTCTTTACTTCGATTCATTTGCACCGGGAGATGCGGTTACGCTGAAGTTCCGCTTGCGGGCAAAGTATCCCATTCGCGCGCGGACTTTCGAGTCGCGGGTCTACGAGTATTACGATCCGGAGATAAGCTCTGTTGCCCGGCCAGTCGAGTTAGAGGTGTCCGGGCGCTAGCACTTTCGCGCTCCGCGCACCAGGCAGGAGTTCGTGGCGCCCGACTTGTCGCATGGGAGTTTGTTCCCGCCGTTCGTCGACCAGGACATCGACGTTCACCTGAGCATTGAGTGCCTTCCAACTTGTCCATTTCGCCTTCGCAAGGATATTCTTGGTACGCGGGAATCTGAAACCTTTGTCGAAAAAGCCAGTTTCTCCAACCCAGCAGATGAGACAGACGTGACTCCTCTGTAATTGGATTAGCCCCACCGCGGAGAAAGCGAAAGGACCAGATTATTCCCTATCTCAGCGACAATTCGGACGCCGTTGCGCGCGGCCACCCGCGGCCAGACGCAAGCGCTCCCATCTCGAGTATTCCGGCGCACCCTCGCTCCGACGAGATGGAGGGTCACGTCCTTCGGGAGCCTCGCTGGCCGGCTTTAGTAGCCATGGTGACGGCGGCGGGTGTGTATCTGGCGCTGCCCGAACCCCTTTCTCTTGGTCCCACCTGGCTATTGCTGGCCATCATTACTCTCTTGCTGATTCCAATTGGGATCGCTGCCCGTCGCGGCGATTACCGGGTCACGCGCCTGCTCACATTCCTGGCAAACGGCATCATCACCGTCGCCATGATTGCCTCCCTCATACTCTTGGTGCGAGGCATCCCGCGACATCTGGAAGCGCCCCAAGCTCTGCTTCGCTCGGCGTGCGTGCTCTGGGTGACCAACATTCTGGTTTTCGCCCTCTGGTATTGGAAACTCGACTGTGGGGGTCCGTTGCAGCGCGAACTTCCGGATGGCATGTCGAAGAGCGGGTTTCTGTTCCCGCAAATGATCTGCCGGGAAAAACAGGAACCCCCGTGGGTACCCAATTTCGTCGACTACTTGTTTCTCGCCTTCAATACGAGTACCGCCTTTTCGCCCACCGATACGGCGGTTCTCTCGCGATGGGCGAAGCTTGGCACCATGCTTCAGTCGCTGATATCCCTGGCGATCATTGCCCTGCTCGCAGCGCGGGCCGTCAATATCCTCTAATCGGATCCGATGGGGCTGCAGGCTTTCTTTCGGCCCTCAAAGCCTGGGTTGCCGCAACCTCGCTGTAGTGGGTGGAACGCAATTCCAGTAATCGGCACAGGAAGCGCCACGAGACGTTCCGCTAGAAATCGAAATCTCCGTCGAGGCGCCACAAACGCCCGATCGGATTGTAGAAAGTCCCGTAATGCGGTGAAGTGTCATTCTCCTGCACATCCCTCGGATTGGCATAGTTCAGCGCGTCCAGCACGCTCAAACCCGCTCGAAACTGAATTCGGTGACCGCGGAACTTGAAGTCCACCGGGTACTGGACCTTGGTGTCGAACCCCACAAAAGGTGGAAAGCGTCCCGCTTGGTTGCGCTGTCCCACATAGTTCCAATTGTCGTCCAGCTTCGAAAAAGGAAATCCCGTGTGGATGTCGAGCGTCGGAATAAAGTCGAACTTATGGGGCAGGGCGAAGACTCCCCAGAATAGGCCGCGATTGGGCGCATCCGAAGGAAGAATCCCCGTTTGGTTGGGGCGAATCAGCGGGTAAGGGAAGTTTCCGAAAAATTGATTGTAGTCGTTCAGGTCTCCCTGCGCCTTGGAACGCACAAAACTCGCATACAAGGTGGTGCGTTCGGCGGCTCGCCAGCGCACCATCCACAAGAACTCCCGATAGCTCTGTTGACCGGAGTTCAGCAGTTGCAATTGGGCGATGGAGGTTGTTTGCCACGGGTTGACATAGAACTCGCGGAATCCGTGCCGGTTCTCATAACCGAATCGAAAGAGTAGTCCGTGACCTAGATCCCGGTCGAACTGCAAGCTCCACCCCAGGCTGTAGGGAACGCGCAACTGCCCATCCGCAGTCCGAATCACGTGGTTGAAGGTAAGCGGACCACTCAGGATCGTAGTTCCATCGTCGGCGAAGGTCGTGATCGTCTGCGCCGGGAATGCGCGAAACACAGCGACGTTGAGAGGAATTTTGTCGTAAAACACACCAACGCCACCACGAATCGCAGTGCGGTTGTCGTGGGTGGGAGCGAAAACGAAGCCCATCCGCGGGGCAGCGTTCCATGGCGCGATCGCAAGACTGTCGCGGTCGAGACGCACTCCCAGATCCAGCGTAAGCCTCTGACCGAGCTGCCAATTGTCCTGCGCGAAGATTGCAACCTGGTTTTCCGAAGCGGCGGAAGGCAGCGGGTTCCGATAAACGATCTGAGTGGTAAGGGTCTGGTCTTCTCGCAAAACGTTTACCGGAAGATTGCTTACATTGCCTTCATAGCTGGAGTACGTGTACGAATAACCGAAAGTCAGCAAATGCCGACCCGCGGACTCGAGAGGCCGCAGGTGGAGCGCCTGCGCCCACTGGTAGAGGCGCGTTCGGCGCCGTTGTTGCTCGAAATAGCTGCCGGAATTCTGTTCCGGGAAGAGCACCATCTCTCCAGGTGTCGAATCCGCCGGAAAAACATGAACATCCAGCCGCTTGGCGGAGAACAGCGATTGCACGAATCCCCCGCTCGACAGGATCCAGCGATCGGTCGCCGAAGTAAAGAATGTCCGTTGCTGGTAGTCCGCCGTCACCGGTTGGGGATTGAAGGTATCAATGTTGGCAAAATCCGTGTTTCGCGGATCGATCGTCAACACGGCTGTGAATTGGTGATTGCGTACCGGAATCCAATCCAGTTGGGTATAGGTGGTAATGCCTTCCGTGATGCGAACGTTATCCGGGTTGGGCAACGACGTGGTTCGCTGTACGTCATAACCGTAAGCGAGCGACTGAAACACATACAGCTTGTGAAGCTTCAAGGGCCCAGAAAACGTCAGATGCGGCGAGGCGCTTTCGACGCCATGGGTGTGATAGTTGATCCATCGAAAACGTGGAATTGGATCTTCGAACAGAAACTTCCACTCGTCGGTTCCTCCGCGCGTGGTCACTTCGACGACGCCACTCGAAAATCTGCCGTACTCGGCCGAGAACGGATTCGAGAGCACGCGCACAGACTGCACCGCGATCGAAGGAATTCTCAAGGCAGGCTGGCCGGTAAACGGATCGGCCACGCTGGCCGTATTGACCAGCGTGCTCGACTGGTCGGCGCGGCCCCCTTTGATGTGAATCTCCCCATCCGGGCCACGCACGACCCCGGGCAGAAGCGGCAGCGCGTCCTGAAAGTCTTGATTCGCCTGGATCAAGGACTTCAACATATTTGCCGTCAGCGTAGGGCTTCCTCCGTTGCTCGAAGTCAGATCGACGCCCGATGGCTCGGCAGAAACCGTGACTGTTTCCTCGCGCTTCTTAAGGGCCAGTTGAAAATCAAGTCTGGCTTCCCCACCTCCAAGCGTGACAGACTTGGTCATCGGTTCGAATCCCGTCAGCGTAACCCGCACTTCATACGCCGCGCTCAGCACGCCACGGAATACGTACACCCCAAGTTCCGATGAAACTGTGTTTGTTTCGTCTCCGCTGTCGAGATTTCGCAAGGTGACGCGTGCGTTGGCCCAAACGGTTTGCCGGCCATCGGCGCCGATGGTGAAAATGATTCCGCTGAGCTGGGCTGTCTTCGCTGCCACGGTCGGGACCAAGGTGGAGGCTGCCACGACGATCGCCAAGCGAGCGGAGAGACGCCTGAACCTGGAATCGCGTTCGAGGGAGCGCATCGAGGAACTCCCGGGGGAGTGACACTACTGCGAGGTGATACTAACATGATAGACGGACTCCGCTTGGGAATGCGAGCATCGAAGACCCCTTGGATCTCGCGGCTGCTCGCCCGCTCCGGACGGCAGATCAACGCTCAGGTGAAAAGGAAGAACCGGACATGATCCAGAGAATCGCCGACCCTGGTGGTAGTGGTTTCGGATTCAAAGCCACGGGGGAAATCACCGCCGATGATGTCAAGGCCATCGAGCCGCAGATCCAACACGAGATTGCGGTGAGTCACAAGCATCCGATTGGAATTCTGGTGGATTTTACGGAACTGAAAGATGTTGAATGGAAGGCACGCTGGGAAGAGCTGCGATTTTTGCACAAGTACGGCGGACCGATCGCGCGGGTGGCGGTGCTTGGTGCTCGCAAATGGGAAGAATTGATGGCAGAGGTGGCGGGTGCCACCGTTCTCATGCAAGCTGATATTCGCTATTTTCTGCCTTCGGAAAGCGTCCATGCATGGCATTGGGTGAAGACGGCGAAGTTCGCCGAGGAATTGCCGGTGCGGCCCCTCCTGCCTTCAGGTCATCTGATGAGCGGGTATGTCCCCGAGTATACCGACACCTAAACTCAATCCGGGCGAGTCCCAGAAAATCAATAAGAATCACGAGAGTGGAGGGGGCGGCCATTCCTCAAATGGCCACTTGGGGAGTAATTCGGCGGGCTAACGTGCGGAAGCATATTCGACTCCTCGTTCCACCCCACTCAGTCAAGCGACAAACGGATCGGGATTCCCTCACGATGCGGAAGAATTGATCGGTTCGGTTTTGTCTTCCCCGATCTCATGGCGTCGCAAAACGGCGTAGGTGATATCCGCTCGTTGCTTCATGACGCCCGCTCTCGGATACTGGCGTCCGGTCTCTCCAGGCGGAGCGGTGTCGAGAGACGGTTCATCCCGATGGTTGCACTGATCTCACGAGCGTTCCGGCAACGGCAAGCGCATCTGTTTCGTATTGACCATTCCGGCAAAGTGGGGGAGCACCTTGCCCAGCGGGACGATCTGGGTCGGAGGCGTCAGCTGGCGCCATAAGTCGAGTCCTAGCAAATGAAGAGAGCGCCAGGATGGCAAAAGCGGAGGGAATCAGGTTACTTCCGGTGTAGCGCCGCCACTCTAACTGCAAATAACAGGTGTACACTTCGGGAAAGCCAGTTGTGTCAAAAGGCTCCTCAGGGAGTTAGTCGCCTAGACGCTTTTCCGGAATTGGCCGGGACCCAGACAGTTACAGAAAGAAACAATGTCAGATACAGCCGTTTTGATCGTTGCATGCCTGATGCTAGGTTCTTCCCTACTAGCGCAGGAACAGCCGCGGGATTTGAAGGGCAATGGCCATTCGCTGGGCGAGACCGCCGAGCAGTTTTTTTCCGAAGGTCAGGTTGGAGATTTAGCACAGGCTTGCCAGGACAAAGACTGGAAAACTGTGAAGCGGCTGTTCAAGAACCCAGACTACGCGTCCAAAAACAACGCAAAGGATATTTGCGCGAAACAGAAACTTGTCATGCAGCAAGCCACCAGCGGGACACGTTTAGAGTACAACGGTCCGGGGGACGACAAATCCATGAGGGCCGATACATTCACCTTCGACGGCGACCATTTGGTCAAGATACACATGTTTTATACCGCTCCGGTCGCCAACGTCGAAGGATTTCATCCGAAGTCCTTTGGTGAGCTCTTCGAGGGATTGCAAGAAGCCTATGGACCACCGTCGAAAACCTACAGCGAACCGTGGCTGGACCCTATTGGCCTAAGGTATGAGGCTCACCACGCTTTGTGGATGAGACAGCAGGATGTAATCAGCATTAACGAAGAACCCGGCACGGATGGTCGGACCGAAATCGTCGCGGAAACCCTTCGAGAATACGACCGCGCGGCCCACGCGCCAAAGTCTGCGAATCCTCTTCAATAGCCAAGATCTTTTCTTTCCAGGAATCAGCGCCATTCGATTGAGGAATGTCGACGGCGACGATACGACTCTGGCGGAAAGCCGGGCGAGCTCGAGATGGCGTTCATTACTTTGCGGAAGCAAAGTTTCGCCAGTGGAACTCCATCACCTCGTCGAAGTGGCGCAAGAAGTAGCTCGCGCTGTGATCTCCGGGATACAAGTGGTATTCGTGCTGGATGGCCTCAGCGTCGAGTTCCCGGTGGAGGGCTTCGGCGCCGCTCGCGAACTCGAATTGGTCTTCGCGGCCGCAGTTGAAATAGATTCGAACACTTCGGATGGCTGCCTGGTTCCTCTTGGCGAGCACCAAGGGATCGTTGTCTTTCCAGTGCGCGACATCGATCGGATTTCCGAAGACCGTGCCCAAGAGCCGACCAAGAGGCGTTCCCGAGCGGATGGCCGAATTCAGTTCTTCGGGCGAGGATGTCATCAGTGCCGCACTTTGCGCGCTCACCGCGGCAAAGCTCTCCGGGTACCGAAAGGCAAACCGCAGTGCACCGTAACCACCCATAGAGACCCCGGTGACGGCTCGCGATCGGCGCTCGCGGCGAACGCGATATCGGCTCTCGACCAAAGGCATGAACTCTTCAAGGAAGAAATCGCTGTAACGGAGCTGTCCACTGACGGCATTCACATAGAAGCTGGCCCAAGCCTCAGGGGTAACAATCAGGAAATCCCCGATCTTGCCGTCTTGCCGGAGGTCCTCTACCAGGTTCCATCCCCCGGTGTCGAGCAGGGTGCGTTCATTTCCGCCCAGGCCGTGGAGAAAGTAGACGACCGGATAGCGGCGCGAGGGGGCCGAGTCGTACCCGGGCGGTAGCAGCACGCAATAGCGCACCAGCCGTGCCAGGGTGCGGCTGGAAAGGGCGTTGCACTCGATACGGCTCTCCCCCGCGGCCGGACCGACCAAGCTGAGGAGGATCACCCAAAGACTAATCCCGCGCATTTAGCCAGTCTACTCGTAGCGCAAGGCTTCGACGGGATCGAGCCGTGCAGCTCGCCGGGCGGGATACAAACCAGAGATCAGACTGACGATAATGGCAAAAACAATCGCGCTCGTGACCAGCCACCAGGGCACAAACCAGATCTGGGCGGGTGGGATGTGCTGCCGTTTCAAGTACAGATTCGTGCCCCCATTGATGATGCGACCGAGAACCCAGCCCAGAGCAACACCCAAACCCCCACCGAACCCGCCCATGGCTCCGGCTTCGGCAAAAAACAGTCCTCTCACATCTCTGTCGGTGGCCCCAATGGCTTTCATGATGCCGATTTCTCGCCTGCGCTCGAGGATCGCCATTACCAGTGTATTGATGATCCCAATCGAAGCCACGGTCAACGCCAGGCTGCCAAAGATTCCGAGAAACAGATCGAGGACGGCAAAAAACTGACGCAAGTTCTTGGTGGCATCGAGCAGGGAAAATGTGTCGAAGCCCATCTGTTTGATGGCCGATTCAACCGAGGGAATGTGTTTGGCACTGCCGACGCGCACTTCGAGGGCGGCATAGGTTGGGGTGCCGCCGAGCACGTTCGTGGTATCGCGCAGGTTCGAGGGATCCATCACGTGCAGGCTTTCCGCCAGCTTCTGGGGGAGAAAGACTCGGGCTCGGGCCTGTCCACGCATGCTGTCGGGATCAAGGTCACAGATTCCGACAATGGTCAAATTCTCGTAGCGTGCGGCCACCGAATACGCCATATCCGCCTGGTTTGGGGAACTTGCGGCAGGCGCCGGCGAAGGTATGGCCGTCCGCTCGGCATATCGCATGGTCAATGGCTTTCCGACGAGAGCCCTGGCATTCGACTCTCCCCCCGATAATCGCTGGGCAAAGGACCTCTCGAGAATCGCCTCAGGGGCCGAGTCGGAGGAGAAGAACCTGCCTTCGATTCCTTCAAAGGCGTCGGTTGTGCTGGCCGAGGAAGGTAAGGCTGAAACCACGCTCAAGTGCGGCTTGTCTTGAAAGCGGAGTTCGGTGACAAAGCGGATCTCGGGATAGGCTTCGCCTACATTGGGCAGCTGGGCGATCCGCTGACGGGCGGACTCATCGAGCGACGGGCTGAGCGCGGCGTCCGGCCCATTTTCTCCCTCTTCGCGGCTGAGGTTGCGCGGATCGCGGCGGGAAGTGACCCGGATGGTGTCAAACAGTCCCGATTTTTGCAGCCGCCGGTTGGCTAATTGTTGCAGGCCGATGCCGAGCG
>DASPVG010000138.1:0-27497 GCA_035622455.1 Terriglobales bacterium
CCATGGACTCGCCTTCCCCGAAGATCTCGAGCGTGACGCCCTGGAGCAGATCGCTCAGGCCGCGACCGTCCGCAAAGAGTCCTTCTGGCGCCGACATCATGTTGATAAAACCGGGCGCAATGACTTGGCCGTGAACGTCAATATCGATACGTCCGCGATCGGCCAATACATCGCCCGTTTTGGCGATCCTGTCGCCCGCGGTGGCAACACCTCCGGCGGTACAAGGTGAGCCGGTGCCGTCGCAGATCAGGCCGTTTCTCAAGACGACGTCGAAGTTCGGCTTGCGGGCACAAGAAATGAGCGTTACAGAGATTGCTACCAGAAGTAGGCGGCGCATGATTGATCGAAAGACACTAATAGTACCTCAATCGAGAGTGGCACCTGCTCGGCGATTCCTACCCCATCCGCCTGCTCAGGGCCACACAGGCTGCCAACTTTACTCACTTTATCGTCTCCATCTATGCGAAGCCGCAAGAGGAGTTGCTCGCCCGACCCAGGAGCGTTCTCCGGCGGCCCGTGCTGCGGGCATGCCGGTGATCTTCGTGCAGGTCGGATTCCGGCCGGGTGTGCCCGAGGTCAGCAGTCGGAACAAGCTGCTCGCACCCATCCCAACCTCGACCCTACACCAAAGCTTCTTTCAGGGCTCGGCAGGTATGATCCATCCGGTGCTCGGACCGGAACCAATGACATCCTCATAACTAAACATCGCGTGAGTGCTTTTGTAGGAACGGATCTTGGACTGCTGCTTCGCGCCAAGGAAATTGAAACCCTGGTTCTGTTTGGCATCGCAACGAGTGGCGTTGTGCTGTCTACCTTGCTCGAAGCCAGTGACGCGGGTTACCGGCTGATGGTGATCGAGGATTGCTGTGCTGACCTCGATACAGAACTCCATGCCGCGTTGCTCAAGCGGCTGTTTCCTAAGCGTGCGGTAGTGATAACCGCCGCTGATTTTGCGAAAATACTTGAATCGCATTGATCGGGACGTTTTCTGCCGAAAGTGCGCCTGGGGATTTCGTCCCGAGCGGTGCTAAGGAGCAACCATGCACGTCACCAAGGATCTGCGCTTCGCATTTCGCCAGCTGAGGAAGACGCCTGGACTCACACTGACCATTATTTTGACGCTGGCTCTCGGCATTGGTGCCACCACTGCCATCTTCTCCCTCATCGAAGGCATACTCCTGCGTCCGCTTCCGTTCCGGGATCCTGACCGCCTCGTCTTGTTGGGGGATCACCTAGGCAGCAGCCCGAATACTCCCGTCACTGCGCGCGAGATCGGCACCTACTCAAACGCAACCAGCGCCTTTTCTTCCCTCGGCGGCTACATCGGCGGAAGCTATGAGCTCTCCGGCCGCACCATGCCAGAGGAGGTTTTCGGAGCTCGACTCACGGCCGGCGTTTTCCCAACTCTCGGTGTGAGTCCGATGCGAGGCCGCATCTTTACGCAAGAGGAAGAAGATCGTCATCAGCCGTTCGCCGTCATCAGTTACGCCTTATGGCTGAACCGCTACGGCGGCGATCCCAATGTCCTCGGGAGCGCGATCGTGCTTGATCGCAAGGCCTACACCATCATCGGGATCATGCCGCGCAGTTTTGAGTTTCCCCTTCAGCCAGGTCACCTTAACCAGGTGCAGGTTTGGATACCGATGATGCTGACGCAGGAAGAAATCTTCGACCAGGCCGGCTTTTGGGGATACCAGATGGTAGCGCGCCTCAAGGACGGAGTTACGCTCGCGCAAGCGGCGCAGGACGCCAATCGGGTTGCCACCCAGATCATGCGGGACTTCCCCCCTAGTATGGCTGCCATCCACATTCGGGGTGACGTCATACCGTTGCGTGAATTTGCCGTCGCAGATGCTCGACCGATGCTGCGCACCATATTCTTAGCCGTGTCCGTTGTTTTGCTGATCGCTTGCATGAACGTGGCCGGTCTGCTGTTGGTCCAGGCTATCCGTCGGCATCGTGAGTATGCCGTTCGGTTGGCTTTGGGTGCGCCTTCGAGCATTATCATCCGCGAATCGCTCTCGCAAGGCTTACTTCTCAGCCTCACGGGTGGCCTGCTAGGTTTGGCTTGTGCCGCGATCGCCATCCGAACGGCTTTGCACCTTCTGCCGGAATCCATGCCGCGCATCGCCTCCATCTCAATGGACTCAACGGTCTCGATTTTTGCTCTTATCGTTGCTCTGACAACCGGCGCTCTCTGCAGCCTCGCTCCTAGCTTCGCCGCGTTACGCACCAACGTGACGGAAACCCTCAAAGAAGGGGACCGGACCGGCACAGGTACCTCGAGCCATGCCTGGTTACGCTCAGCCCTGGTGGTTTCGGAGATTGCCATCGCGCTGGTACTTCTCACATCATCCGGCGCCCTGCTGCGCAGTTTCCAGAATATGCGCGCCGTCGATCCCGGCTTCCGCCCTGACCACGTCCTCGTCGCTGGTTACCAGCTACCCCTCAACCAGTATCCCAGTGAAATTTCTGCCGACACGTTTCATCGTGGCGTAGTCGACCGACTGTCGAGCAAGCCGGGAATTATGGCCGTCGGCATCACCGATATCCTTCCCGCCTCCGATGCCTCCGCCCAAGCTGCCTACACCATCGAGGATGAGCCTGTGGATCGTTGGAAGTTGAAATTCGCCGCGTTTTCGCTCACCTATGGTGATTATTTCCGTGCCATGCAAATTCGGCTGATCGAGGGCCGCTACTTCAATATTGACGACCGTCCCGACTCGCCTTTCGTGATCATTGTCAATGAGACTATGGCCAAGCACTGCTGGCCCGGCCAGCGGCCGATTGGAAAGCGCATGCACGTCGGTAACCCCAAGAAGGGACTGCCGTGGGCAACGGTCGTCGGTGTGGTCGCCGATACAAAAATCGGTTCTCGCGATCAGCCCAGTGTCGACCAGTGGTACGCGCCCATACAGCAGCCCGCCATTCTCGGCCTTGCACCGGGTGGCAGGCTCACCGGAGCCGCGAGCGGCTATATCGCCCTCCGCTCGGCTCTTGCTCCCGAGCAGATGGTTCAAACCCTACGCTCGACCATGGCTGAAATCGATCCACTGCTCCCTCTCCAGAATGTGCAGCCCATGGATGATGTCATCTCGAACGTAGAAGCGCCCCGCCGTTTCAATACCGACCTCATAACCATCTTTGCCGCGGGCGCTCTCCTGCTGGCCATGACTGGGATCTACGCAGTGCTCGCCTTCTCCGTTTCGACGCGCAGACGTGAAATTGCCGTGCGCATGGCCCTCGGTGCTCAGCGCACCAACATTGCCCGACTGATCCTCAGTTGGGGCGTGAAATTCGCAATCCTCGGATGCGGCTTGGGTGTGCTCGGGTCGCTGGCCGTTTCACATCTCGTCAGCTCCTTCCTCTTCGGGGTCAGCGCCGCGGACCCGACCATCTATCTGGCGGCGGTTCTGGTAATGATGTTGATGGCGCTTCTAGCAGCGGCACTTCCAGCCACACGTGCCGCTTCCGAGGATCCTATTGAGGTTCTACGCTCGGCCTAAGACTCGCGAAGGTTTTTGGTGTCCTGGCTTCTGTCGCTACGCCAAAAGTAGAGCATGCTGAAAATCATCTGTTCCGCTTTGCTGAGCTTTCTCACCGTGCTTGTGTTGGTCGCGTCTGATCAAGAGGATGCAGCCTCCGACCCAGTCGCCAAGGGTTTTCTTCAAACTCGTCAGACGGCACATCTGTCGCCCCTCGAAAGAATGGGCAGGAACACGTTTCGTGAACAGGTGTGCAAGCACGACCTGCGTTTCCCTTCCGCCTGGATCCAGGTTGTTTACGAAACATCCGATCCCGCCGAGCTGCCCGAGTCGGGCCCGGAGGCTGGCAACATGGCCAGATACTGGTAAGACCACAGCCCGCTTTGGCATCGGCGTGTGCATCAGGAACAGCAGTTCCTCGGGACACCCGAAGTACTCAGTTCTCATTGCGACGTACGAATCTCAGTGGACGAAAGGTCGCCAAGCGGGGTGCAGGTCATCCTCGGATTGAGCCTGGCCAGGGTTCTGGCCACCGAGATCGTAAGATCGTGGGTCACCCGCCGATACGCCTCCTCGTTCATCCCAGCGGAGGAAACACCCAGGCAGAAAAAACAAGCGTCATAACCTGAGAAGCTTCCCTCAATCGCCGAGAGATCAGAAAGGTCGGTGTGTACGATTTCGCGGAGTTTCTCGTGGTGCTGCTCGATCGAACGACGCCCAAGCACCAGGATACTTTCCACCTCAGGATCCAGCAGACACTCCCGCAAGACACCCTGCCCAACCATACCGGTCGCCCCCAGGAGAATCACTTTCACGTGGGACCGCCCTTCAACTCTGCCCTGCTCAGTGAAATGGAAGACTCAGGATCCGCACACGTTCACCCGAACGGCAATGAAGATAGTTAAAAGTGCGGTAGTAATGGTCCGCCCCTTGAGTTTCGAATCGAACCAATCCCATGATAGCTCTTGCATCGTACGCGACTCGACATCGCGCAACCATCTAGTTGCATTTTCAATTCCCCCTGGCTAATATGCAACCTGGAGGTTGCGCGACATGAACGATCGCATCGAAAAGCAGATTGAACTGAAGGCTCCGGTTTCTCGCGTGTGGCGTGCGCTGACGGACTATCGCGAATTTGGAGAGTGGTTTCGCGTGAAACTGGATGGCCCGTTTGTCGAGGGTCAGGTCTCGCGCGGCAACATAACGCACCCTGGCTACGAACACGTCAAATGGGAGGCCGTGGTCGAGAAGATGGAACCCGAACGGCTGTTTTCATTTACCTGGCCGCATCCCAAATCGTTCGATCGCAAAGAGTATTCAGGCGACTACTCCGACGCCCCCCGAACGCTCGTCGAATTCCGACTGGAGAAGACGAAGAACGGTACCCTGCTTCGGGTCACCGAGTCCGGTTTCGACCAGTTCCCCGGTGACCTTCGCCGGGAAGCTTTCCGCAGGAACGAAGGTGGCTGGATCGAGCAAATGAAGAACATCGAGACCTATGTCGCAAAAGCGGCCTAGTACCATCGCGCTCAAATGGCGTACCCATGCACCAGTTTTTGCCGCCTTGGGAGATGAGACGCGATTAGCACTGGTTGTGAAGCTTGCGGGTGGTCGGCCCTATTCGATCTCTCAATTAACCCAGGGCTCAAGGCTGACGCGGCAGGCCATCAGTAAGCATCTTCGCGTCTTAGAGACAGCTGGAATGGTTCAGAGCGTGAGGGCCGGTCGCGAGAACCTGTTCCGATTCAGTCCCCGGCCGATGGAAGGTGTCAAGGAGTATCTCGATTTCGTCTCCCAACAGTGGGACCGGGCACTGTCCCGGCTAAAGGCCTTCGTCGAAACTTAAGATTAATCCGAGCGACGGCCTTAGGAACGAGTCAGGCAGCGCTCGATCAGTTGCCCGTGCTGAGATAGCGCGTGATTTACTCCCGGACCCACCGGAGCTGGCCCGTTTATATCACGTCGACGTGGATGTGTGCTTTGGCACCGGCCGTTTGTAGAGCCAAGATGAAGCCCACGCAACGGCAAAGATTCCCCAAAAGATCTTGAGGTTCAAACTGATCGCGAAAGCCCACATGGCAAGAGCCAACAACCAATACAGCAGCTCAGTGCGGAACCCCTCTGCCCAACGGGGGGCATTCCCCGCCGGTGCCACGCGCGGGGTGAGCGAAGGCATGAGGCGAGGCACTGCGGCACAATAGGACCGATACGGCTGGCCCTGGTCGCGTAGTAGTTCGGATTCCTCCCGCAGGAGCAGCCGGATTACAAATACCGTCATGCCTGCGAACAGAATGAGGAAGCCAATCCGGCTGGCCATGAGACCGATCCCTGCGGCCATAAAGATGTTGCCGAGATAGAGGGGATTGCGGACATACCGATAAGGACCGTCGGCCAGCAACTTTTCTGTATGAATGTGGGAGTCGCGCATCACTTCCGCCTGCAAATAGGAGGTACCCCAGGTACGCAGAACAGCCGCGGCAGTCAACCAGAGAGCGCCAAGGGCAAAGATGAACCGATAGGCATTGTCGGTTGCTGGTCCAGGGCCCTTCGCGAACCAGTTGGCGATGGCCACACTACAGTTCACCGGATCCAGAAAGTATGCTGAGAAAGCAGCGAAGAAAATAAAGGTAATGACCCACCATCGATGACGAAACTCGAAGAGGCTAGCCTGCATGGCGGACCAACTTATCACAACTTTCGTACCGACCTGCTCTGGACGACTGTCCCTGACCACTGCGAAGCTAACTCAGGGGCGCTCGCCTGCTTCCAGGCGAACTTCAATCTGGCTCATGACTGGATCGATGTCAGCCAAGGTATCGATTACGTAGTGCGCCCCCGCGTCCAGCAATTTGCGACGTGCGTCCTCGGACCGCTCTCGGCGTTCGGGTTGCGGCAATTGCTGCCATTGTTCTGCCGTCAATCCGATCATGTTTCCGGTCTGCGTGACCGCAACCGCCCAAGTCCCGGCATTCAATCCTTCTTCAATATCGTGAATCGTGTCACCAATCTTGACCACCGCTTCGAGAGGGTAGACCTTCATGCGAACGGCATTCTCATACATCATCCAAGGAAGAGGTCGTCCCGCCCCAACATCGTCAGGACAGAGGGCACAATCGGGCACATAGCCCTGCTTGGCGGCATGGGGAAGCAGGATATCCAGCAGGAGCCGTGTATAGCCTGTGGTGCTCCCAATCTTAAGCCCGCGAACCCGCAGACGTTCGACCGCGCTGGTTACTCCTGAAATCACCGTCGAGTATTCCGTTAGGCATTCCATTTGTCGAGGGATGAAATCGGCAAACAGTGCCTCCACCTCGTTTTCTCCAGGAGCCTGCTGATAACGCCTTTCCCATAAACCGGCGATCCGAGGAAGATTGAGCAGACTGCGAATATGATCCTTTTTCAGCACACCCATGTCACGACGAACTTCCTCGTCCGTGATCTCGATTCCGCGGTCAGCAAAAATCCTCTGAAGCACACGCATGGGAGCTAGGCTGCCATGGTCTACGGTGGTGCCCGCCCAGTCAAGAACCACTGCCTGCAGCCGACCGCGATAGGGTCGGCGCATGGTATTCATAAGGACTCCTGGGTTGTTCTCCCGGATGATCCGAGAATTTGGGTCTTGCCTCTATCCCCATCGTAGCGCTCGCTAGCGCTCACTTAAGGCTCGCCCGCAAGCCCAAACTCCGCAACCCGACGGTCAGAATTGCTAGCGCGACGTCGTCTCTGATCGCGGGGTGCCGCTCATTGTCCTCGGTCGTTGCCCGCGTAGGTGATGGCATGCGGCGAATCGACTTGCATCTCATCCAGCACTTGACGGATGGCAGCGACGAGGGCTCTTAGGTCTTGCGGAAATATATGTCCGATGGTGCCCACACGGAAACAATCCGCATCGCTCACCTTTCCGGGGTAGATGACGAAGCCGAGCTCGCTCAGCCGTCGGTAAAAGGTCGGGAAGTCAAAACGGCTGTGCCTGGGGAAGCGAAACGATGTAATGAAGTGGCTTTGGTACTCAGGCACAAGGTAGGCGTCAAAGCCAAGCTCCGTCATGCCCTCCATGAGCGCCCCGCGATTCGCCGAGTATCGCGCAGCCCGGCCCTCCACGCCACCTTCTTCTTCCAACTCCTCGAGCGCTTGGCGGAAGGCAAGCAGCGCGTGCGTGGGAGGTGTAAAGCGGAATTGCCCGCTGTGTTCAAACTCCTTCCATTGGGCAAACAGGTCGAGGCTTACGCTGCGAGCGTTGTCTTCCGTCGTTTCGAGCAGATCACGGCGCGCCAAAACGAATGCGAAGCCCGGCACTCCCTGGATGCACTTGTTTGCCGAAGAGATCAGGAAATCGATTTTGTCTCGTGAGATGTCGATCGGAATACCGCCAAAGCTGCTCATTGCGTCCACAATGAAGATGCGGCCAAGTGCGCGCACCGTTTGCCCCAGCTCAGCGACAGGGTTCAGAATGCCGCTGGAGGTTTCGCAATGGACGACGCCCACGTGGGTAATCGCCGGGTCCTTGGCGAGTGCCCGACGCACGGGCTCGAGGAGAACCGGATTCGCTTCTTTGCAAACGATGGTTTGGCACGCGATACCGAGCGCCGTGGCAATCTTCGCCATGCGATGGCCGTAGGCTCCGTTGATTGCGACCAAGAGCTTCCCGTTACACGGAATGGCAGAGGAGAACACGGACTCGACGGCAAATGTACCGGATCCCTGCATGAGCACGGCTTCATAGGAGCCATTCGCAACCTGGCCGAGCTCTAGCAGCCGGCGGCGAATGTCGTCTATCACGGACAGAAATTCCCCATCGCGCGATCCCATATCCCGCAGCATGGCTTGCTTCACAGTCTCGCTGGTAGTGAGCGGGCCGGGTGTGAAAAGGAGCTTCTTCTGGCGCATCGCTTGGGTTCTTCGCAGTTGGGAAAAGAACCTGTCGGCAAGGCAGTGTCTGCCGGGCGGCTTTCTGGGTGCAGAATGCTTGCCGAGGTGATCTTATCAAAGCCACCGATGATTGCGGGATAGCGAAGCCCGCAGCGCGAGTAAGGGCGGCAGGGCCCGCGATTATTACCCATTCTTTAACAAGACTTTCCGCATCAGCGGTTATGATATCTGGCACGCTGGAAAGATCGTCGAAGCCCAGCTGCTTTCGCAGCAGAGGAAGATTCCGTGAATATCGTCGATTTCTTGTTTGGCCGGCCTTTGGCCACGGAAGAGGAAAAAGCAGAGAGAATCGGGCCGGTTAAGGGTATTCCGATCTTCGGCCTCGATGCGCTGAGCTCGGCGGCCTATGGTCCCGAAGCCGCTCTTACCTTGCTCATTTCGCTGGGCATGGCCGGCGCTGCCTATGTATGGCCGCTCACCATCGGGATCGTGATTCTGCTCGGCATCGTTTATTTCTCCTATCGGCAGACCATCTCTGCCTATCCCCAAGGCGGTGGGTCGTACACGGTCGCGACAGAGAACCTGGGCGAGAGGGCCGGACTGCTGGCCGCGGCAGCGCTCATGATCGATTACGTGCTCACTGCGGCAGTCGGGATCTCCGCCGGAGTAGGCGCCCTGGTTTCGGCGGTGCCGTCGTTGCAGAGCAAAACGCTCCCCTTATGTCTGGGGATCCTGCTCCTTATCACAATCGTCAATTTGCGTGGAGTGCAGGAGACGGGTGGGATCTTCCTTTTGCCGACCTATGTCTTCATCGCTTGCCTTCTCGGCCTCATCGCTGTTGGCCTATTCAAGACCGTCGCCGCGGGAGGGCATCCGGTTCCCGTGGTTGTCCCTCCCAAGTTAACCGGAATCACCGAATCGGTGAGCGCCTGGCTTTTACTGCGTGCCTTCTCTAGCGGTTGCACGGCGATGACCGGAGTCGAGGCGGTGAGCAACGGCGTTATGGCCTTTCGCGAGCCCACCGACAAATACGCCAAGCTCACGCTAACCATCATCATCGGGATCCTCATGGCAATGTTGTTGGGAATCGCCTACCTCGTGCCGGCCTATGGAATCGCGGCGACGGATCCAGGGATGCCCGGCTATGATAGCGTGCTCTCGCAGTTGCTGGCTGCTGTCACGGGTCGGGGCGTTTTCTACTGGGTCAGCATTGTTTCCATCCTTGTCGTGCTGTCGCTTTCTGCCAACACGGCCTTTGCCGATTTTCCACGTCTAGCTCGCGCGATCGCGCAAAACGGGTACTTGCCGCATGCTTTCGTCATCCGCGGACGGCGGCTGATTTTTGCCCAGGGCGTGTATGCCCTCGCCGTGCTCACCGGCACGCTCCTGTTTATCTTCGGTGGTGTCACCGACCGTCTGATTCCTCTATATGCGATCGGCGCATTTCTGGCGTTTACGCTTTCGCAAGCGGGCATGGTGATGCACTGGAAGCGAAGCGGTGGACCCGGTGCAACCCACAGCATGTTCCTGAATGGACTCGGAGCCGTGGCGACCGGGATCACCACGGCTGTGGTGTTGGTTACGAAGTTTGTAGATGGCGCCTGGATCACAGTCCTGCTGATTCCGGCCCTGATTGTGATGATGCGTTCGGTCAAACATCACTACTCCCATGTGGCGCAGGAGATCAGCACGAATCTCCCTGTCACCACGGGTAATCTTTCTGAACCGATCGTCCTCCTACCGATCGATCGCTGGAGTCTTGTATCCGAGAAAGCACTGCGCTATGCCTGGACCCTGTCGCGGGAGATCCATGTACTGCACGTGCAATGCGGAGAGGATACCTCTCAGCTGTGTGGCCAGTGGAGCGAGGTTGTGGAAAAGCCCGCCAAGTTGGCTGGCCTGCCTCTACCACAGCTGGTTGTGCTCGATTCGCCCTATCGTTTCATTGTGAAGCCGATTGTTGATTACGCGATTCAACAGCAGGCGACACAACCAGATCGCAACATTACCGTGCTGATCCCGGAACTGGTCGAAAGCCACTGGTATCACTATTTGCTGCACAACAACCGACCGGAGGCCATTCGCGCCCTGTTGCTGTTCAACGGCAACCAGCGCATCACAGTCGTGTCCATCCCTTATCAGTTAACTGCCTGAGTTCATGTCCTCCGCGTGAGGTCCACCAATTTTTCTGTCGTGCGGGCCTTTGACTCGACAGGGGAGCAAAATCTGTTTCTAGAATCGAGTGGCTATGTTTTAATTTCGAGTCGGGCAAACGGCGACAGAAGAGCATCAGAATTGACGGAATGGAATCGCAGCCGGGTCTGTCCCGTCGGATGTTGACACTGGAATTCACGACTTGCGTTGCCAACCAGTCATTTCGGGCCTGTCGTTGTCCTGGATTCTTGTTGCAACCGCTTTGCTGTACGGCCAAAATCAGCCGGCTGCAGTGAGCATGCCACCCATGATCACAACCGATCGTCCTGCGGTTACCGCTTCGAGTATGGTCGTCCCAAGTGGCAGCCTGGTTTTCGAAAACGGTTTCACCGAAACGAGCAACCAGGGACAGCAGAGCTTCGACTTTCCTGAAACACTGGTCCGCTTTGGGCTCACATCGAAGACGGAGTTACGGTTCACCGCGCCGGATTATTATCAAAATCTCTTTACCGGAACCGGCTTTGGAACCGGGTTGGGGGACCTCAGCCTGGGTCTTAAGCAGCAGCTGGTCACCAGCGCGACGGGTTTCGACGCCTCATTGATTGTGTCGCTGAGTTTTCCGACCGGGGCGAACTCCGTATCCAGTCATGGCTATGACCCACAGTTCGAGCTTCCCTGGTCGCATCCCCTGCCCAAGAATTGGATGGCTGCGGGCATGTTTTCGCTCTTATGGCCAACCCAAGGCACCAGTCGCAATCTCACGGGTCAAGCCACGTTTCTGCTGGATCGACAGATTACCAGTCGATGGGATGCCTTCATCGAATACGCCGGGGAGTTCCCGCAACATGGGGGGCCGCAAAATCTACTGCACCTCGGAACGGCCTATAAGATCAAGCCCAAACAGCAGCTCGACTTTCATGTTGGCTTTGGCCTTTCCTCGGCAGCCGTCGATCACTTCATTGGATTTGGCTATTCGTTCCAACTTCAGGCCATTCGCCGAGGACAGCACAACCGGTCTTGACTAGGCGGATTCGTGGCAGCCTCACCGGGCAGATTTGTGCTTTTCGAAGCTTTGATTCGGGGCCTTCATCTCGTTACGGCCTGATTATCGAACTACTCTCACATTCTTCCGACGTCGAAAACCAGGGGAAGATGCGAACTGGATTCAAATCTGAGCCGGCGGCCTGCCAACCTAGAGGTCCGAAGTCATTTCAGGCCGGGGATCTCGTCGACCTTCGTGGCCGCGGACAGCAGAGGATGACAGCGCCTATCTCCCTGTCATGATGACTAGGTTGAGTCCAATAGCCAATTTTTATCGAGAACTCTGAGGGTCTGCGTTGTAATGTCGGTTTTCAGAACAGTTCGGCGGCCTCGGCTGAGAGCCTGAAAAAGACCCGGGCTTTCCCTTGGGCTTCAAAATTCAGCTGACGGGTTTGGTCTCCCAAGCGAAACTGCTGTCGGAGAAGGACGACAGTTTCACACGCACCTAGCCCGTCAGCATTCCAAAAGCTACGTCTGTTACTCATCGGAGGGAATAGCCTTAGTGTGCCGTCTTCCATGGCACACGAGTGGCGGCGCGATCGCTGACCGGCTGAGAGCCCGAGCACCACACTGTCGTGCCGCCGGGGCTGGCATCCGTCATGGTTCGCATGAGGGATGACATCGCCCTCCTAGCCTCATTAAGAATCCGCAGCATCGCACACCCGACTAAGATCCCCGATCATCGCCAAATTACCTGGCCGTCCGGAAAGGGGAGCTGGTAGGTGGAATGACGCCATGGAGAGCTGGTTCGGCTGAATCCTAATCCACAAGGGTTCGGAAGAAACGACGGGGCCGATGTAACAGCAAAGCGCCCGCGCCGGTGCCCAACCCCCTCGGTCCGGGTCAGTCCTTTGAACGAAATCTTGCCGGTTTCGCACCTTGCCGTGCCGCAGGCACAGGATGTCCCCTCCGGCCCCGGGATTGCTGGGCTGGACAAAACGAAACAAACCGTTATAAAAAGAAAATAGAAACAAAAGCGGCCATTTGGTTGAGCAAGCCATGTATACCAGTGGCCGGGAGAGAATAGCGTGCTAAACGAAGAGCGGCGGCGGGCCATTCTCGAGACCCTGAACCGGGAGCGACGAGTTTTGGTGGCAGAACTCGCGAACCAGTTTCATACCTCCCAGGTCACGATTCGTAAGGATTTGGAGGTGCTTCATGAGCACGGACAGCTCCACCGTACTCACGGCGGCGCTCTGCCCGCACGCGCTGGTGCGCTTGAGGATCCGACGCTATATGAGAAAGAACAACTCCATCGCAAGGAAAAGCTTCATATTGCGGCTGCCGCCGCCCAAATGGTGAATGAAGGTCAGGTGGTGATCCTGGATTCCGGCACGACGACAACCGCGATCGCGAGGTCCCTGCGTCAATCGAAGCAGCTGACCGTGGTTACGAATGCCGTGAACATCGCGGCCGAACTCGCGGGTGCTCCGGTCGACGTCATTCTGACCGGAGGAACCTTGCGCAAGAACTCTTTCTCCTTGGTCGGCCCGATTGCCGAAGAAACGCTCCGCCATCTGAACGCCGATGTTCTCTTCTTGGGCGTAGATGGGTTCGATGTTCATTACGGTCTGAGCACGCCCAACCTGCTGGAATCGAAAGTAAATCGGGTCATGGTCGAAGTGGCGAAGCGAACGGTCGTGGTGTGCGATTCGAGCAAGTTCGGAAAGCGCAGTCTTTCCCTGATCGCTCCACCATCGGCAGTGCAACAAATCATCACCGATCATGGCATCTCGAAGTCTGATCTGCGCGTGCTCAAGAAAGCCGGAATCGAGGTCACCCTTGTCTGATCAAACCCAATCCTTGTCTCAGCAGTCCAACGACGGCCACAAGCCGGGCAAAGCCGCCGGGGCGCATTCTCTCGCGGAGATCCTGTCGCAGCCCGACGTCTGGAAGGCTTGTCTGGCAAAGCTTCACCAGAGCCAGGGGCTCGAGCGAGTCCGCGACCGCTTCGCCAATGCTCCAGGTTGGCTCCTGATTGGCTGCGGTTCCAGCTACTACGTTGCACTCGCCGCGGCCGCGACGATCAGCAGCTTGACCAAGCGCCCCGCCCGGGCGATTCCGGCTTCGGAGATCCTACTCTATCCGGAGCCGGCGCTGGTTGAAGCCAAGGATTGGGTACCGGTTCTGATCTCGCGCTCGGGACGGACCTCGGAGGTGCTCAAGGCCGCAGAATTGTTAGGATCGCGAAATCTTCCAACTCTGGCGATCACCTGTGCGCCGAATCAGGCTCTGGAGAAAATGGCCACCCACACCATCTGCATACCCGCCGATGAACAAAGCACGGTGATGACGCGGTCCTTCAGTTCGATGCTCTTGACCCTGCAGGCATTGGCGGCTGTGCTCGCCGGAGACACCAAATTTTCCGGTTCGCTCGCGGCCATGCCGGCGGCGGCCGAATCAACCTTAGGAGAATTGCCCACGAGAATTCGAGAGTTCGTGCAAGCTCACTCCTTCGCCGATTATGTTTGCCTGGGCCAGGGACCTTTCTATGGCCTGGCGTGTGAATATGCACTTAAACTCACGGAAATGTCGCTTTCCTACGCCCAGTCGTTCCATACCCTGGAGTTTCGCCACGGTCCTAAGTCGATCGTCAGCTCGAAAACATTGCTGGTGTTTCTCCTTTCCCAGCATGGTTACGAAGCGGAGTGTGAACTGCTTGGCGAAATGAAATCTCTAGGCGCCCCCATCCTGGCGGTTGCTAACCATGCTGATGGTCGGGTGCGGGCGGCCGCGAGCCTGGTTGTGGAGTTGTCACTCGACCTGCCTGAACTTGCACGTTTGGGGCCAGTTTTATGGCCTGGGCAGCTGCTCGGCTTATACACGGGATTGGATAAGGGTCTGGATCCCGACGCGCCAAGGAATCTGAGCCGCGTGGTGACCCTTGAGCAAAGCACTCCCTCAATGACGACCAAACATGCCTCGCTTTGATGTCACGATCGCGGGCGAACTGAATCTCGACTTGATTCTTTATGGTCTCCCGGACGAGATACCCGCCGAACGGGAACTCCTGGCTGAACGTATGGTCCTCACACTCGGGAGCTCATCGGCCATTGTTGCCCACAACCTGGCAGCGCTGGGCAGCCGGGTAGGTTTCCAGTCCCGCATTGGCGATGATCAGCTGGGCCAAATGGCGCTCGAGCGCCTGGAAGAAGCCGCGGTTGACGTCTCGCGGGTGCGCCGCGTCCCCGCTCCCACTCAAACCGGGTTAACGGTCATTCTGCAGCACACCGCTCAGCGGAATATCTTGACCTATCCGGGCAGCATCGCGGAGTTGACGTTAGCGGATCTCGATTTGGAATCTCTATCCGATTCACGCCATTTCCACTTGTCATCGTATTACTTGCAAAAGGAACTGCAGCCACAAGTGGGGAATCTATTCCGCAAACTCAAGGCCTCCGGGCTAACGATCTCGCTCGATACCAACGATGATCCTGAGGATCGCTGGGAAGGTGGCCTGCGCGACGTGCTCCCTTATGTCGATGTTTTCCTGCCGAATGCACGCGAGGCTCGCAAGATTGCCGATACCCAGGATCTCGACCTTGCGGTGAGCAGCTTGACTGAGCTGGTCCCTTTCGTGGTGGTGAAGCTCGGGCCGGAAGGCGCCATGGCGCAACGGGGCAAACAGAGAGTGGTCAGTGCGGCAATACCTGTGACCGCAGTCGATCCGGTGGGTGCAGGGGACAGTTTTGACGCGGGCTTCTTGCATCAGTTTCTGAAGGGGGCCGATCTCGCTACTTGCCTGGCCGCGGGCAACCTGGCTGGCGCCTTGTCGACCACGCGTCCCGGGGGAACCGAAGCGTTTCGCGATTCCGCCCACAGGGAGAGCTTCCTTCGCCAACACGGTCGAATCGCGTCTCAGACCGATTGAGTTTTGAGGCCGCGAACGACATTTCTTACCGGGAAGCTACTTCCAACAGCAGGTGTTGCTTGAATTCGGTCTTCAGTTTGGCGGCTTGCTCCGCGGTTGCCTGTACCGATCCGAGATCGACGTTATTGCCATAGTCCAGTACTTCGTATGTCCCCGGCTTCAATCCGCGCAGCTCCACTTCTCCCTTCCAAGGAGTGGTGTCGTTGGGGGCGAAAAACGCGTAGTACATCTTCCCGTCTTTCTCGATCGCGTAGCCTTCGGGCACATCGTAACCGTAGGTGTAGAGATCGAGGAAGGTGCCTTTTGAGAGCATCTTCTCGTTGTAGATCGCGATCCATTTCTTCCAGTGTTGTTCCTTCGCTTCGGTTAGCACTACTGGCTTGAATTTCGGGCCCGGATCCGGCCACACGAATTTGGTTCCAACCACCCCTCCCACACCAATCGTAGATGCGAAGTCATCCCCGTGTTCGCTCCAGTCGTGGCCCACCCGGGTCATGGCGGAAAGCTCCACGTGGTCTCCGTAAACTGCCGATTCAGGCCCGAGCAGAGCCTTGTACATCTTGATTCGGCGGCGCACTTGAACTGCACCTACGGGATCGGCAGTCACGGCTTGATCGATATAGGGCAGCCAAGCCAGAGAAGGCGGCGTACCGCACGGACATGCCTGGGTCACACTCTCGGGTTTCAGGGCGCGCGTGGTCTGAAAGATAGTTTTGTACACCTCGCCCATGGCGTTGACCGAGTCCTGCGGTGAATTGTGGTGATGAGCAGGGTTGTAGCAGGCGGGTACGGAATAAATGTTGTCCAACTTGGAGCCGTCGAATCCCCAGTCTCGAATGAACCTCTCTGTGAGCTGCTTGTGATATGCCTGGACCTCAGGCAGCGCCGGGCACAGGGCGGCCAGGTTACGCGTCATGCGCCCGTGGGAACCGTCCTTGTTAAGAATGAGCCAGTCTGGATGCTGGCGCACAACATCGGCAACCTTGTATCGGTGGGACTCCCATCGGCCCTGACCATCTTCGACTCCCAACGGCAACCACCAGAGCTGGACCAGTTCTCCCTGCTTGTGGAAATCATTCGTCATCTGCTTGATGGAATCGCCAGGAAAGGTGTCAGAACGAGGATTCCAGTCCCCGTAGGCATCGAACCAGCGGTCATCGAGTGTCGCCCACTTGATCCCGAATTCTTTCAGCTTCGGAATGGTGCCCACCATCTGAGCCGGGGTCACGTTGAACTCATAGCCCCAGCCACACCAACTCACCTGGTAGGCTTCCGCGGAAGGCTTGGGCAATTGCCATCCCTCCTTCTCGAGTACGCGCGACCACAAGTGCAAAGGTTCATAGAAGTCCCCGGAGTACACGGCGAGAAAGCTGCGGGGAGTGGAATAGGTCTCCCCGGGGGTGAGCGTGGTCTTGGCGGGGATCTCGACCGACGCGTTGACATCCTGGTCGGTGCCGACTGCGACCGGAATCGAAAGAGTCAAGGGCACGGTCTCGACGTGTCCGATCGCCTCCCCCACCGAAGCTGTCCAGAAGGCCACGACCGGAATGCCTCCGCCGTAGCCGCCTTTGACCATCTCGCCCATGACATTCGGCTGTCGAAACCCGCGCGACAGCTTCAAAACATCATCGCTTCCCCAGTTGTAGCTCGAACCCTGGTACGACCACATCTCATAGGGCTCGACCTTCGGGTCTACCAGTTTGGCGTTGAAGCGATGCTGCTGGTCGATGGCACGCTCAATTTGGAATTCCGCGTTTCCACTGTTCTTATATGCGACGCTGGTGAGCAGGAGGTTGGGAAAATCGTCATAGCACTCAATTTGCAGCAAGCGTTCGAGACTACCGGCAGGCCCTGAAAACCGGGAGGGAATCTGCACCTGCTTGCCCCGACCGAGCTTGCCGGTGGCGTCGGAAACTTTCGCCTGGTCAAACTCCAGCTGGAAACCAACTTCGTGGCTCCCGGACAGCAGGTAGTCGCTTCCGGCGGCTTTTCCTACGGACGGCTCATCGAGCGTAAGCTTCTTGCCAGCCTTCAGGAGAGAGCCTCGCACGTAGCCAGAAGGCAGAACCTCAAATTCCGCCGCGGTGGTCGTCAGGATCAGCGGTCCACTGGGGTTCAGTTCTATCTTGATCGCAGAGGGCTGCACATTCTGGGTCGCAGCAGGCTGGTCATTCGCGGGTGGATTTGCTGCCTGCCGGCTGCAACTACTCCCGGTCAGAACAAGAATGAAAGACAGGGCAACCGTCGTACGACGATCGGCGTTCCTCATCAGGGCCTCCAACATGCCGCACCAACGAATTTCGACTTATTTCGTTTTATTATTATTTCTTGCGTGCTTGGCTAGCTTGCCACAAACGCGCCAACGGAACAAGTCCTCGTGACCGAACCCACCATCGTCCGCACAGGAGCCAACCCTGCGCTCGACCGGCGTCTCGGTCTGCGCACGCTGTCGGTAGGAAAGGTCCATCGTCTCTGGGGTGTTGCAAGTCTGCCGGGCGGAGAAGCCGCTCCTGTTGCCACGGTTGCGGTTTCCAGGGTAAGCCGCGCGAAAGCGATTGATGGCGGCATCCGGATTGCGGGCTCCACCGTCTCATGCACATTTCCGAAACAGGAAGGGAAGTCGCCGCTTCAATTCATTAGCGTGCAGCCCGTTGGTCAGGACCGCCGGTGGTTTCGTTATATGATGGCTTGTTTTTGCATTCTTTTGGCACGACTTGCATCCACACCGTGAGGATCGTCGCTCAAACGCGGTGTCTCGAGAGGCGAGAAAGAGCATATGGAACACACTGAAAAGCCCCTGCGTGGCACGAGGCAGCCGCCACGGAACCAACAGTGGGGAGAGGCTGGTGGCCGGCTCCGGGAGATTCTGTGTGCCAACCGGAAGTCGGGAAAAGGCGGCACGTATGCGGTCTGCTCCGCTCACGTTGCCGTCATCGAAGCTGCCGTTCAGCAGTCGCTACAGGACGGCTCGATTCTGCATGTCGAGTCGACTTCAAGCCAGGTCAACCAGTTTGGGGGGTACAGTGGTTCTACACCGAGCCAGTTCGCACATTTCATCCGATCCGCCGCAGAGAAGGCGGGACTGCCGTGCGAGCGAATTCTGCTCGGTGGGGATCATCTGGGTCCTTTCCCTTGGCGCGCAGAACCGTCGGGCTCCGCATTAACAAAAGCTTGCGACCTGGTCGAGGATTGCGTAGCCGCCGGCTACCAAAAGGTCCACCTTGACGCGAGCATGCCGTGTGCCGACGATCCGGGCAGGAGTCTGCCGGAGAGACTAATTGCCGAGCGAGCCGCGCGTCTCTGCCATGCTGCCGAAAAGGCTTTTCAGAAATTGCCTCCGGGCTCTCCACCACTGACGTACGTGATCGGAAGCGAGGTCCCCGCACCTGGCGGAGAGTCTGACGCGGCGCAACCGCCTGCTGTAACCACCGCCGAGCATGTGAATCGAACGCTCGAGACCTTTCGGGACGCGTTCTCTGACCTTGGCCTGTCGTCCGCATGGGAAAAGGTAATCGCCCTAGTCGTCCAGCCTGGAGTCGATTTCGGATCAAATGCGATCTTCGACTACGATCCCGTAAAAGCGCAATCGTTATCCGCCACATTGTCCAATCATGCTGGAATCGTCTTTGAAGCACACTCGACGGATTACCAATCCCCCCAAGCCTTAGCCCGCATGATCAGGGACCATTTCGCAATCTTGAAGGTCGGTCCCTGGTTGACCTTTGCTTATCGTGAGGCGGTGCTGGCCTTGAGCAGCATGGAACGAGTGCTGTTCGGAACGAAATCAGAGCGCCAACTTTCAAAGGTGTGGCAAGTGCTGGAGGAGGCGATGTTGCACAACCCGAGTCTGTGGAAGGCTTACTATCATGGCAGCGAAGACGAGATTCGCCGCGACCTCATATATGGCTTCAGCGATCGTTGTCGATATTACTGGAATCAACCTGCGGTCCAGGCAGAAGTGTCACGCCTGCTCGATAATCTCGCGACAGAATCGATCCCTCTGACCCTCGTCAGCCAGTACCTGCCCATGGAGTACCATGCGATTCGGGCCGGAGCACTGCAGGCTGTTCCCGAACGCATGATTCAGTATCACATTCGGCGAGTTTTGAGTGTGTATGCCAAAGCATGCTCGGCATGACCAACCTGTTGCAGGGAATTGCTTTTACCTCGGTAGGAGTCGTAAGCAACGAGGTTCCTTCGACGCGTGGGACGGTAACCTATTCTTCTTCGCCAATATCTTCGTTCCATACATCCGGGTGAGCACGAATGTAGTCCGCCAGCAATGTGACGCACTCTTCGGAATCGAGATCGACAACCCGGACCCCAAGCGAGCGGAGCCATTCCAAGCCACCTTGAAAATTGCGGCTTTCACCAACCAATACCGTACGAAAGCCAAACTGACGAATCAGCCCGCTGCAATACCAGCAGGGAGCAAGTGTAGTGACCATGATGAGACTGCGATAGCTGCGCTGGCGTCCGGCATTCCGAAAGGCGTCCGTTTCACCATGGATCGAAGGATCCCCACTCTGCACACGGCGGTTGTGGCCGGCGCTGACCAGCCGGCCGCCTCGATCGAAAATCGCCGCCCCCACGGGGATACCGCCTTCGGACAACCCCTTGCGCGCTTCGGCGATGGCGACCGAGAGCATGGCTGTGTGATCGGCTTCTGAACTCATTGGTGTCATGTCGATTGTACCCGGCGGCTGCCTCACACCCTCGAAGCAAGACGTCTAGCCGCATAATGACTGGTCCGATATGGGCAGTTACGATCTACACATTCGCCGGCACCAGCCCACTTACTCTTCGATCGCAAATAGTCACCTTGGTGAATTTGCTTGAGGCCATAGACCGGGCGAAATAGAAGAAGGTCTTTGAGCAATGCATCCTCTCTTCGAATCCTCGTAAGTAACTGATTCCTGGGCATGTTCGATTCCTCAGTGCAACGAATGCGAGCCCCCCATGTTGACGCTTCTGGCTTTGTCGAGGAAATGATAGGGTGGGAGCCTGGCCTGATGCCTCGCTGATTTGAAACCGGACGAGCATGACGACGCTCCGGTCGACCGGATGTCAACGGGTAAAAGAGGCCGCGGACCGTCGTGGGATGCCTAACCCCGTCCTTAGCTGCGAATCGATTTCCGATGCGTTGAGCAAGCGCTTCCAGCAATTGCATGGCGCCCCTCCCAAGATTTTTCGAGCCCCGGGCCGTGTCAATCTGATTGGCGAGCACACCGACTACAACGACGGCTACGTAATGCCCATCGCCATTGAGCTCTATACATGGGTGGCTGCGGGAAAACGGGACGATCGTATTTTGCACGTGCATTCGGTCCACTTTGGGGAAACGATTGAGTTGCCCTTGGACGAGCTCGCGGGGTCTCCACGCCAGCACTGGAGTGACTACATCCGCGGCGTAGCTGCAGTGCTCGAGAGCAGTGGGCAGAAGTTATCGGGAGCTAATCTGGTCATTCACGGTGAGTTGCCTCTCGGAGCCGGATTGAGTTCCTCGGCCTCACTCGAGGTCTCCACTGCGTTGGCAGTGATGTGGACGTCCAATTTTGAGCTGTCTCCTCTCAAGATGGCCAGACTCTGTCAACAAGCTGAGCATGAGTACGCTGGCACGCGCTGTGGGATGATGGACCAGTTCGCTACTACCTTCGGTCGCTCGCACCATGCTCTGATGCTCGATTGCCGCTCCTTCCAGTACAAGCTGCTTCCGATTCCTGCCGAAGCCAGCTTCGTGGTCTCGAACACCATGGTGCGACACGAACTGGCAGCGGGCGAGTACAACCGTCGCCGGGCAGACTGTGAAATGGGGGTGAGAATCCTTCGACAACATCTGCCAGGTATCGTTGCCCTGCGCGACGTCACCCTCGCCGATCTGGAGCTGCACAAGACTGAGTTGCCCGAGGAGGTGTATCGGCGGTGCCGTCACGTTATCAGCGAGAACCAGCGTGTACTCGGGGCGGCGGAGGCACTTCAGGTAGGCGACCTGGATCGGTTTGGGCAGTTCATGTATGAGTCGCACCGAAGCTTGCGTTGCGACTACCAGGTCAGTTCCCCCGAACTGGATGTGCTCGTCGAACTGGCTTCGGGCTGCCAGGGCGTTTACGGCACCCGCATGACTGGAGGAGGATTCGGAGGATGTACCGTGAGCCTGGTGCGTTCGCACGAGGCCGAGCGGTTCCTATCAAGGATTGCGGAAGGATACGCCAGAGCGACCGGGTTGATTCCGGCCATTTATGTATGCTCGGCGGCGGAAGGCGCTGGGGTCTGGTAACCATTCGGGAGAACCCAAAATGGATGTTCCAGTAATGGGCGATGCCGTCAAAGTCGGCGCCTTCGAAGCATAAACGATGGACCTCGAGCGGACGACGCATCGGCGCTTGAACCCACTCACCGGGGAGTGGGTGCTGGTTTCGCCAAACCGAGCCCAACGTCCCTGGCGAGGGCAAGTCGAGAACATGTCAGGTGCAAGTCCACCTAGGTATGATCCCGACTGCTATCTGTGTCCCGGTAACTTGCGGGCGAACGGAGTGCGCAACCCGCACTACGGCGCAACCTTTGTCTTCACAAACGACTTTGCTTCTCTCGAACCCGATATACCCAGCGCAAGAATCGACGAGGAGGGACGGGCATTGGTTGTGGCCGAGAGCGAGGCGGGCACTTCGAAGGTCGTGTGTTTCTCTCCTCGCCACGATCTGACTCTGTCCCGAATGAGCGTCGAGGAGATCGCTCGCGTGATCGAGGTCTGGACTGACGAGTACGCCAGTCTGGGAGCGCTGCCCTACATCAATTATGTTCAGATCTTTGAGAATCGGGGCGAGATGATGGGGTGCAGCAATCCGCATCCCCATTGTCAGATCTGGGCGAACCAAACCATCCCCAACCAGCCGCGCCTGGAACAGGATTCGCAAGCGGCCTATCGAGGCAGGAATGGTTCATGTCTGCTTTGCGATTACCTCGATCTCGAACGCAGGGTTGGGATCCGCATCGTCTGCGAAAACGATTCCTTCCTGGCGCTCGTCCCCTTTTGGGCGGCTTGGCCATTTGAAGTCTTGCTCATCTCACAAAAACACTCCCGCGATTTCGTGCCCTTCAACCCGTCGGAACGCACAGGCCTAGCGGACATTCTCAAGCGAGTGACCACACGCTACGACAATCTCTTCGCGATCTCGTTCCCTTATTCCATGGGTTTCCACCCGGCACCAACCGACGGTGAACCGCACCCAGAGTGGCATTTTCACGCGCACTTTTATCCTCTTCTGCGCACCGCGAATTTGCGCAAGTTCATGGTCGGATATGAGATGCTGGCAGCCCGGCAGCGTGACATTACTCCAGAACTTGCGGCGAACCAGCTACGCGAAGCCAGCGAAGTCCAGCGAGATCGCCCTTAAAATCAAGTAGGTTAAGGAGATACCACTCATTCTGGCGATCATTCTCGGCCCTAATCACGGAGCCATCGGCCGTATGGCCTCGACAGAGCGCGAACGGACCGACGGTCCTTTCGCGATTTCCGTCTACCTTGTCAAAAATGAGGACTAAGGCCTCAAGTGCATACAAACAGCGGGTTGGTGAATCTAACGAAAGATGAAGATACGAGCGGGGTTGATTGGGTTCATCGTTGTCGTGCAGACTGTTCTCTTCCTAGCACACTTGCTTTTGTATGACACGTGGACATTATCGCTTCCAGCGAACCCTGCCACTGGCCCGCTGTGGCTCAAGCTTCTGCTTGGCCTTTTGTCTGTGAGTTTTCTTATCGCGTCTCTGCTGGCCTGGTGGTATACAGGCAAGCTCGTGCGGGCCATCTACAAAGTGGCGGCGGTGTGGCTCGGCTTGCTTAGCTTCCTGTTTATTGCAGCTGTTTTCTCCTGGCTTGCCTTTGGTTTGGCTTGGGCCACAGGCTGGCAGGTGAACTTTCACATCATTGTAGAGGCGCTGTTCGGCCTGGCTGTGGCCACCGGCCTCTACGGCGTTTTCAATGCCAGCTGGACGCGCATCACGCGAACCACGGTGCGGCTGGCGAATCTGCCGGAGGCTTGGCGCGGGCGCAAGGCGGCGCTGATTAGCGACCTTCATCTCGGTCACGTGCGAAACGCGAGCTTCTTGCGGCGAATCGTGGCCGATCTACTAAAGGAGAAGCCCGACGCCATCTTCATCGCTGGCGATTTGTACGATGGCACGGCCATCGACGCGAAGCGCGCGGCGGAACCGCTCCGCCAATTGACCGCGCCACATGGCGTGTATTTCGTGGCCGGGAACCACGAGCAATTTGGCGACGACAGCAAGTACCTACAGGCGGTCGAAGCAGCGGGCGTGCGAGTCTTGAGCAACGAAAAGGTCGAAGCGGCGGGATTGCAGATCATCGGGGTTCCTTACCGCCACGCGGCGCGCATCGCGCACTTCGCCTCGGTACTGAGAGGCATCGGCGTGGACCGCGGGCGGGCGAGTATCCTGCTGACGCACGCCCCGGACCATCCGCAGGTGGCGGAAGCGGCGGGAGTCTCGCTGCAACTTTCCGGGCACACACACGTGGGCCAATTCATTCCCTGGAGTTGGATGGCGCGCCGAATCTACCGCCAGTTTGTCTACGGACTGAGCCGCATTGGAAAGATGCAGGTTTTTACGTCGAGCGGTGCGGGCACCTGGGGGCCGCCGCTGCGGCTGGGATCGAACCCGGAGATTGTTGTGCTGCAGTTCGAGTAAACACCGCACCCTGCAATGTGCGATTCGGCACTGCGAGAACGACAATGGTGGCCGTTCGGGGAGGCGGATGGCGGCATTCGCAGTCGATACAGCTGTTATGACGTCGCCAATTTCTGAGTTCGCTGTTCCGCATGCAGGCCACAGGGAGCGCTAAGAGGGTGAGCCCCGAATTGGCTAAGGTGAAGGCTTGCGTCTTCGATATATTCGGCACGGTTGTGGACTGGCGCAGTTCCGTGATTGCCGAGGCAACTAGCTGGGGCAACGCCAAGGGCTTGGCCATTGACTGGGCGGGGTTCACCGACCGCTGGCGCCTCGGATACCGGCCGGCCATGGACAAAGTACGCAAGGCCGAGATTCCATGGACCAATCTCGACGATTTGCATCGCATGATGCTTGAGGACCTGCTCCAGCAGTACAAGATTGAGGGGCTGAGCGAAGAGGAAAAGGCCCAGTTTGCCCATGTCTGGCGAAGGCTCAAGCCCTGGCCTGATTCGGTTGAGGGGCTAAGCCGATTGAAAAGGAAATACATAATCTCGCCGATGTCGAACGGCAATGTTGCGCTCATGACCAACCTCGCCAAATTTGCTGGCCTGCCGTGGGATGTCATTCTGGGTTCGGACCTCGTCGAGCACTACAAGCCTGACCGCCAGATGTACCTGTCGGCACCCTTTTATCTGGATCTGAAGCCAGAGCAAGTGATGATGTGCGCGGCTCACGCCTCTGATTTGCAGGCGGCCCGCAGTTATGGTCTGCGTACGGGTTTCATCTATCGTCCGACCGAATACGGTGGTGGCCCCGTCGGCGTGCCCGACAAGGCTAAGCCAGGCGATTTTGACGTGGTTTCTGTAAGCATCATCGATCTAGCCCAACAAATTGGAGCGTGATCCCGATAATCCGAAAACAACGATTGAGCAACAGATCGGCTTCACCATACCTGCAATTCCGACCTGCGCGATGGTTACCGGTATTGCCGCCAAGACAATTGAAGAGCGGCTCTTCGATACGGTCGAAGTATCGGTGGTTGGTTGACACTGTGGGGTCCCGTAGAGTGCGTGCTACACTTGCGCCTCACATCGAGTGCAGAGGTCCCCATGTTCCGAGCTGCTTCATGGTCCATGTGCCTGCTTGTGTTCGCCGTTGCCGCTAGAGGGCAAGCTCCTGATATCTCCGAACCCGGCGCCAGCGAAGCGATTGCCGCCGCAACCACCGATCCGCATTATATGTCTCGGTGGGTCGCATATGTTCCTCAGTCTGACAAAGTGCCTTCCCCGGAGAAGTTTTTTGGCCGCATCATGGGCGCCCCCGGAGAATTGCTGGGAACAGAAAAAACCTATGGCTATGCCCGGGCCCTGGCGGCAGCGAGCCCGCGCGTTCGCGTCTTCACCGTCGGCCACAGTGAAGAAGGCCGCGAGATCCTTCTGATCGCCATCGCCGACGATGCCGGCATCCGCGACTGCGACCGCTTGAAAGCCGCCACCGCCGCACTATCGGATCCGCGCCGCACCGACAAAACTGCCGCCGAGAAGCTGATCTCGACCTCGCGCCCTATCTATTACTTCAACGCTGCGCTCCACTCCGACGAAACCGGATCCACCGAGGCGATGATCGAACTCGCCTATCGCCTGGCCGTCTCCGAGCAACCCATGATCCGTCGCATCCGCGAGCAGCTCGTCGTGTTGATCAATCCGATTTCGAATCCCGACGGCCGCGACAAAATGGTCGACTGGTTCTATCGCTATCTCAAAGGCAAGACCGATCGCAACACACTACCGCGCCAGTCACCGCCCTACTGGTCCAAATACACCTTCGTCGACATCAACCGTGACACGCACCAGCAGACCCATGAGACCACGAAGGCCGTACACCGCATGTTCCACGACTGGCATCCCACGGTTGTGCATGATCTGCACGAGGGTGTGCCCTTCCTGATGACCTGGAACGGTACTGGCCCCTACAACCCAAACATCGATCCCATCACGTACACCGAGTTTCTGGAACTCAGTTTTCACGAAGTCGAAACTATGACGGCGATGGGCATGCCCGGGGTTTCGACGTGGAATTTTGGCGAGGGGTTCGCTCATCTCTATCTCGATTCTGTGGCCATGAATCACAACAGCATCGGACGTGGCTACGAAACGTTTGGCAACGGCAGCGCCGAAACCGAGCAGCGTTCGATCTCACCCAACGCGACATCCATGGAGTGGTACCGACCGTTGCCGGCTCCGCACGCAGTTACCTGGTCAGCTCGTGACAACCTGAACTACCAGGAAACCGGGGCATTGGCGGCGCTCGAGGACACTGCAAGCCACGCCCAAGAAATGCTGCGCAACTTTTATCAGAAGTCGTGGGATTCGTGGCAGAAGGGCCTGAGCCAGCCGCCGTACGCGTTTCTCATTCCCCAGGACCAAGGAGATCCGACGCGGGTCTCGCAAATGGTGGACCGCTTGATCGGACAGCACATCGAGGTTGCCCAGGCGAAAACTGCGATTCAACTCAAGGATGGAAGCTTCCCCGCGGGAACGTATGTGGTTCGCCTCGACCAGCCTTATCGCAACTACGCCGTCGATTTGCTCACCCCCCAGCATTATCCAAAAGACGGCGAGCCTCCCTATGACGACGTGTCGTGGGCACTGCCCATCAACTATCACCTTGAGGCCATCCCGACGGCCGATGCGTCGATTCGCGGTGCGGCCCTCACCGCGCTCAGCGGACCGCCCGCCGTGGCCGGACACATCAGTGGCACCGGTCCCACGTACTTGCTCAAAGATACCGGGCAGGAATCATTTCTAGCAGCTCGCTACCGTCTGGCGAATTTCGAAATCCAAATTGCCGAACACGAATTCGAGCACGACGGCACCAAGTTTCCTGCCGGCTCCTGGATTGTCTCCGATCAACCTGGCCTGCACGATGCCATTCAATCCGTGGCCGATGAACTCGGACTCGATTTCATGCGAACGTCCACCACACCCGGCGTTCCATTTCACAAAGCAAAGGCCCCGCGCATCGGCGTCTGGGTTCCCTGGGCCGACACCGATTCCATCGGATGGATCCGCTACTCGCTCGATCAACGCAAAGTTGCCTACACCTACCTGCGCGATGAAGACATTCGCGCGGGAAATTTGCGCTCGCGTATCGACGTCTTCCTCTACGGCCACGTCGACCTCGAACTCGCCGAGCAGATCGAAGGCCTGCCCAAGACCTGGTCTCCCATGCCATTCAAAAGGACCCCACAGACACCCAGCTTCGGCACGCCCGCCGAATCCGACGACATCACCGGCGGAATCGGCTACCAAGGTCTTGCCCAGATCCAGCATTTCATCGAGGACGGCGGCCTGATGGTCACGCTCGGCAGCGGCAGCATGCTCGCACTCGAG
>DASPVG010000139.1:0-3730 GCA_035622455.1 Terriglobales bacterium
GAGCACCTTGCCTCGAAGCAGGAGATCCACGCGATCATTGCCCGCCGCCACCGTTTCGATCCCCGCTTGGAAGACGCGTTTGAGGATTGGGATACCATCGAAAACTCCAAGCGCGTAGACAAGATTTTTGACGCCATGGACTCTTTCCTGGGAGTCGTAGGCTTGGTCACGCTAGGTTTGGGAGCCATCGGAATCGTGAATATCATGTTGGTTTCGGTGACCGAGAGGACCAAAGAAATTGGCCTTCGCAAGGCCTTGGGTGCCAGTTATCGAAATATTCTGACCCAGTTCTTCGTCGAGGGAATGTTCCTGACCGTGTTCAGCGGCGGCATTGGCTTGCTGCTCGCCGCAGGATTTATGACTTTGCTGGCGCAACTGCCTTCGCCAGAGGGATTCGACACTCCTCGCATCGTGCCCTTTTCGGCCCTCTCTGCCATGGCGTCGCTGGCGATTGCGGGCATCGCTGCCGGCCTATACCCAGCGCGAAAAGCGGCTCTGATGGCCCCGGTCGAGGCACTGCGGCAGGAATAGAGTGCGCGCAGAGAAAGGCTTTGCCCATGATGGGTGATCTCTTTATCCAGGCATACCGCGGCTTGCGATTCAACAAACGTCGCAGCCTGCTCACCATGCTCGGCATGGCATGGGGCATCGCCACGGTCGTCCTGCTCCTGGCCTACGGCGCTGGGTTTGAACGCGGGCTGTGGGTGGCTTTCCGCTCTTTCGGAACCAACCTGGTTTTCCTGTTTCCCGGGCGTACTTCGCTGCAGGCAGGTGGCACCAAGGCGGGCAGCGAGGTGAAGCTGACCACGAACGATCTTGACTACATCCGGGCTGAGGTTCCGCTCCTGAAGCGGCTGTCCCCGGAAGCTTTCAAACAATCGACGGTCGCGTTCGGAACCCGCAGTGCGAGTTTCGCAGTCAGCGGCGTCTACGCGAATTATCCCCGGATGCGACGCATGGAGTTTGCTGAAGGCACCGCTTTCGGAGAGGCGGATGACTTCACTCACGCCCGGGTCGCATTCATCGGAGCCGACGTCAAGAAAAAACTCTTTTCCGGACAGAATGCCATTGGAGAAGACATTCGCATCGATGGCATTCCATATCACATTGTCGGTATCCTGAAGCACGTGATCAATAACAGCGATGAGAACCTGAACGGCCACGTCTACCTGCCCTTCAGCGCCTTCGCTGACCTGAAGGATACGCATTATCTCAACTCCATCGTGATGGAATACGAGGGTGACCACGCCAAGGTCGTCGAGGCGCTGCGCCGCTCGATGGCCTTCCACCACAACTTCGACCCGAAGGACAAGCGGGCCGTGTTTGTATTCGACGTGTTTGCCGACCTTGCCGATCTCGAGGCCATCACGGTGGGCATCAAGATCCTGCTCGGGTTCATCGGGCTGCTAACCCTCGGCATCGGCGGCGTGGGCCTGATGAACATCATGCTGGTGGCCGTCACCCAGCGTACGCGGGAAATCGGGGTGGAGAAGGCCTTGGGCGCGCGCAAATGGCACATCCTTTTTCAGTTCTTGGCGGAAGCTCTGGCCATCACGGCTCTGGGTGGCTTGTTGGGCGTGGCCCTGGCCTATTTGATCTCCTGGTCGGTGGGTTCGATGGTGCTGTGGAGCGCCTTTGAAGAAAATTCGAGCGAAGGCGACATTCGTCTTCTGATCGATTCGACCACGCTCATCTGGTCGACGGCGATTCTCAGTTTCGTCGGTATCGTGAGCGGAATGCTGCCGGCCATGAAAGCAGCCAGGCTCGATCCCATCGAATCCCTCCGCTACGAATAACCGGCCCACGGAGCCGGCGAAAGCCGGGATGGAAGGCGGTATCCCCAGCCTCGGGCGGAACTCACCGCTACAATACTGAGGTGACTGCCCCTTCTCGCCTGGAACGCGTCCTGGACCAGCTTCGCCTCTACGAACACCCGCTGCTCACCTTCAGCGCGCGGCAGAAGGGCGAGGGTGTCGAGGTCATCATTCAATTCAAGCAGCCGTCCGTCCCGGTTCACGACTACAGCTTTGAAATTCATCCGCGCGACCTGGACCACTCCCAATTCGAGTGGACCTTTCAGCGCCAGCTTTATGACTGCCTGCACGATTACCTGATCGAAATGTTCACCCGCACGCCCCAAAACCGCGCCGAGCGCCAGCGAGAGAACCTTTGAACCTTCGCCAGAAAATCGTCGACGAAATTCGCGAGCGCGGGCCGATTCCGTTTTCGCGCTACATGGAACTCTGCCTCTACCATCCTGAGCTCGGCTACTATTCGCGCCATGCGGAGCAATTCGGCAAAGCCGGAGACTTCTACACCGCGAGCGATGTTCATGCGGTGTTCGGTCGCCTGTTGGCCCGGCAGTTTGAGCAGATGTGGCGGGTATTGGGATGTCCGGGTACGATCGACATCGTGGAGCTCGGTCCGGGGCGGGGACTGTTCGCCCAAGACGTTTTGGACTGGTCGGAAAAGAAGTTTCCCGACCTTTTCGAGGCCCTTCGCTACTCGCTAGTCGAGCGATCCCAAGCATTGCGGGAGCGCCTTAGGAGCACGCTTCACCGCCATTTTGAAGCAGGGAAGGCCTCATTCGCGACGTTTCCGCCGGATCCTCCACGCCCGGCGGTCGCTTCTGCGCCTCCCGTCATTCTCTTCGCCAATGAATTCTTCGATGCGTTGCCCGTCGAAGTCCTCAGCTCCGAAGGCGAGTTGCGCATTTCGGAACGAGGAGGACGCTTCCTCGAAACCTGGGGGCCGCCATCCCCAGAGCAGCTTAGCTTCCTCGACCGCTATGGCGTGCATCCGGAATCGGGAGAGCGGGTTGAAATTCCGCTGATCGCCCAGGGTCGGATGGCCGCCGTGGCAGCCTCCATCCATCGCGGATTCTTAATCGCCATCGACTATGGGTACACGCGACAGGAGCAGCTTCAGGGCCGCTACGGCGGCACGCTCATGGCCTACCGCCGACACGCGGTCGGCACCACCCCCTATGAAGCTCCTGGCGAACAGGACATCACCGCTCACGTGAGCTTTACCGCCCTGGCGGCCGCTGCCGAACAGCAGGGGATGCGGGTTCAGCCCCTCGTAACCACTGCCCAGTTTCTCATGGGGATTGGTGAGCGGAACCAGTTCGCAGACGCTTTCGAGGATTGCCGCCGACCCGAGGAGCGGACGAAAGTCGCTCTGCAACTGAAGCACCTGATAGCCCCAGCCGGTCTGGGCGAAACCTTTCAGGTATTGGTCGCAAGCACGGGTGTGGAACCCGGTCAGGTTGCAAGTCTCGACGGCCTACGGCTTGAAAACTGCACCTCGTAGGGCGTAACGCCGTTGCCCTCGCTTCCGCCATACCAAGGTAATGTTCCCATGGTGCATCTCGACCCAGACACCGATGGGGGTTGCGCCGCCTCGCCTCGTGGGCAACAATTTCGGCATGCCTCGATGGCGATATGTAGGATGGACGATCTGCTGCCTGGCGCTCAAGCTATGCGCAGTGTCGCAGACGGTATCCTATAACCCGGGTTCCCAGGAAAGCCAGCTGGTGTCTCTCGAGCGCCTCTGGAATGAAGCGCAAGTCGACCGCGATAGCCAGGCCCTCGCCACCATGATCGGCGACAAGTTCGTGGACACGGAGTGGGACGGTGAGGTCAGTGACCGGGGGAAGTTTCTCGCCGATATCGCCGACCCGAAGTTCGAGGCGACATCACTCACCATCGAGGACGTGAAGGTCAATCTC
>DASPVG010000140.1:0-14608 GCA_035622455.1 Terriglobales bacterium
GCTAAAACAAAATAGAAGGCAGATATGCTCCGGCCGGTTCATTGTAGAGCCCTATTGTCATCAATGTCATCGGCTGGACGACTCGGAGTCCATTTTCAAGGCACCAGCGGAACAGTCCTGCATTCCGAGTCGGGACGAGAATTCCCGACCCTTGCAATTCGGTAGCGGCGGCGATAAGCGCCTCGACGTCCTGATTCCCCTCGCCGACTTCGTGGCCGAAGAAGCCGATCGAAGAAGCGTAGGCTTGGATCCGCCCTTCCCATTCAGCGACCACGGCTGTTCCATGCACAATCCCATCGCTCAGTTCACCTCCACGGTCGTGCCCGTGGACTCGAAGGCAAAGGTCGTTCGAGGCTGCGAGGTCGAACTTGATAGCCCGGCAGCGTCTTACGCATGCTTGGGCCCTGTAGACAGGCAAGCGGTTCGCGTACGACGAAACCCAGCTTCGCATACAGCGAGAGGGAACGATTGTGGTACGCGGCCTGCACGAGACGGGCCCCTGCGAACTTCCGTTGCTGTGCGCGTGTTATGACGGCTTGCATCAGCTGCCGGCCTATGCTTCGGTTTTGTGCACCCGCGTCGATCGTAATGGGCCCGACGCCAGCAATCGGGCTTCTCTCGTCCAAGCAATTGCTCCCGACGACCTTTCCATTTTGTTCCGCCACGAGGCAGAAAAACGCCGGATGTGAAAACATCATCGAGAGGACTTGGATCGGAACCTCAGCGGCGGGGAAATCCCTGGGGAAGTTATGCCGATCGGCGAGTGTCGCGAAAGCTTCGAAGCAGATTCTTCCGCACACCTCGGCATCGGCCGGGGTGGCTCGACGAATGACGATTGACGGATTGTCGTCGGTCAAGGACTGTCGCTCGGTTGCCATCGCGATTGCATCCTTACTTGACAAATTGCGGCGGCAGCACAGGAGGCGGGTTCTTGACTGATCGTCGCCGTGAACTCACTGGCCGGAATGGTAGGTCGAGGGGTGGGGAACCGTCAACCGCGTAGCGATCGCTGGCACAAAATCGGAAGCAATGTTGGATCCGCGACTTGTCTTTTCGTTCCTCTGGTTCCTGAAGCGGGTTGCCATCTGTTCCTTACCAGTCCTGACAAATTCGATGCCAGAGTTCAACCGCCGACTGTTCCTGCGGGAAGCAATCGCCGCTAAAAAAGATATCCACCTTCGAGCATGAAGACCAATCCGCTAGCGATAAAATCGGAACATCAAGTTCGCGGCCGGGTGCGGTTCGGGTCGTAGCCGGTTCCGAGCGCAAAGGAAGATCAGTGATGAGTTCAACCGAGCCTAATAGCCCCTCAGAGCGCAGGCGACATCGGCGAACCAAGGGTGCAGTCGAGATAGAGATACAGTTGGAAAACCAGACTACGCCGCTTCGGGCCAAAACCGCTGATCTCAGCCTGGGTGGTTGCTACATCGAGATGATGTTCACCTTAGAGGTAGGAACCAAGGTTAAGCTGACGATATGGGGCAGTGACACACAGCTGACCGCAGATGCCGTTGTCGCAACCCGTGACCTGCAGGTTGGAAATGGCATAAAGTTCACGGGCATGACTGCCGGAGATGCCGTCAAACTCCAACAAATCATAGCGACCCTCGCGGAGGCATCGCCTCCCACTGAGTGATCCCTGCTCGGCTGCTCTGCGAGAACTGGATCAGCCTGCTGGCCGACGGCAACCTTATGCGTATGAAAACGTCCGCTTTCAGGTCGGTCGGCAGGATCTCGAGTCTGCTGGGGCCGGATTGAACGAGCCTATCCCTGCCGAAATTCGGAGGCGAAGACTTGGAGAACCTTTCATCCAGACGCGTTGCCCGCAGGCCGGCTCGCGGCACAGGGGCTCTCGAGAAGATTGATGGTTTCTGGACCTAGGGCGGTGGTTGCCGCTATCGGGCCCGATCCCAGTTCGCAAGCTCAATTGGAAATGCTACCCCTGCGGAATCGAATGGATCGGTGAATTCGGTGCCGTGGGGCGATGGTTTTCGGGGATCATGGTAAGTGGCTCATGTTCCGCCCTGCTCAAGGGGTTACCCTCACGAGTAGGGCCGCGAGTTACGCCAGTCGGTGAATCTCGGTCATCGAGAAGTTAACTTTTTTCCTCACTTTTCGCCCACATCCACAGGCACTCGGTTTATGATTAGTAACTACCTACTTACTCAAGAACTCGTGCGCAAATTACGCGCAGGTCCTTGTTGTATCCGGAATATCATATAAATCAGTTCTCTCACGGACTGTATCTGTAAGGAGTGATGTGACCATGGCAAAAGCAAAGACCCCTCGTAACGGCAGCCCATCCGGCAAACAGGTGATTTCGATGCCGGACGCGACCTCGGTCCGCAAGAACATCGGATCGGCCAGCCCTACTTCAATCGATTTGGAGGTTCAGATTCGTCAGCGGGCGTACGAAATCTATGAAGAACGGGGGCGCACCCCCGGTCGCGAGCGCGAGGACTGGATCCAGGCGGAGCGCGAAGTGCACGCCCGCTATGACCGGCAATTTGCGTAAGTCAAAGGTACGCTTGCCTTTATGCGGGATTGCCAAGTTCACTATCGGGCGCACTGTTGCAGTTCGATTGCCGTGGGAAGCTGATCCCGCGGGGCGGCGGTTTTCTTCGTCTAGTCTTAAAACCTTCACTCTCGCCTTTCCGGTTGCTTGAGTCCCTCTGTTTCTGAAAAAATACTTCGGGGTTCCCCCATGGCACAGATTGGCAGTTTTGCCCTCCTGGTTGCGCTGGCGCTGGCCGCATATTGCCTCCTGGCCGGGGCTGTGGCACTTGGCCGCCAAACTGATGGCGCTGCTCGCCTCAGCGAGACAGCGCGACGCGCCGGAATTGCCAGCTTCGCGGCGGTTTTCCTTGCCGCCTTGGTACTGGTGGTTGCCGCATTCCAGAATGATTTCTCGATCGCCTATATTTTCCATCACAGCAACCGCGACCTGCCTGCACCCTACAAGTTCGCCACCTTGTGGTCGGGGCAGGAGGGCTCGCTCCTGTTCTGGTCGCTCTTGCTCTCCGCTTATGGTCTCGTCCTTCGATTACGGTACAAGACCGACCCGCGGTTATTCTCCCATGCCTCGGTCCTGCTGGCGGCCGTCCAGGTTTTCTTTCTGCTGCTGCTGAACTTCGCAGCCCATCCTTTTTCCATTATGCAGGGTTCGCTGCCCGCCGACGGCAACGGACTCAATCCTTTGTTGCAGTATCCCGAGATGGTGATTCACCCTCCCATGCTCTATCTCGGCTATGTGGGATTCACGATACCGTTTGCCTTTGCCTTGGCAGCGTTGATCATGCGGTACCCCGGCGAGAAATGGATCCACATCACACGTCGCTGGACGATGGTGACCTGGGGTTTTCTCACCTGTGGGATTTTTCTAGGCGCGCACTGGGCTTATTCCGTCCTGGGGTGGGGGGGGTACTGGGGCTGGGATCCGGTAGAGAACGCCTCTCTGATGCCTTGGCTGACTGGGACCGCCTTCCTGCACTCGGTCATGATGCAGGAGAAGCGCGGCATGCTGAAGACTTGGAACATGTGGTTGATTTTTGCGACCTTCATGCTTTCGATCTTTGGCACCTTCCTTACCCGCAGCGGTGTAGTCAGTTCGGTCCATGCGTTTGCACAGTCTTCGATCGGCGACTGGTTCGTTGCCTTCCTCGCGCTGATTTTTGCAACCTGTGTTTTCTTCTATGTCAGGAACCGATCGCACTTGCGCAGCGAACATAAACTGGAGTCGCTGGTCTCGCGAGAGTCCAGCTTTTTGTTCAACAACCTGCTCTTTGTGGTCGCATGTTTCACTGTGCTTTGGGGAACGTTGTTCCCCGTGCTTTCGGAGTGGGTTCAAGGAAACAAAGTCACCGTCGGACCGCCATTCTTTAATCGCGTCAACATCCCAGTGGCGTTGCTGCTTCTGTTGCTGACTGCGGTCGGTCCGCTGCTCGCCTGGCGCAAGACGTCGCTGGAAAGCCTGAAGCGCAACTTCCTTTGGCCGGCAACCGGAGCCCTGGGTGCGGGTGTGTTGCTCATTGCTTTCGGGATGCGTCCCTGGAAGGACGTTTCCTATCTCTATTCGCTTGTGACCATCATGCTTTCCGTTCTGGTCGCCCTGACCGTGATATCGGAGTTCGTGCGTGGTGGCCGAGTGATCTCCCGCCATACCGGCCAGAATCTGATTGCCTCGATGGGCCAGCTCGCCCGCCGAAATACCCGGCGCTATGGCGGGTATATCGTCCACTTCGGGGTCATCGTTATCATGATCGGCTTCGCCGGTTCGGTCTTTAATCAAGATGCAGAAAAGGAAATGGGTTTCGGCGATCGGATGAGTATCGGGCCGTACACGCTGGTGTGCCAGTCCTACACCCAGGATGACAATCCGAACTATAGCAGCGAATGGGCCGTCATGGACGTGTTCAAGGGCGGGAAGCACATCGATACCATGTACCCGGAGCGGCGCTTCTACAAGGCCAGCCAGCAGACCTCCACCATCCCGCGGGTTCGCTCTACGGCAGCAGAGGATCTCTATCTGGTTTATGAGGGCCTCAATCAAGACAGCGGCCGTCCCATCCTCAAGGCTCATCTCAACCCGCTCGTCATGTGGATTTGGGTGGGCGTGTGGATCATGATTGCGGGGACGTCGCTAGCGCTGATACCGAATGCCGTGCCGGCGCGCGTAACCGCCCCGGCCTACGTCCAGGCCGAGCCAGTGGGAGTCGGCGACTAGAAGTGCCTTCTGTCTTCCATCGTCGTTACGCCTATCGCAAAGGCTTGCTGCAAGCAGCGCTGTTACTTGCTGCCGTGATGGTCTTTATGGGGGCGGGCGACGAGTCCGCCCGCTTCGAGGACCTGGGGCATCGGCTCATGTGTGCCTGCGGCTGTCGGCAAATCCTGCTGGAATGCAATCACGTGGGTTGTTCCTATTCCGAGCGCATGCGCGGTGAACTGGTGGCTGCCGTGGATCGCGGAGACAGTGACGATCTGACGCTGCAGTCGTTCGTGCAGAAGTATGGTCCGACCGTGCTGGCGGCTCCTACGAAAAGCGGTTTTAACTGGGTCGCATGGATCACGCCTTATGTTGCCTTGATTCTCGGTCTTCTCTGGGTCGGATATATGGTGCGCGTCTGGCGCTCCCGACCGCTGCTGAAGCCGGCCGATCTTCCGGTTGCGATTCACGGGGCGGAACTCGAGCGTTTTCGCAACCAGGTGAGGAAGGAAACCGAAGCATGACGCTCGTGCTGCTCGCCTGCCTGTTCATTACCTTTGGCGTCCTGGTCTACGTTTTTTATCTTCCGGGAAAACTCTACCTTGGTGAGCAAAAGACGCGCGTATCCTATTTGCGCGAACGGAAAGACGTGGTTTACGAGAATCTGCGCGATTTGAATTTCGAGTACAACGCGGGGAAGTTTCCGGAGGCAGATTACCGTGCGATGAAGACTTCGCTCGAGGAAGAAGCGGCGGCCGTGCTGGCGGAAATTGCTCATCTGGAAGAGACCGCAGACGCCGCTCGAACCGGCCGTAAAAAAGGAGCACGAAGTTGAAATCACCGCAACTCCGGTGGGGACACTACCGCCCTCCGATGTTAGCAATCCTTTTAGTCCCGTTCTGGTTGTCAGTCAGCCTGGCTGTTGGCCAAACCACGCTCAGCGGAACCGTGACGAACCGAACGACCAACCAGCCGGTCGCAGGCGATGACGTGGTCCTGCTTAGCCTGTCCCAAGGTATGCAGGAGGCCGATCGGGCAAAGACCGATTCGAAGGGCCACTTCACTCTCAAGCTCGACGACGCCTCGTCTCCCCACCTGGTCCGGGCGATTCACCAGGGGGTGACCTATCACCATATGGCCCCCCCGGGAACCACTTCGGTCGAGCTTGACGTCTACGACGCCTCAACGAAGGTCACTGGTATCACGGTGACGGCGGATGTCATGCGCCTTCAAGTGCGCGGCAACGAACTCGAAGGTATTCGCCTGTTTGCCGTCGACAACAAGTCGAATCCCCCTCGCACCCAGATGAACGATCAGAATTTCGAGTTCTATCTTCCCGAGGGCGCAGAGGTAGTCCAGGCGATGGCAATGACAGCCGGAGGTCAACCGGTCAATTCTTCACCAGTGCCGCAGAAAGAGAAGGATCGATACGCATTCGTGTTCCCCTTGCGGCCCGGGGAAACCGAGTTTCAGGTTGCCTTCCACCTGCCCTACAACGGCCAAGCCAGCATTCGCCCGCGCGCGCTTTACGGAGCGCAGCATTTCGTGGTGATGCTGCCCAAGAGCATGCAATTCATCGCCGGTCCGAACAGCCCGTTCCAGGTCATTGCGGACTCAAAGCAGCCCGACACCACGGTCGAGGTCGCATCCAATACCACGGTGGGACAGGCGCTGGACTTTTCGATTTCGGGAGCGGGAGAGCTCAGCGACAGCGGTGATAACCAGGGCGGCGCGCCGCCGCCAGGTGCCAATGCCGTCGCGGGCCGCGACTCGCGCCCCGGCGGCGGGATCGGACCTCCCATTGATGCCCCGGATCCTCTAGAAAAGTATCGTTGGTACATCCTTGGAGGGTTCGCCATTGTGCTGACGATGGGGGCCTTCTACATTGTCGGAGGATCCAAGGCCAGGGCCACGGCTGAGTTTCGACCTGCGAGAAGCGAGCGGCCCGAGGTGTCGCCGAAACCGAAGCCGGCCGGGCAGCCCTCCGTGCTACTAGAGGCCTTGAAGGAAGAGATCTTTCAGTTGGAACTCGACCACAAGCAGGGCCGCATTTCGCAGGAAGAGTATGACAAGGCTAAGGGCGCGCTCGACCAGACGCTGGAACGCGCTCTGCGCCGCACTACGACCAAAGTCTGAAGAGCCTTTCTTCAGGAAGAAACACTCGAAGCTCGAATTGACCTGTCCTCCTCGGATCGTTCTGGTCTCGCACTTTCGGAGGTGCAGTCAGCTCGTCGGGGAGCTGAATCGATCGATTATCCTGGGCCATCTAATGAAGGGAGAATCGACATGGGAAACACATTCAAGACCGCATTCTTGCTGACCTTCCTGACGCTTTTGCTCATGCTGATCGGGCGGGCCTTCGGCGGAGAGAATGGAATGCTGATCGCACTGGTTTTCGCCGCGATCATGAACTTCGTCTCGTATTTCTATTCCGACAAGATTGCCCTGGCCATGTACCGGGCTCAACCCGCGACCCGGGAGCAGTTACCCCGGGTTTATGACACGGTGGAGCGGCTGACGCAAAAAATCGGCATCCCAATGCCGAAGATCTACGTCATTCCCAACGATTCTCCGAACGCGTTTGCTACCGGTCGCAATCCCAGTCACGCTTCGGTGGCCGTCACCCAGGGAATTCTCAATCTGCTCAATGACGAAGAACTCGAAGGGGTGCTGGCGCATGAGTTGGGGCACGTGAATAACCGCGACATTCTCATCAGTTCGGTGGCCGCCACCATCGCAGGGGCCATCACCTATTTGGCGCAGGTGGCGAAGTGGGGGATGATTTTTGGTGGGGTCGAGCGTGATGATCGCGATCGCGGCGGAGGTCTGGCGAGTTTGCTGATGCTGTTTCTCGCTCCCCTCGCGGCCATGTTGATCCAGCTCTGGGTCTCTCGCACTCGTGAGTATCAGGCCGACGCGAGCGGCGCGCACTACACCGGCAATCCTTATGCCCTGGCCAGCGCCTTGGCCAAGTTGGATGCGTACTCGCGCCGCTTGCCCATGCAAGCTACGCCCTCAACTGCCCATCTCTTCATTATTCAGCCGCTTCTCGGCATGAGTTTGGGGAGTCTATTCTCCACCCATCCCCCGATCGCAAAGCGCATTGAACGTTTGACGGGACGGCCCGCGGAATTTACGCAATAACTCGAGGAGCAGTTCCAGGGTTCGGGGGCAGCCCCAGGGTGGCAACGGGCCGAGCTCTGACCCCAGGCAGTTTTCATAACCTCGGTAACCGCTTCCCGTCAACCTCACATAGTAGAATCGCATTGATGTCCGCGGAATCCGCCACTGCCGTCTCCCATCGTGCGGCGCAGCTCGAGCTTACCCTGCGCCAGATCATTCGCGGCCAAGACGACATCGTTCGCCTGGCGGTGGTTTCCCTTCTGGCCGGCGGCCACCTCCTCATCGAAGGCGTCCCTGGGGTGGGCAAGACTACGCTCGGTCAGGCCTTGGCGCGTGCGCTCGATTGCAGCTTTCAGCGGGTGCAGTTCACGAGCGACATGCTGCCCTCCGACGTGCTGGGCATTTCGATCTATTCCGCCATTGAGCAACAGTTTGAATTCAAGCGCGGGCCGATATTCACCCATGTTCTGCTGGCGGATGAAATCAACCGTACCACCCCCAAAACCCAGTCCGCACTGCTCGAAGCCATGAACGAGGGCCAGGTTACGGTGGATGCGCACTCCTACATTCTGCCGCAGCCCTTCCTGGTGATCGCGACCCAGAATCCGGTAGAGCATCACGGCACCTATCCCTTGCCGGAGTCGCAGCTCGACCGGTTCTTGATCCGGGCCCAGATGGGTTATCCCGATCGCCAGGCGGAAGGCGAAATTCTGCGCTCCGAAGCCGGAATCGCCAAGCTCGAGACCATGCGCGCCGTGCTGTCAACGGCGGAAGTGACGGAACTTCAGCAGGCCGTGAAGGAAGTTCGCGTCGATGACTCCCTGGTTGAGTATGCGCTCACCATAGCACAGCGCACACGGGAGTCTGAACATTTCTCCCTCGGCGTTTCTCCGCGAGGTTCGCTGATGCTCTACCGGGCCGCGCAGGCGATGGGGTTTCTCGCGGGCCGCAACTTCTGCACCCCGGAGGACTTCAAGTGTCTGGTGGTGCCGGTCTTTGCCCATCGCATCGTGGTCAACAGCGCTTACGGCTCGACTTTGAAGAAGTCCGAACAGGCCGAGCAACTCATCCGCGAAATCGTCGAGACGACACCCGTCCCAATGTGAGGGAAGCCCTGCCGTAAGCGTCCGCGTCGCCCGCTCCGGACCCTACAATTCCTTGTTCATGGGACTCTCCAGCCAGATCCTGAGGCAAGAATAGCCGTGAGTGCAGGCTCTGGGGCATAATGTCCGCCATGCCATTTCTTCGCTACCTCATGCTGCTTTCCCTCATTGTTTGGCTGGGCGGACTGATTTTCTTCGCCTTTGTCCTGGCACCGACGGCTTTTGCCACGCTCCCGACACGTCATCTTGCCGGAAACATGGTGGCGCGCTCGATTCACATCCTCCACTGGATGGGCATAGTCGCCGGATTGGTGTATCTGGCCAGCTCTCTCGTCTACATGCGGGTTTCAACCGGGACTCTGGCGCCGTTCGCCGCCCGCAATTGGATCATCGTATTGATGCTCACGCTTACGTTGATCTCCCAATTCGGCATCGTTCCGCGAATGGCCAGCCTGCGTGCCTCGATCGGGGAGATTGACTCGGTGCCACCCGACAACCCGGCTCGCATCGAGTTTGATGCCCTGCATGTCTGGTCCACCCGGCTCGAGGGGGGAGTCTTACTCCTTGGCCTGGTAGCTACTTACCTGACTTCGAGCGCTTGGGATCGACACTGAATCGGGTGCGACCAACGGCTTGATTTTGGCTCCGACATTCCCATCGTTTATTCTCGAACTTCGGCTGCCGCGCTCCGGCGGCTAGGGAATTCTTGATGAAAACCGGCATCATCGGCCTCGAGCAGGCGGGCAAAACGTCTTTGTTCCGTATTCTGACCAAGGCACACGTTTCCGACCAGGCGCACTCGAGTTTCCGGGAGGCGCATGCGGGTATGGCCAAGGTTCCCGACGAGCGTCTGGATCGTCTGGCCGCGCTCTATCACCCCAAGAAGCTGACTCACGCCTCGGTGGAATATGTGGATGTGGGGGCGATCGGCCAGGAGGCGCTCAAGGAGACTGCCTTTCTCGGGCATCTCCGAACCGTAGACGCCCTGGCTCACGTGATTCGCGCCTTCGAGGATCCAACCGTGCCCCATGTCGGACCGCTCGATCCGCGTCGTGATATCGAGAAGGTGGAGTTCGACCTGATGGTGAGCGACCTTGGCCAGATCGAAAAGCGTTTGGAGCGGGTCGGGAAAGATCTGAAAAAAATGCGCTCTGCGGATCTGGAGAAAGAGTTCGAACTGCTCGGGCGCGCCAAAACTCATCTCGAGTCCGAACGCCCGCTGCGGGAACTGGAGATGTCAGCCGAGGACAAGAAACGCCTTCGCGGGTTCATGTTTCTCAGCGAAAAGCCGGTTCTGTACGTCCTGAACGTGAGTGAGAGCCCCGACCTGGGGAGAGACCTGGAAGCCGCGGTTAAAAAGTTCGGTCTCTCTGAGGTTGCCTCCCGTCCCCAGGCAGCGGCGGCCGCCGTCTGTGGGAAGGTCGAAGCTGAACTGGCGGACATGACCGAGGCCGACGCCGCAGAGTTCCTTGCCAGCTACGGGTTGAAGGAAAGCGGCCTGGTGCGCCTGATCCGCGCCAGCTATTTCCTTCTGGGGCTGATCTCATTTTTTACCGTGGGCGAAGATGAATGCCGAGCCTGGACCATTCCCGTTCACACCCGGGCTGTCGACGCCGCCGGGGCCATTCATTCCGATCTCGCAAAGCACTTCATCCGCGCTGAAGTCATCCGCTGGGACCAACTGCTCGAGGCCGGTTCGGAGGCGGGCGCCCGAGGTCGCGGCACGCTTCGTCTCGAAGGCAAAGACTATGTGGTCGAAGACGGTGATGTCCTACATATCCGGCATAGCGGATAAACACCCTTCACAGCGCGAACCAACATGACGGTTGGGTCGTGTCTACTTGTTTCCCTCCCTACGATTCAATGCCACAAGCAAGCGGCCTGAGTTGGCCCTCGGCCTCTTCTCGGTTTGGGTCCCGGAAAGAGAAACTGAGAACTGGTATCATCCTCCGCGCGCATGAATAACATCGTTCTCAGTCTTCTGCTTGGCCTCACGGCTGCCGCGGCCAACATTTTCGGTGGTGCGATCATCGTGCAGAAGCGTTGGGAGCGCTCGTATCTCAAATATTTCGTGGCCCTGGGCGCCGGGTTTATGCTCGCCACCTCGATCGTTGAAATATTTCCGGCAAGCCTCGATCTGAAAGGAGAGGACGCCGCCTACCTGGTCCTTGCCGGTTACCTGATCATTCACTTTTTCGAGCACACGGTCACACCCCATTTTCATTTTGGCGAAGAGACTCACGAAGATCTGTTTGTCGAGGCCCACAAGGGGTATTCCGTGTTGCTCGGGCTGACGATGCACACCTTCTTTGACGGGATTGCGATCACCTCGGGTTTCCTCGTGTCGAACTGGCTGGGCTGGATCATCTTTGTCGCCATCTTCCTCCACAAAATTCCCGAGGGGTTTACCATCACCTCGGTAATGCTGGCGAGTGGACGGAGCCGGCGTGTGGCCTGGGGAGCATCGGTGATTCTCGGGGCCGCTACCTTCATTGGCGTTGCTGTCATGGCGTTATTGCGGCGGGAGGTGAGCTTTGCTCTGCCGCTCTCGGCCGGTGTCACCATCTATGTCGCAGCATCCGATCTGATGCCGGAAGTCAATCGTGAACCGGGAGTCGCGACGGCCCTGGTTGTTTTCTTGGGGGCTGGATTGCTGATGGTTTTCGATCGATTCTTCCACGTGCATTAGCACGCAGGGTCTTCAAGGGCTCTGATCCCGTGATTCGGTCGGTGGAAGGTATCGGGATCGTTCAGCTCAGGTTGGCGAATCACTCGACCGCACGCTTGGCGGTATATCCATCTCGCGCGATGATCTGATACTTCACATCCTTACCTTTCTGATCACGCACTTTGAGCGGACCTCCGTCCGGAGCGGTTACTTCCACTTTCAGTTTGCGGTAAGTGCCATCGAGCTTCGGATTGCTGGGGTGGTAAGCGATCTGGTATTGATTGCGAATGTCCCCGGCAATCGCCTTGAAGACCTCGGGATATTCCGCCTGAAACCGCGGTTGGTAGAAGCGCCCCCCGGTCATGCGGGCGAAAGTCTGCATTTCATTATCCGCCTGCAAATAATCCATCTGCGTGACCGGGATCCCCATGCCGCGCGTCTGCCCGGTGCAATGGTTTACTTCGCAATACTCCCGCAGCATCCAGCCGATACTGATGGAGAATATGGTCACGTCTTTGGTGGCCTTAATCTTCTTGGTGATCTGGTCGAGATTGATCCTGCTGAAACTGTCAAAGCCGGTGGAGATCAGAATGATGTACTTGTGACCTTCTACCCGGTCCAACCGATCACAGGTGTCATAGAGTGCGTCGAATAAATTGGTTTCGGAAAACCCCGGGATCCGCAGCTGATTCAGCGCTCCGAAAATCGCGCTTTTGTCCTGGGTAAAATCCACCAGAATATAGGGATGCATGTCGTAGTATTCCACCGCCACCCAGTCGTCTTTTTTCAGGCTTTGGGCGAAGCTGTAGGAGGCTCGCAAAGCTTCGATCATGAACGAGTAGTTGGTCGCAGCGTATTCGGTCAGCAGGACGGCCGTGATCGGCGCCTCGGAAATCGTAAAATTGCTAATGGTTTGCTGCACACCATCTTCGAAGATCTTGAAGTTCTCTTTCTTCAGATTGGAGATGAACTGCCCCTCCTTCGTCGTAATGACCATCACCGGAACTTCGACCAGGGGCACATTCACCTGGATGGAGTAGTCCGGCATGCCCTCAATCTTCTTGGGTTTGGGGGGCGGTGGCGGGGGAGGGGGTTCCTCCTTCTTGGTCGGAACCGCATAAGGACCGACGTCGGAGTTGGGGCCACCATCCTCGGCTGGGGTGGTCTGCTGGTTCACGTTGGGGGCCGGTGTCTGGTTTTGGGCTTGACCTGCAAGGGTTTGTGCGGCCAATAGGCTCAAGCTGAGGACTATCAGCTGCACCCCGCAGGAAAGCCGGATCGATTGTTTCCCTAGCATGGATCGGAAAGAAAACTTTGAAAGCATTCCTTTACCCTATGCTAGTATAGACGCAGAGCTTCGCAGTAGGGATGTTTTGTGGTGCTCTGCGAGCCCTCCCGCCGGCAAACCGAACCAGGTATGAGGTTTGCATTCAGGGATCTGTGGGTCATCCTCGGGGAAAATCGTAATGGGACGAGCCTTTCTGGCCAGTGTCGTAGTCTGCTTATCGGCTTCTCTCGCCGCCGTCCAAAATTCAAAACCGGTCGACACCATTCCCGTAAGCGAGATTCATGCGGGAATGCGCGGAGTCGCCTATACCGTCTTTCAAGGCACAAAGCCGGAAGCCATGCAGGTGGAAGTCTTAGGCGTGCTGAGGAATGCCAACGGACCCAAGGGAGATGTCATCCTGATTCGCCTGGGCGGCGAGAAGGCTGAGTACAACGGCGTGGTAGCCGGGATGAGCGGCAGCCCCGTCTATCTCAACGGCAAGCTGGCGGGGGCGGTGGCCTTTCGCATCGGTGAGTTCTCAAAGGAGCCCATTGCCGGCGTGACGCCGATCACCGAGATGCTGGAAATTAGTGCCATGGACCGCAGCCCGGCTTCGCCCTCTCCCATCGAGGCGAAGGCCGCGGCCCACCTGTCGAGCAAGACCGCAAGCCCCGAGGTTGATGGCACCCCCACGGAGGGGTTCGCCAACTATCTCACCCCCATCGATACGCCTCTGGTTTTTAGCGGATTTTCCGAGGATTCCGTGCAACGATTCGCCTCCCAATTTGCCTCCGCCGGAATTGTGCCGGTGATGGGCACGGGTTCGGTTACGGATGACCGTCAGATGGATCCTCTCGAACCTGGTTCGGCGGTGAGCGCAATTTTAGTGCGTGGAGACATGGACATTGCCGCCACCTGCACCGTCACCTATATGGATGCCGATCATTTGCTGGCTTGCGGTCATCCCCTGATGCAATTCGGGATGGTCGATCTGCCCATGACCAAGGCCCAGGTGCTGGCCACGCTGGCTTCTCCACTCCACGCCTTCAAGATTGTGAATGCCACCGAACCGGTGGGCGCTTTCGTCCAGGACCGCCACAATGGCATGCTTGGGGAATTCGGCCGGAAACCGGAGATGATCCCAGTTACGCTTACCATCCGTGCCGAGTCGAGCGACAAGCAGTTTCATTACGAGATCCTGAATAACCCTCGCCTTAGCCCGGTGGCCATGATGGCCACGGTGTTCAACGCCTTGCACGGCGTGAACGAATACGGAGAGGAAGCCACGTACCGCATGAAAGGCCGGATCCACGTGGAAGGTTACCCTGACGTTGCGCTGGAAAACATGTTCACCGCCCTCGAGAACGGGCCGCCGAGTGCCATGTTGGCGGCGACCTCCCTAGGTGAGCGTTTCAGCCGAATTTACGACAACCCCTACAAGACGCCTGCCATCCGTGGCATCCAGCTCGACTTCGATATCGATCGGGATCACCGTTGGGCTCGTCTGGAGACTGCGCGCACCGACATTATCGAAGCCCGACCCGGCGATGACATCACCATCGAGGCATTGCTGCGGCCGTATCGGGGCGAAGGTCTTTTAGAACACATCCCCATTAACATTCCAACCTCTACCTCCAAAGGTCCATTGCGGATCTTGGTCAGCGACGGCGATACCTTGGATCATCTTCGCCACAGTAATTCTCTTCTGGCACGAAAACTGGATTTGGCTTCTACCATAGCGCTGC
>DASPVG010000141.1:0-4102 GCA_035622455.1 Terriglobales bacterium
GGGCTTTCGTCCTGGTGGCGCTCTTTCGCCTAAGGATGCGTTTGGGAATGGTCATGGACAGCAGTCGGATGCCCCGCAACGCCACACGTGTAGTTGGCAGGTCTGGTATTCTTCCGAAATGTCAACCAGCCTTGAGGGTCATAACGCGGTTGTCTTTGGAGTTGCCAACAAGCGCAGTATTGCCTGGTCGATTGCCCAGGGCTTGCACGCTGCCGGCGCCAGGCTCGCCATGACCTATCAGAACGAGCGTCTCGAGCAGGAAGCCAAGGATCTCATTGTTTCTCTTCCCGGGGCGGAAGCTTTTATGTGCGATGTCAGCCGGGATGTCGAGATCGGTCGGTTGTTCGTCCAGCTCAAAGAGCGCTACGGCAAGCTGCATGTGCTCGTGCATAGCGTTGCCTACGCCCCCGCAGAAGAACTCAAGGGCGACTTTCTCAATACCACTCGGGAGGGCTTCCGCATTGCCCACGATGTCAGCGTCTATTCCCTAATCGCATTGGCCCGAGCTGCCGCCCCCTTGATGGAGGATGGCGGCAGCATCCTTACCATGACCTACTATGGGGCAGAAAAGGTCGTGCCCCATTACAACGTGATGGGAGTGGCCAAGGCAGCCCTGGAGTGTACGGTTCGCTATCTGGCCTATGACCTGGGCAAACACAAAATTCGGGTGAACGCCATTTCCGCCGGACCGATCAAGACTCTGTCAGCTCGCGGCATTGCCGGTTTTGGAGACATGCTCAAGTCTCACCACGAACGCGCCCCGCTGCAACGTAACGTCGAAGTCAATGAGGTGGGTTCAACCGGTGTTTTCCTTGCTTCGGACTCGAGTTCGGGGATCACCGGCGAAGTCATCTATGTCGACTGTGGCTACAACATCATGGGATTCTGATCGAAGCGCCCCGGCAGCCGGTTACTTCGCACGCACGCTGATCCTCCGGTCGTTCTCTCCCGTTCTTTCGAGCGCAATCTCAAGGTCGCTCTCGTTGACAAACCGGGAGAACTTCTCACCCCATTCGATCAGCAAGAGATTATCCTCCCCCAGCAGATCGTCGAGACCCAGCGTCTCGAGCTGCCGCGGGGTATCTACCCGGTAGAGATCGATATGATAGACATTGACCGAAGGCCCACGATATTCGTGAACCAGAGTGAAGGTGGGGCTGGTCACGTCTGCTTGCGATGCCGCCTGGAACCCCTCGGCGATTCCCTTCGCCAAGGTGGTCTTCCCTGCGCCAAGACTGCCTCGTAGTATGACCAGCTTGGGTGGCGCAAGCAGTTCGACCAATCTCCGCCCCAGTGCCACTGTCTCCTCGGGGGAATGGGTCATGAATTCCCGGGTCAGGATCACGACACCAGTATAGCGACACCTTTCCGGCACTAACTTGGGCATTCGCGTGAGTGTATGGGCAACGGGTGGTGCCTGCGTCGATTCCACGGCCTCGATGGCGCAACAACTTGGGCGGCTAGCGGTTCAATCCAGGCTTGGCGTGGAATGCGAGCTGAGGTCAGGTGGTCCCAACTGCACATTGCGCTCCCTGCTCGAATCCACCATCGAGCGTATAGCCTCGTGATCACGATCTTCGAGCACGACAAATCGGAATGCCTGCAACGTCTTCTGCGCTGAAACCTGGAGAGGAGGCAGCATCTCGGCCGTTCCCCGCACAGCTCCGCTCGGCGTCTCGAAGGCGATCTCGACGAAATCGCCTGCATCGAGGGCTTGCACCAGTTGCAAGAGACCACCGTTTATAGAAAGCGTTTGCATTTTGCCTTGGATACGTTCTCCACCGTCAAGGCTGACCTGGGTTGGAACCGTGTTGGCAAGCCGGATTCGTGTGGCGCGACGATTTCGGTGCGGTCGTGGGAAGTGGGTCATAACCTACTTTGCCACGCAAGGGGAAGCAACAGCGAGATTACGGAAGCCCTAAGGTCAGGCTCGACTTGGTCCAAAAAGTTTCGTAGTACCAGTTGGGAAGTGGCCGAACGCCCTGCAGAATGCAGGGTCTCTTTCTGTACCGCTTTCCTCGAGTTTGCCTTTCGTGGTGGATCGCCAGAAGCACAACCTAAGCTTCGAACTCGATATATTGCTGATCTCCCGCCGCCCGCACCCGCCGGAATGCCTCCGGCAACCCGCTGAGCAGATCGCTCGCGACCAGAGAGTGTTCCCCCAGGTTCTCTTTAACCACATCACCCGAGGATCCGTGGAGGAAAACGGCGGCGATCACCGCCTGCAAAATACGATGCGCATTCTGCGCCATCATTCCCGCCACCATTCCCGTGAGGATATCGCCCGTGCCTCCGGTCGCCATGCCTGGGTTTCCCGTGGGGTTGACCCACAGTTCCCCGTTTGGCTCGGCCACCAACGTTCGATGTCCCTTCAACACCAGAATCAGCTTGTGCTCACGGGCAAAGTTCCGGGCTAGGTTGATCCGGTCGCGCTGAACCTCGGTTATGGTCATACCCGCCAAGCGAGCCATCTCTCCCGGGTGGGGTGTGATCACGAGCGACCCACCATTGCCGTTAAGTTCGGTTGCCAGTCCGGCAAAGGCGTTCAGTCCGTCGGCGTCCAGCACCAGCGAGCCTTTGCATCGATTAACCATGGCGCGCACGAATTCCGAAGTTTCCGGGTTCCGGGATATTCCGGGTCCAATTGCCAGCACATTCTTGCCGATTACCAATCGATCGAGCTGGCCCTTTTCGAGAGCCCGCATCGAAATCGTACCCGCATCCGTTTCCTCGAGTGGTTCCGTCATCACCTCGGGATGAAACCCAGCCACCGTGGGCAGCACCGATTTCGGGGTCGCGATGGTGGAGAGCCCGGCGCCAACTCGCAACGCCGACATCCCAGCCATGGCCGCTGCCCCGGCTTTCCCGAGCGACCCACCCATGACCAGCACATGTCCAAAGCTTCCTTTGTTCGACTCGGCTGGCCTGGGCGCGACGAGGGGAGCAAGCTCGTGCGCGGTGATCAAATTCAGTGCGAGCGAGGAAACTACGGCTTCGGTGGGGGAGCCGATCGGGGCGATGCGCGTGACCCGCGCGCCCAAGCCGCCGAACACATGGGCCGGGCGCGGCGCGGTAAAGGTAATGATCCCGTCCGCCGTGGCTACCGCACCGGTTTGTTCCCCTACCACGTCGGCGTCAGCGCCCGAGGGAAGATCGACCGCGACGATCGGGGCGTGACTTTGGTTCAGGCACTGGATTGCCTGCGCATACAAGCCTGCGACGGGTGGACGAAAGCCGGTTCCTAGAATTGCATCCACCAGGAGATGCGCATCGAACACCAGTCGGGCTTGCTCCCGGTTCAACTCCTGGTTCGAGCGCGCCAGCTGGGGAGGTACGGGAAGTCGGCTGAACATCTCGGCGGCGTCACCGCGCAGCTCGGATGGCTCGCCCAGCAGTAGAATCCGCACTTCTCGCCCCGAGTCGAGCAACTTGCGTGCGGCCACAAATCCGTCCCCGCCGTTGTTGCCCTTCCCGCAGATCACCCCAATCCGCCTCGCCCACGGATACCGCGACAGGACAAAATCGGCCACCGCGGTTCCCGCATTTTCCATGAGCGTCAAGGAGGGTACATGAAACCGCTCGCTGCTCACCCGATCAATTTCCCGCATCTCGGCGGCACTCACAATCTTCATGGCCGTGCCGCCATCTCAACGAGTCGCCATTCGAACGGGCTGCCCGGGGCGACCGGTTGCTTGCCGGGCCCGATTCGATCTTTGGGGAAAGGATTGAAATGCATGCCGCGCTCGCGCTTGATCGCAGGATCAGGATAAGGACGCCGCGCTCCTGGCGGATCGGAGACGCTGACGGGATCCGAGGATTAATCCGCCATCGAGGGCGCACCTGCAGGTGTCCGCGCGTTCGCCAGCTGCACCCGGCTATGGTGCCGCGCGTAGGTGAAATAAATCACCAGACCGATGGCCAGCCAGATAACCAAGCGGGCCCAGGTTTGCCAACCCAAGCTGAACATCATCAGCAAGGAAACTGTGATGCCCATAATCGGGGTAAACGGAATCCACGGGGCAACGAAAGCTCGAGGCACCTCGGTTCCACGCCGGCGCAAGATCCAAACGCCGGCGCAAACGATCACGAATGCCAGCAGGGT
>DASPVG010000142.1:0-28352 GCA_035622455.1 Terriglobales bacterium
CTCGAAAAAAACGGCCAGCTACACCCGATTCAAAAGGCTTTTGCCGACGCTTACGGCGTACAGTGCGGATATTGCACGCCGGGAATGATGCTATGTGCGCTCGAGCTGCTCTTGAAGAATAAACAGCCGAGCGAGAAGGACATGCGCAAGGCGATTGCGGGTAACACCTGCCGTTGCACTGGCTATCAGAATATCTTCAAATCCATTCTGCTGGCCGCACAGAGTATGAGGACGACCTAGGGCATGGCGATCAAGCTGGACGGCGAGTTCGAGGTCAAGCGCAGCCCCGAGGAGGTTTACGATTTTTTAACCGATCCGCAAAAGTTTGCGCCGCTTTTGCCGGACTTTCAGAGTATTTCCGGGGTCGAAGGGAACCGCTTCACGGTCAAGCTGAACGTGGGCATCTCCTATATCAAAGGCACTGCCGACGTGCGCCTGGAATTGGCCGCGAGCGAGCGGCCGAAACGGGCCCAATATCAAGGTCAGGGAAGCGTGCCGGGAGGCAATTTGTCGATCATGGCAGGGTTTGACCTGGCGCCGGTCAATGATGGCACCAAGGTCGCATGGCAAGGGGAGGCGCAGGTGTTCGGTCGGCTGGCGTCTCTGGCAGGAGGTCTGCTTGAACCGTTGGCGAAAAAAAATGTGCAGAAACTGATCGACGGCTTGCAGGCGGCGCTCGCCCGGGCGGCTTAGGTCCGCGTGGACAACGGAACATCGACTTGCGCCTTACGTGGGTGGCCGAGCCAGCGCGGCCAACAGACTGAGATCGCGGAATGAGTGTGGAAGTCGAAAAAAAGACCTGGGTAGGCAAGCCTCTTCCCCGCAAAGAGGAAAACCGGCTGCTGCGCGGCCGCGGCAAGTTCGCCGACGATATCAAGCTGCGCGAAATGCTCTACCTGCATTTTGTCCGATCTCCCTTTGCACACGCTCGGATCATGGGGATTGACACCGCAGCTGCCGAGTGTTTGCCCGGCGTGGTGTGTACCTTGAGCGGGCGCGAGATTGCCCCGCAAACTCAGCCCTTTATCGAAATCGGTCCTGAGCCATTCGCCAGGATCAAGGATTATCCTCTGGCCGTCCAAAAAGTGCGCTATCAAGGTGAGCCGGTCGCTGCGGTTGTGGGCGAGTCCCCGGCGATTGCCGAAGATGGGGCGGAGTTGGTCCAGGTGGAATACGAACCACTCGCTGCGGTGGTCGACGCCGAAGTGGCTCTCGAGGGAAAGAGCCTTCTCCATGAGGAGGCCGGCACAAATCAAGTCTGGAACGGTGTATTTGAATACGGAGATGTGGAGAAGGCTTTTCGGGAAGCCGCATACGTGGTGAGCATCGACCGGTTGCACTTCCATCGCTTCTCGAGCACCCCGCTCGAAAACAACGTGATCATTGCCGAATGGAATGCCAAGGATGATCGCATTTACTACTCCTGCAACAATTCATTTCCTTCGTTTGCCATTCAGTTTCTCGCCGCCCATTTGCGTGTTCCTATCGATCGCATACGCGTCGAAACCTTCGACATCGGGGGCAGCTTCGGGATCAAGATCACCAGCTATCCGCAGATGGCGGTGTGTGCCCTGGCTTCGAGGAAAGCCGGGGGAAGGCCCATCAAATGGGTGGAGACGCGATCCGAGCACATGAGCTCGAGCGCCCATGGGAACGAGAGAACATTTCGCGACACCCGTATCGCCCTCGACTCCAAGGGCGTAATTACCGCAATCACCTCGCGCCATATCGATGATTGTGGAGCCTATCCTCGCTATGAACCTCTCGGTTGTGTGATTTGGTCGCAGGTATTTCCAGGAGTTTATCGTTTTCAAAACGCCCGCATTGATTTCACGCAAGCCGTCACCAATAAGTGTCCCGTCGGGCCGAACCGCGGCTATTCGCGAATGCAGCACCTCTGGTTCTTGGAGCGTGCCATCGACATCTGTGCTCACGAGCTGGGAATTGCGCCCGACGAAATGCGTCTGCGCAATTACATTCGTCCGGACGAGTTTCCCTATACCACGCCCAACGGCTGCGTGTACGACTCGGGAAATTATCCCGCGATGCTCGAGGTCGGGAAACGGCGCATCGGGTGGGACGAATGGAAGACCAGGCAGGCGGCGGCTCGAAAGGAAGGGCGGCTGGTGGGAATCGGTATCGGAACCACGCTCGATTCCGGCACCAACAATTTCGGTCAGTCGCAGATCGTGAATCCCGGCCTGCCCTACTCCGGCAATTCGCAGGGAGCCAATTGCAAGTTGGATATTTATGGCGAAGTCGTCGTCGCCGTCGGCTCCTGCCCGCAGGGACAAGGACACGAGACCACGGCAGCGCAGGTGGTCGCCGATGTGCTCAACATTCATCCTGACATGGTGACCGTGCGTACCGGTTTCGATACCGAACGCAACGTGCACACCGGATTTTCCGGAACCTATGCCAGCCAGTTTGCCGTGTCCGGTCTTTCCGCGGTACATGGTGCTGCGCAGAAGCTAAAGGCCGAGATGAAGCGCCTGGGAGCATTCGTACTCGAGAGTGACGAGGAAGATCTCGAATTCGGTGTGGGTGCCCAGGGGCCTGAGCTGCGCGCCAAAACCACCGGCAAGCCGATCAACTACTGGGGACTGGCGAATCTGGTCAATGCCAACAGCGCCGCGCTTCCTCCCGAGCTGTACGACATTACGCTGAATTGCCGCTATGTCTGGCGTGCTCCCTTCCGAGTTCCGGACAAGCAAAGGAAATACGGCAACCTGACCCTCACCTACGCGGCCCAGCTGCATATCGCCGTGATCGAGATCGAGCGCGACACTTTCCTTCCTCGTATTCTCGACTACGTTGCCGTGGACGACTGTGGCACGGTGATCCATCCTCGGATTGTCGAAGGGCAAGTTTTTGGAGCCACGGCGCATGGGATCGGCGCGGCTCTCATGGAAAACTGCGTCTACGATGGGGTTGGCAACATGCTGACCAGCACGTTCAGCGACTATACCCCGATCACTGCCGTGAACATGCCCAACATCAAATATGATCACATCGAGACCCCCTCCCCCCACAGCTACAGCGGTGCCAAGGGCATGGGAGAAGGCGGGGCTGCTCCGGTGCACACGCTCGCGGCAGCGTTGCAGGATGCATTGTTCGCCCATGAGGTGATCATTGATGACTCATTCAATAATGCGGATCGTCTATTCCGGGCAGTTGTGAAAAGGGAGATTGGGCAAGCCAGAGAAGTGGTCAGGGTAGACAGGCGAAGATAAATTGGCGGTGCGGGCAAGTGCCCGTGATTTGCTTCGAGATGCGGCTTTCGTGAAACGAGTCTGCATTGTCGGCTGCGGTGCGATTGGAAGTCTGTATGCTGCGCATCTGGCCCGGGTCGTGGAGGTGTGGGCTTTTGTCCGGCGGGAGGAGCATGCGCGTGCTCTCAATCGGGAAGGCTTGACCGTCTCGGGGTGTCACAGATTCCACGTTCGCCTGCATGCAACGGCCGATCCCGACAAACTGCCGGACTGCGAACTGGGCATTGTCGCCACCAAGGCTACCCAGGTGGAAGATTCGATGGCGCTCGTCGGTTGCCGTTTCAACCAAGGAGCGGTAATCTCGGCGCAGAACGGACTGGGCAGCGAGGAAATCATCGCCCAGGACACACGCGGTCAGGTCATCCGCGGCACCACATTCATGAGCGGCACCAAACATAGTGATACCCATGTGCAATACGAACTCGACACCGCCACCTGGATCGGACCTTTCGAGCCGCGGCACACTCCCTTCGCGCTGGTCCAGCAAGCCGCCGACCTGATCTCGGCGAGCGGACTAAAAGCCGAGGCCCTCGAAGATGCGCGTCCGGCGCAGTGGTCCAAGCTGATCTTCAACGCTTCGGTGAATGGCGTCTCGGCATTGACCGGGCTTCCGCATTCCCTGCACTTCGCAGACGAGACGCAATTCTCCGGCCTTGGTTACTTGCTGCACGAGCTGATCGAAGAGGGCAAGCGGGTGGCGACGGCGGGCGGCGTGAGGCTCGAGGAAGATCCGTGGAAGATGAACAAGATCGGCGCCCTGACCAATCATCCGCCTTCGATGTTATATGACGTCCGGCGGCAAAAACCGACCGAAGTCGATTTCTTGAGCGGGGCGATTGCTCGCGAGGCGCAACGTCATGGTGTAGCGGCGCCGCTCCACGCCGCCGTGTACCGGCTCATTAAGGGAAAAGAGGCCTCGTGGACCTTTCGAGATGAGAACCAACCGGTCCCGTCTTCCGACACCGACGGGGCGGAAGATGATGCAAGGTGACAAGATCTGAATGGCCTGGCCGATCGATCCATTGAAGCTGAATCGTGTCCGCGCCCTGATGAAGGAGCAGGACCTCACGGCTCTGGTCGTGCGCGCGCCCGATAACATCGTGTATCTCACGAACTATTGGTCGATGAAAGGATATGACGCAGTTGTCTTCCCATGCCAAGGCGAAGCAACCCTCATCGCCATCGAACCGCAGTTGGCCGACGCCCAGCGAAACTCATGGACCCAGGACATTCGCCTGTTCAAGAGCTATCACCCGAGTGACCCGCGACCTCCGCAATACCGCGCCCTCGATCAAGCGTTGCAGGTGCTCAAAGAGCGCAGTCTCACGGACAAGATCGGGATCGAGTTGAACATGGGCACGCAAGCGGCCGATCGCATGGTGGGCGAGCCGACCACGCCGACGAAAATGTACTTCGACGGCTTCCAGGGTGTCGCGAGGGAGGTAGTCGACGCCACCCCCCTGCTCAACCAGGCTCGCGCGATCAAGACGCCACAGGAGATCGAGCGGATGCGTCTGGCCAACGAACTCGCCGCCCTTGCCCTGGAACATACACGCGAGCGCATGCGACCCGGCATGAAAGAAAGCCAAGTCGGAGGAATGTACGAGAGTCTTGTCCACGGATTCGGTGTCGGCTATAAGGGCAAAGTCGAGATGGCGCGCGCCTTCACCTTGGTATGGTCGGGGAAGGGAATTGCTACCTTCACCGCAACCGGCGATCGCCCCGTTCAGAAGAACGAGCCGACTTTGTTCGAGATTTGGGTGTGCGTCGATGGCTATTGGACCGATCTGACCAAAAACGTTTGCCCGGGTGAGCTCGCCCCTGCGTATCACAAGCTTCTCGACCTTCTGCTTAAGGTCTTTAACGAGGCCGCTCGGTATTCCCACGATGGAGCCAGTCTCCCGGAACTGGATCGACTGGTTCGTGCGCGCATCGCCGAAGGCGGATATCCGGGTCAGCCTTCGCACCCTATCTGTCACGGCGTGGGGGCACGCGCCCACGAACCGCCCTATGCTCACCAGGCGGGAGGCGGCACGATAAAAAAAGGAATGGTGCTCGCCATCGAGCCGGGGATCTATTGGCAGGGTGGAGGTGGCCTGCGTCTGGAAGATGATTTCCTGATCACCGATGCGGGAAACGAAAAGCTGTGTACGTATCCCGACGACTTTCGTTTAGTATCGCGCGGAGAACCGGGAGCGGAGCCTGGAAACGGTGGCTAAGTTGGCCTTAAAGCTCGAACCAAAACTGGCGGAGAAGATTCTCGCCGAAATCCGGGAAGATGAGATCGTAGCCATGTGCTGCGACGTGGTCAACATTCCCAGCCCCACCGGAGACGAGTTTGAGATGGCTTGCTATATGAAGCGGACGCTAGCGGAACTCGATCCCGGCGTCAGCTGGCAAGAGGTGGAGGAAGGACGCGCCAATGTTGTAGCCCGGTGGAGGGGCAGCGGAGGCGGCAAGAGCCTGATGTTCAACGCTCATATGGACACCTCGAACACCGGCCGCGAGGCGTTTCTTACCGGCATCGGCTATAAGCCGACCGCGGTCGTGCGGAATGGTTTTATTTATGGCCTTGGCATCTACAACATGAAAGGCGCTCTGGTTTGCTATACCCACGCCTTGAAGGCGCTGGTGCGCTCCGGGCTCAGGCTGAAAGGCGATGTCATCATCGCCGCCGTGGTTGGAGAAATTGAAAAAAGCCAGTGGGAAGAATTCCGCGGCAAGCACTACCGGGGCTACGGCCTGGGAAGCCACTACCTGGTCAATCACGGTGTGCTTCCCGACATGTGCATACTCGGGGAACCCACCGACATGAGAATCGTACTCGAGCACTTCGGGTCCCTTTGGGTGCGTATCTCCTGCACCGGCATGTACGTGCACACCGCCTTCTCCGAAGGCCGCGCTGAGGTGAACTCGATTCGCCGGATGCACGTCTTGATGGACAGCATTTTGAAGTGGAGCGCGAATTGGGAGAAGAATGCCTCGCATGGAGGGAAAAAGGCGCTTGTGAATCTAGGTTGCATTCGTGGAGGGCATCCCTGGCGGGCCAGTCGTACACCGGAGAAGACGGATCTCTTCCTGGATGTGCGGGTGCCGCCCACAATTCCCATGAACGAAGCCCGGCGCAACATGCAACAGATGTTTTTCGAGCTGGAGAAGAAACATCCCGACTGGGGTCTGGAATTTGAAACCTACGTCTCCGTTCCGGGCGCGCGTATCAGCGAAGAACATGAAATGATTAAGGCCATCGAGTCGAGCCACGAGTACGTGACTGGCAGACGGCCGGAGCGTGAGGTGGTCACCTGGTGCTCGGATGCCAGCGTCCTCAGCCGCTACGGAATTGAAACCGTGAACTACGGTCCTTCGAGCGGGCCGCGCGGTGTCGAAGGGGAGAAAGTTGCGATCCAAACCCTGGTGGAGGTCACGAAGATTTATGCCCTGGTCGCTGCCGACCTGTGTGGTGTCGAAGCCTGAGTAAAATATCTTGCGCCCGAGAGCCCGATTTGCCAACCCAGCATGAAATCGATCGCCGCTACAAGAACATGCGCGAGAGCATGGAGCGCCACGGGTTAGATGCGCTGATCGTCTGCGGCAATCAATATGCCGGATTTGAGGGTGCGGTCTTCTATGTCTCGGGGTTCGAGGTTGTGCATCGCTACCTGTACGTGGTTCTGCCGCGCGAGGGCGAGCCGACCTTGGTGTTTCCCCGGGAAGCTCGCTGGATCGGCGATAAGCGAAAACCCTGGGTCCAGGAACAGGTTTGGCCCGAGATTCCCGGGCAATGGATTCGGGACCGAGGACGCGAGCGGCACTGGAAGCGAGTGGGCGTGTACGGCATGGATTTCATCATGGCCGTTCGCGACTACCGCATTCTGGCCGGCGCAGCGTTCCGGCTGGTACCGTTCGATTTCCAATTTGACATGGCACGCGCCGTCAAAAGCGAAGAGGAGCTTGAAGAAATTCGCGATGCCATGGAGATCATCCAGGACGGTTTTTGGGCTCTGGTGCGAGCCTACGAACCGGGAAAAACCGAAGCCGAAATCATGGCGCCTGCCGTGGAACGATTTTTTGCCCGCGGTGCGGGTCCGCGGATGATGAACATTCTGCTCTCGGGTAGCCGGGGAGAGGCGGAAGCATCCTTTCGGGTGCCCGCCCATCGCGTGGTCGGTGCCGATGACCTGCTCCTTTACTCACTCGAAATCACGGGAGCGGGTGGTTATTGGGTCGAGTTTTCCCGGCCCCTGATTCGGGGCAAGCTCAGTCCGCGTACGCAGGCTATGGCCGCTGCCTATCCCGAAGCGCTCGAAGCTGCGAGAAAGCTCATGCGGGCGGGCGAATTGGCCAGCAGTGTTCACCGTGCGGTTGCGGAAACCTTCCAAAAACATGGCTTCACGCTCGGCCATCTCTCGGGCCACAGCATCGGCAGCACCATGATCGAGCACCCCTCGATCGGTGCCGAAAGTGACGTGCAGCTCGAGGAGAACATGATTTTGTCTCTCCACCCCCAGGTCGTCGATCCGGACAGGAAATCCTGCCTCTACACCCAGGACACGTACCGCGTGGGCAAGGCAGAAGGAGAATGCCTGGCGGAGGTGGAGTGGAAGTTTTACAGCGGCCATGAGAGCCGCCAAGCGGAAGCACGAGGTTCGAAGTAAGCAGTCCGAATCCAGCACCCATATGCGAATTTGCGTTGTTGGTTGCGGGGCAGTGGGCAGCTTGTTTGCGGCCCACCTGGCGCGAGCGGGCGAGGCTGAGGTGTGGGCTTACGATGTCTGGAAGGAGCATACCGATGCCATCGGAAAGCACGGCCTCAAGCTTTCCGGCGCCGCGAACTTCACGGCACAGCTCAAGGCGACGACGGACCCTCGGGAATTGCCGCGCTGCGATTATGGCATCGTGGCAACCAAGTCGATCGATACCAGACGAGCGATCGCCGAAGTGGCCCATATCTTCGATGAGCACAGCGCGGTTTGTTCGGTGCAGAACGGGGTGGGCAACGAAGAGATCATCGCCGAGTATGTGAAATTCGCCATTCGCGGTACGACCTTCCCCGCCGGGCATCCGATCGGTCCAGGGCACATCGCCTATGACATCCAGGGCGATACCTGGATCGGACCCTTCGAATCGAGTCACACGCCCATGGCCAAGGTGGAAGAATTGGCAGGGCTGCTCACGCGATCCGGAATGCATACGATTGCCCTCGAAGATGCCCGGGGCGCGCAGTGGACCAAGCTGATTTTCAACGCTTCCACGAATCCCGTCGGGGCTCTCACATTGCTCGACCACGGGAGTGCAACTCGCTTCGGCCCAACCGGCCAGCTCTTTGCGGACTTAATTGCCGAGGGAAAAGCCGTCGCCAAGAAATTGGGCATTACTCTGCACGGTGACCCTTGGGAACTGGTAGAAAAAGGCGCCAATGCTCCCGGTAAGCATCGCGCCAGCATGCTGCAGGATGTGCTTGCCCGACGCCGGACTGAAGTGGACTTCATGAATGGGGCAATTGTTGCATGGGGAGAAAAAGTCGCGGTACCGACCCCGCTGAACCGCGCCCTGCTGGCGCTGATCAAAGGTCTGGAGCATTCCTGGCAAGATCCGGAATAGGCAAGCCTCGATGTCCATTCCGTTCAATCTCGGAGTTCTGCAACTCAGTATGGAGCCCGTGCGTGAAATCGTGGCGATGGCCCGAGCTTGCGAACAGGCGGGGTTTGACACTTTTTGGCTGGCCGAAGCCTATCCGTGGTGGCGCAAGCATGCCTTCGAAGCACGTTCATCGACTGCCATCCTGGCGGTGATCGCGGCCGAGACCCGCCGCATTCAACTGGGCTGGGGGATCATTTCGCCCTATACCCGGCATCCCGTCCAGATTGCGATGGAGGCGCGCGTAATGCAGGATTTGGCCGTGGATCGCTTCTTGTTGGGGCTGGGCGCTTCGAAGATCTTTATGAAAGAGATCGGAGAAGGACAGGGGGAGAAGGCCGGACCCGCCACGGTTATGCGCGAGAGCATCGAAATCGTGCGAGGGGTGCTCGCCGGTGATCGCTTCGACTACCAGGGCAAGGTTTTTGCCGCGAACGTACCGCCACTCAAGCCCGACGCACACACACCCCGAGGCGCGCCACCGATTTACATTGCCGCCACCGGCCCGGTGTTGCAGAAAATGTCCGGACGGATGGCGGATGGACTGCTCACAGCCAGCATCACCACTCCTGCGTTTGTACGTCATTCCCGAAAAAATATGGAAGAAGGGGCGCGTCAGGCAGGGCGAGATCCCTCCACGCTGGTCCTGGGTTCGGTGATTGTCGGCAGCATCAGCCACGATTCGACGAAAGGCCGGGAAGGAGCGCGCGAGCAGGCGGCCATGTATCTTGCCAACAAAGTCCAAAACATTGGCAACGCAGCGGACGTTCTGCTCGAGTGTGCCGGGCTGAGCCGCGAGGAATTGCGTCCCGTGGCCGATGCCATGGAGCTCGGGGGACGCACGGCTGCCGCTAAGGCGGTTAGCGATGAGATCCTGCGCAAGGTCTGCCCGATTGCCGGTACCCCGAAGGAGTGTATCGAGCGTATCCTGGAATACCGAGAGGCGGGCTGCACGCACATCCTGCTGGAGATCTGGGGGGAGGATCGGGTGGGTCAAGCCAGATTGTTTGGCGAGAAGGTGTTGCCGTATCTCTGGCCTTAGAGATTGCTGGCGGATTGGTGAGGATACAGCAGAATCATAGGCGTATTCTGTCGAGGTCGCCGGGGAGGAATCGATGAGGCGTTATGTTCTTCGAAGCTGCTTGCTGTTTTTTGCCATCAACCTCGGCCTCGCGCAAAACGTCGGCCAGGTGACCGCGATGGATCGAGACAGCTTCAATGTCGATTTTCCGTCCGGCGGTCAGTTGCGAATGCATATCCGGTCGGGTGAGTTGAAAATCGTGGGCAGCGATCAGAACAAAATCGAAATTCGCTATTGGGGTAAGAATGCCAGCCATGTCCACGACGTCAAAATCAGCCTGAAAACGGCGGGTACGACGGGAGAGCTACGGGTTCACGGTGGTCCAATCAATGACTTCCAGATCGAAATCCGAGTGCCCAGGATCTCTGACCTGTACCTGCGAATGCCTGCCGGGGAGGCTCAGGTAGATGGCATTGTGGGAAATAAAAATGTGGAAATTCATGCTGGTGATCTGAGCCTGCAAGTAGGCGCTCCCGAGGAGTATGCCTCGGCCAACGCTTCGGTTCTGGCTGGTGATCTCGATGCCACTCCGTTCGGGGTGACCAAGGATGGACTGTTTCGATCTTTCCGCCACCAGGGCCCGGGTAAGTACACGCTCTATGCTCACGTGGGTGCTGGAGATCTGACGCTCCGACCGTAGGGCAGGCCCCTAGTGCGCAGTCGAGGAAGCGAGCGCGGCCACGATCTCGGAGAATTCCTGGTTCGTGAGGATTCCGCGTTTCAACGTGGCGCGCTTTTTTACCTCGGCGAGGATCGCTCCCCGCCGTTCGGGTGCGATCGAAAGCCCCAGTTCCTTGCACTTCAGATCGATACTATCGAGTCCGCTTTTTTTGCCGAGAACGACTCGGCGCAGAGCGTTGACCAGTTCGGAGGAATAGGGCTCAATCGCCTCGGGAATATGGAACTGGCTGGCTACCGCACCGCTTTCCCGGACAAAAAGGTTCTCCCCCACTAAAGGTTTCCAGGCATCCAGCGTGTAACCCGCGGCCTGGGCGACAGCCTGGGAAACCTCGCGTGTCTTCGCGAGGTCCAGCTCGACCGGCACCTCGTAAAGGCAACGAAGGGCAAGAGCGATTTCCGCGATATCCGCATTGCCGGCACGCTCACCCATACCATTCATCGTTCCCTGGATCCAAGAGGCACCGCCTCGAACCGCCGCCACGGCGCAGGCGGTAGCCAAACCAAAGTCATTGTGACCATGCCAGTGCACCGGTATCTCAGGCCCAACCCAACTCGAAACTTGAGAAACCAGAAATTCGGCGGCTTCCGGTCCACAGGCACCGAGTGTATCCACCACCACAATTTCGCGGGCGCCGGCCTCGAGCGCGGCCAAATACGCTCTCTTCAGGGAATCGAGATCAGTTCGCGTGCCATCCACCGCAAAAAAGGCCACGCGGATGCCGTTCTGCCGGGCATAGGAGATGGCATCTGCGACGCGCTGCAACATGACATCCCGCGACATGCCATAGGCCTTCAGCTTCAGATCGCTGGTTGGAGCTTCGACGACCGAGGCTTCGAGGTGCAAGCGCAACAGCTCTTTAATGTCATCTCTTGCCGCACGCGAAAAGCCCCACACCTCGGCGCTCAGGTTGGCTTTCGTGATGAGCTCGATGGCTTCGGCGTCTTCCGGAGAAACCCGAGGGAAGCCGGCTTCGATTCGGCTTACTCCCAACTGGTCGAGTTTGCGGGCAATCTCCAGTTTCTGTTGCGGAGAGAAGACCACGCCTACGGTTTGCTCACCGTCGCGTAGGGTTGTGTCGTAGAAGCGAACTTTGGTCTTGGGGAACGGCGTGCGGATGTTCTGGCGCGCATTCAATTCACTGACCCAGATCTTGGAATCCTGCATAGCGTATTCGTGGAAGTGCTCGGTAAGAAATCCCAACCCAAATCATGTCGCGGTTTGGGTCGAAAGCGCGGCCGGCTTCTCACCATAGGCTTCGACCCAGGAGATCACCGGGTTGCGCAACACGCCGATGTGCTCAACTTCGCAGTCCATTACATCCCCCGGCTTCAAGTACCAGGCCTTAGGATCGCCGCTGAACGCAGCGACCCCGGATACCGTGCCGGTCGAGACAACGTCGCCGGCGCTGTATCCCATTGGCGAGTAGTGTGAGAGGATCTCGGGGATTTTCACCGACATTCTGCTCGAATGCGAACGCTGCCGGGGTTCCCCGTTGACCCGTAATTCCATCGCGAGGGCGTGCGGATCCGGAATTTCGTCCGCGGTAACAATCCACGGTCCCAAGGGGCAGAATGTATCAATACCCTTGCAGAAGCTAAACACGCCAGACTTCATCTCGCGTCGCTGAATATCGCGCGCGGTAATGTCATTGAAGATGACATATCCGCCGATATAGTCGTTGGCTTGTTCCGGAGTAAAATGTTTGCCACTTTTCTTTAGAACCACTGCCAGCTCAAGCTCATAGTCCAGCTCCTGGGTGAGATGCTCGGGATAGATGACGGGCTCTTCGGGCCCGATGATCGCGTCCACATTTTGAAAGAACATGATCCAGGGGAGCACCGGATGGGAAAAGCCGGCCTGGGTTGCCTCTTCATGATGCTCGCGAAAATTCCCTGCCGTGTGAAAAAATTTTCGGGGAATGATCGGAGCTTTTAGCTTTAATCGAGCCCTCGCATACGCAATCTCCTCTCCTCGCGTGCCGGTAGCGTCGTTGCCCATGGTGATGGCATACGCGAAAGCCTTGCGGGCCGCCTCCAGGCTGGTGTCGCCGCCCTCAAATAACTTGAGCATATTGGCTGGAACCAGCGCATCGGCAAGGCGGTGATAGGCGTTTTCCTGTTCTACGTCACGCAAGTAGAGCGCGCACGCGGAGTTCAAGTCAACGATCCAATCGTTGGTCGTGAGGGCGCCGATTCGCGAGCGGCGTCCAGGGTCTTCAAACGTGAGCAATCGCATAGAGGAAGTGTGGCGACAGAAAGTCTATTCGGCGCGAAACTGGTTGTCCACCTCGTCGCTTGCACCCGCCGGGTTGCTGGAATGAGCCGGGCCTGGCTCTTAGAGCAATCAGCCCGTTATCCGTCAGAATGTGCCGAAGGAAGAGTAGGCTCGACGTGAGATCGATGCCAGCCGCTGCTCCATCCCGGCCTACGATGCGAGGCGGGGTTCGCCTTGGCGGCGAATTCGGTACCCAACCCGGCTTTACTCCAGTACGCTGTCATCCAGCTTCTTTTTACCCCAGTCGGCTGCTGCCTGCACAAACGCCATCACCAGCGGATGAGGATGCTTGGACTTCGATGAGAGCTGCGGCTGAAACAACGTGGCCACAAAAAAACGGTGCGTGGGCGACTCAATCGCAAGAATTTCACCTTTCGCGCCGCGCGCCACGACCGGGAATCCAGCCTCCATCGCGGTCCACTCAAAGTCGGGATTCACCTCGAAATTACAGAAGAATTCTTCGGTGATCGTGTCCTGTCCGTAGAAAGAATGCAGGTACGATCCGGGGCGTAACTGAATCTTGGGAATGGCGCCGGACAACTTCGGTGCGCCCTTGCCGTGGCCGGGCACAGCGCAGGCCACTGGACAAATGACGATGTTCTTTGAGCCGGAATTGTTCTCGGCGGAATCGGCATCATGGATGCCCAAGACGTTCCGCGCGCACTCAATAATTGTGTACTGAAAACCGCCGCAGGTGCCAAGAAAGGGCCAGTCCCGGCGGCGAGCGAACTCAATCCCTTTCAGCATCCCTTCGAAGCTCTTATAGGGACTGCCGGGGGCCGCCCAGATCCCGTCGAAACCCTCGAGGCGCTTGGGGGCGTCGGATTCTAGGAGCGAAGGCGTTGGAATCCACTGCGATCGCAGGCTGGCGTTCAGCTTATCCGCGGCATGCTGCAAGGATTGATCGACAAAGGATAGCGTCGGAGACTTCGGATCGAACTCCCCCAAGATCGCAATGCGCACCGCATCCGCCACTCGGCAATTCTAATGTAGAAGCCGTAGACCTGTGACGCCCTCCGTTGAGAACGTTGGTAACCACCCGCTGCCGGTTGCCACGTCAGAGACTTCGATTGCCGGCTGACTGCCGGGCTGCCCCGAAAGTCATTCTTGGCTCTGCTTGCGACTCGTGCGCGAAATTCACGCCTGGTCGGCGATTTCTTCTTCGAGTCGGTGGCAGGTTTAGCCGGCGGTCACGGCGCGGTGCTTCAGGATCTCTTCCACGGCGGAAATGCCAACCTCCAACTCCTCGTCCTTGTTGTAGAAATGGGGCGAGAATCGTACTCCCGCCTTGGGCCTCCAGTCGACCAGAATCTCCCGCTTCAGCAACTCCCGGCAGACTTCCTCGGAGTCCGGCATATCGATGGATACCGTGCCTCCCCGCTTCTCCGCATCGCGCGGCGAGTTGACCCGCCAGCCATGCCGGTCCGCGAGCTCGATCAAGCGTTTGGTCTGACGCTTCGATTTCTCGCGAATCCGTGGAATTCCAACTTCAGCGATGATTCTAAGGCCAGGGCGCGCAGCTTCGAGTGAGGGTACATGGGTGGTTCCATTCATAAAGCGGAATGGCGGTTCTGTGTAACGGGTGGCTCCCGTCTCAAATGCCATGGAATTCTCATGGGCAAACCATCCGGTGAACCTCGGTTTCAGGCGCCGTCCGAGATCGGGACGGACGTACAGGAATCCCACTCCCGGTCCGCCGCACAGCCATTTTAAGACCCCGCCGCAGGCGAACCCGACGCCCAAGGCTTCGACATCCACCGGCACCGTGCCCAGCGATTGAAAAACATCAAGCACAACGTGCGCCCCCACCTTGTGCGCCTTTTCGACAATTGCCTTGGCGTCCTGAATATAGGCACTGCGAAAGATCACATGGGAGATGGGGACGAGCAGCGTCCGATCATCGATGGCATCGAGCATTCGCTCCGTGGGCACCGTGATCCCGTCGTCGGTCTTCACCATGTGAACCTGCGCCCCAAGCGGACGTTGCGCTTCCCAGAAATACATGACGGAAGGAAAATTCAGATCGCTGTAGACGATCTTGTTGCGTTTGCCGGAAAACTCGAAGCAGGAAGCCACAACCGCCTGACAGGTGGTTACGTTCTGGTGGGTGGAGACCGAGCCCGAGGGTGCATTCATCAGCGCCCCAATCTCGTCGCCCACTTCAGCCGCCAGCCGCCACCATCGTTCTTCCCAAGCCCGGACCCCGCGCGTTGCCCACAGGTCCGCGTAGCCTTTCATCGCGTCATAGACGCCGCGCGGCATCGCGCCCAAAGAGTTGCTGATCAGATAGGTGGTTCGTTCGAGGATGGGGAACTCGGAGCGATAGCGGAGCAGTTCATCAGTCATGCCCTCATTGTATGCGAGCCGGTCGCCTGCCAAGGCATCGAGGTAACCTGGGCGATGCGCCTAACCATCGCGACGCCGCAATCGGATCAGAAAATAGGCGAAGGTCAGCCCGACGAGCAAGGTCACTCCCCTATCAGGTTTACCCGCGAATCCCACCAACCCTTCTGTACCGCGGCCGTCACGAGCAGCAAGGGGGACCGCATTGGGAGCTTGGAGATTTCCTTGGGGCGAAGCCTGCGACGAAAGGAAATGTGCGCCGCCAACGACACCAACCAGGAAAGCCTCATGCCGAAGACTGCGCCGCCCAAAATGTACTCGAAGGCATGAGCGGGAGCCTATTTGAAAGCTGCTCAAGAACAAAGACTTAAGCCGAGGGAGGTGACGAACGTAATCGTGGGGCGGCACAGGTTCGTTGCTGCTCGCATAACCCAACCCTAGAATTATGAGGCCGAAATCTGCTCGTTCTTCATGCCGACATTTATAAGACTGTGGACAGAGCCGACATAACCAAGCGCGTGGACCGGGCTGAAAAGCTTCTGCAGAAGGGCAAGACAGCGGAAGCGCTCGAGGAGTACCTGCAGGTTCTGGCTGCGGATCCCACCAACGACACCATCACCCAGATGGCAGCCGACCTCAGTCTTTCGCTGCAGCGGATTCCGCAAGCGGTCAAGCTTTTGGGCGGCATGTTCGAGCGCCAAGTGCAGGCCGGTGATGCAACCCGGGCGAGCCTTACCTACAAGAAGCTGGCCCGATTTGTGGATCCGGCCTGGGAACAGAAGGTCCGTTTTGGCGGACTGCTCGAGAATTCGAACCGCAAGCTGGCGGTTGAGACCTACGAAAATGCACTCCAGGAGCTGACCAAACTAGGACGCAAACAGGATTCGCTGGCGGTCTTGCAGAGAATCCTGCGCCTGGACGCGAGTGAGAAGAACCTGCTTCGGGTGGGAGAACTGTCCTCCGACGTCGGCGATGGCAAGACGGCTGCGGCCGCATTTCTGAAACTCGCCGAGCAGACCAAGACGGCCGGTGGCAACGCTGCGCCGTGGGTGGAACGGGCCTACGCGGAGGATGCTTCCGATCCGCAAATCGCCTTGGCTTACGGCAAGGTAATGCTCGAACAAGGACAGGCGAGCGCGGCCATTTTCGCCATGGAAGCCCACGTCATTGCCGGCTCGGTTTCCGACGAAATGCGTCAAACTTACGCCCAGGCATTGTTGGCTGCCAATCGCTTAGGTGAGGCGGAGGAGATTGTCTGGCAGCTGTTCGAAGCGAATCCTAGCCGCTCCCAGGACATTGCCAGACTCATCGAGCGCTACCTGGATACCGGGCAGGAGCTGGCCGCGGTGGCGCTGGCTCGTAAGTTTCAGGCGCACCAGCAGCGCAAAGGGGATCGGCGCAGCTTCCTCGCGACCATGCAAGAGATCATCGCGAACCGCCCGCCATCGGCGGACATGCTGGAATTCATGTGCGAGCAGTTCAATTCCGCCAATCGCGAAGCCGACTATTTTCAGACCCTGCTCAAGCTTTTCGATCTTCATTGCAGTACGGGGGCCTATGACAAGGCTGCGGAGTGTCTCGATCGCGCCGCCGAGGTGGATGCCTACGAACACGGGCATCACAAACGCCTGCAAATGTTGCAAGGGAAAATCGACGAAAAACGCTACAACGCGATCGCCTCGCGGTTCTCGGGCGGAGCGAACTCGACCACCACTCCGGCTCGTTCCGGGGAAAACCTTCTCGGCGATGCCGCCCTGCAGGATCTGATGCTGCAAGCAGAAATTCTTGTGCAGTACGGGATGCGATCCAAAGCCCTCGAGCGATTGCAACGGATTATGCAGCTCTTTCCCCACCAGGAAGACCGCAATCCTGCTTTGCACCAACTCTATTTGAACGCTGGGCTGGTGCCGGAATACCCAGGCGCGGAGCCCTCTGCTCCCGCCGCGAACACCGCTCCCAGAGCTGCGCCAATCGCCGCCCCTCCCTCAGCTGCGCCGTCGTCGCCGAGCCCTGCTTCGCAGTCGACAGGTGATCTCAGCAGTTTTGCCCGTGTCGCCGAAATCACCCGCAAAATCTACCGTCAGAGCAGTGCCGATTCCATTCTGGCGACCTCCGTCGGCGAGATCGGAGCTCAGTGGAAGGCTGGCCGCTGCCTGGTCGCGATGCACAAGCCTGGCTTGCGTCCGACGGCCAGCAAAGAATATTGCGGGCAAGGAGTCCCGTCGGCCGAAGGCGAAGCTCTCGAGAAACTCATCCTGGCGATTCATGACTTGTCCTTGCAACGTGGCGGCACGCTGGCCTTCGGCAATGTTCAGGCTGCTCCGGAACTCGAAGACCTACGCGACCTTCTGGTCGCACTCGGCGTGGCCTCTTTGCTGGCGCTGTCGCTGGTGGACGGCACCGAGACCGTGGGCGTTCTCATTCTGACGCAAAGCACACCCCTGGCTTGGAATGCGACTGAACTCCTGGTGCTGAAGACCATTTGCGATCAGATTGTGATTGCGCTCAACAATGCCGGTCTTCGCCGTCTGGTGAAGAGTCTTTCGGTCACCGATGAACGCTCGGGTTTACTGAAGCGAGCCTCTTACTTGGATCTGCTGCTGGCAGAAACCCGGCGCAACGTCCAGCAGGGTACACCGATGTCGGTTTTGTTGATGCAATTTGGCGACAAAGCGTCCGTGCTCAAGGAACTCGGCGAGACTGGAATCGAGTCGCTGATACAGCAAATCGGGCAGCTGTTCAGCGCCAACATTCGACAAAACGATCTGGCGTTTCGCTACGACACAACCATCATCGCGATCGTGCTCGCTGAAACCGGGGAAAAAGACGGCCTGCTTGCCGCCGAGAAGCTCCAGCGCCTGATGGCGCAGGCCAAAGTGGCAGAGAGGAAGGATGCCATCCGCTTCAACGCCGGGCTTGCACAAGCCGTGATTCGAGCCGAATACGATCCGGTGGACATCGTGACGGAAGTCATCAATCGCGCCGAGCAGGCGTTGCACGACGCTGCCGCTCAAGGCTCGAACAAGATGGTAGCTCTAGCTCCCGGACTGGCCAACTCGGCGGTGGCGTGAGCCGACGAGTTCGTCGCACGAATCGGCTTCCCGGCGAATCCAACTTCCGCGATCGCTCGCGTTTCTTCGATCCCCTTATTGCCGCTCGCGACCTCGACTGCTACACTGAACAGGCTTCGTTGCCCGCTCGCAAGAGCCCTCATTCCAAGGACTTGCGGCTAAGCTGTGCGGAAACCCCAACCGCCTCGTCGGTCGAGGTCGTATCGTCGGCCGCCGCGGGTCCGACAATTCGAGGGCCGGGACGTGAGACGAAATCGAACCTTCTCTCTAAGGCTGGTGCCTGATGGAAATCAGTAAAGTCGGCGTTCTCGGTTGCGGCCTCATGGGTTCCGGTATTGCCCAGGTCGCTGCGACCGCCGGATTCGATGTGACCGTCTTCGAGCTGGAGCAGAAATTCCTCGACAAAGGATTTGCCGGAATGGATAAGTCGCTCGCCAAGTTGGCGGAGAAGGGAGCGTTCAAGGAATCCCCCCAGGCGATTCGCGCCCGCCTCAAAGGAACGACCCGACAGCAAGACTTAGCTCACTCGGACATCATCATCGAGGCCATCATCGAAAATGTTGCTGAGAAGCGGAAAATCTATGCCTCGCTTGACAGCCTGGTGAAGAAAGATGCCATCTTTGCCTCGAACACCTCTTCGATTTCGATTACCGAGCTGATGACGTCAACCCAGCGCCCCGATCGTTTCATCGGCCTGCACTTTTTCAACCCTGTGCCGCTGATGAAGCTGGTCGAAGTCGTTCGCACCATTGCTACCGCCAGCACCGTGTACGATGCCGCGTTTGAATTTGCCAAGAAGCTGGGCAAAGTTCCTGTCCGCACCAGCGACCAGACCGGGTTCATCGTGAATCGTCTGCTGGTGCCATATTTGCTCGACGCGATCCGCGCCTACGAAGAGGGAGTGGGCTCGATCGAAGACATCGATAACGCCATGAAGCTAGGCTGCGGCTATCCGATGGGACCGTTTACCTTGCTCGATTTCGTCGGCCTCGACACCACCTACTACATAACCCAGGTGATGTACGACGAATTCAAACAGACTCGCTTTGCATCTCCTCCTCTCCTCAAGCGCTTGGTCATGGCGGGCTGGTATGGGCGAAAGACGGGCAAGGGCTTCTACGATTATTCCGACCCCAATCATCCGAAGGCAAACCAGCTGTAGGAATCGAGGCATTCGATCTTCGGCCGCACGAGTCAACCAGGAACCAGCTATGACTTTTGAAAATATTCTCTTCGAAACCAAAAACGCTATCGCCTACATCACCATCAACCGGCCGAAGGTGTTGAACGCACTCAACGCGGCGACCATGGAGGAATTACGCCTAGCATTTCATACCGTCAAGCAGGACGCTTCCGTCCGGGTGGTCATCCTGACCGGGGCCGGGGAGAAGGCTTTCGTTGCCGGTGCGGACATCGGTGAGCTGGCGAAACAGGATCCCGTAGCCGCCAAGGAATACACCCTTCGCGGGCAGAATGTGCTCAATCTGATTGAGAACCTGGGCAAGCCGGTGCTCGCCTGCATCAATGGATTCGCCCTCGGCGGCGGTTGCGAAATAGCGATGGCCGCGACCCTGCGCCTGGCGAGCGAAAACGCCAAGCTTGGTCAGCCCGAGGTGAAGCTGGGCATCCTTCCCGGATACGGTGGCACCCAGCGGCTGCCTCGGCTGGTGGGCAAAGGCGTTGCTCTGCAGTTGCTTTTATCGGGCGAGATGATCAGCGCGCAGGAAGCTCACCGGATCGGGCTGGTCAACGAAGTGGTTCCTTTCTCCGAACTCATCCCCCGCGCCGAGGCCATCGCTCGTCAAATCATCGCCAACGCACCTCTGGCCGTGCAGTACATCATGGAAGCCGTGAACCGGGGAATGGAGACACCCCTGGCAGAGGGGCTATATATTGAAGCGGCTTTGTTCAGTGTTGTCTGTGCGAGCGAGGACAAGAGCGAAGGCACAAAGGCATTTCTCGAGAAGCGCCCACCCCAGTTCAAGGGCAAGTGAGCCCGACCAGGGTTTTCGCGGGTCTCCGTGATTCTTATATGATCGTCTGTCTGCGGTGCGCCTGGGCCGGGCGAAGGATTTGCGCTTGCGGCAGGAAGGAATCGATTCCGTAGGCCTCGCGTGATCTCGGATTTGACATGCTGAAATCTATCCAGTTCCGTTCCTATCCTCTCCCACCTGAGGACTTTGAGGTTGTGACGAGTTTCTTCCGCGCGATCGGATTCAACGTCCTCGTCCACATACGTCGGTTTGCAGTTTTTACGGCGTCCCAAGGCTCTCTGATGGTCCCGATGTTACGGCAGCCAGCCGCAAGTGGCTCAGACTGCCTTTCTGCACAAGTCGGTATCGAGGTATCAAATCCCGAGGTAGTTCGCGACATCGCCGAGCGCATGAAGCTGGCGGTAGAAACCATCAATTCACAAAGCGGGGGCAGCTCAGGTTTTCGTGTTGAACTTCCAAGCAAGCTGTTCGTCTATGTGAGCGAGAAACCCGATCAGCCGGTCGAGCAGCAACAAGGAACTTACCAAGCCCAGGGCAAGCACTTTGCCATTGTTGTCAGCCGGTTTAACGCGTTCATCACAGAACGGTTGCTGGCCGGCGCGCTCGATGCTTTGTCCCGCTCGGGGGCGAGCACGAAGAATATCGCGGTCGTTTGGGTCCCCGGCGCTTTCGAGATTCCCGTGGTTGCGCGCGCCCTTGCCGCCAGCAAGAAGTACGACGCCGTCATCTGCCTCGGTTGCCTGCTCCGTGGTGATACGGCTCACTATGACGTGATCGCCAACGAGGTCAGCCGCGGTATCGGGCAATCGGCACAGGAGACCGGCATTCCTCACGCCTTCGGCGTTCTCACCTGCGACAACCTCGAACAAGCCATCGATCGTGCCGGCTTGAAGATGGGCAACAAAGGGTTCGAAGCCGCACTCTCTGCCATCGAGACGGCGAATCTGACGAAAGCGGTCGCGGCTCGCCGAGCTTCACCCCGGCGTAAGCGCAAAGCAATCCGCTCGAAGCAGGGCTTTCGGCGCGCGAGACGGAAACAGAAGTAAGCAGTTCCCGGCGCGGAGGATGAGTCCCTTCCGGTACACTTAGACTCGAGGTCTCGCAGTTTCGCGACAACGAATCACCGAAGACGAGCCACAACACCTGGTCATGGGTACCCGTCGCAAATCCCGCGAACTTGTTCTCCAGATGCTGTTCCAAGCCGACATGGGACGCCAAACTCCCGAGCAGGTCCAGCTTACCTTCTGGAACGGGCATCATGCTTTGGAAAAGGATGTCCGAGAGTTCGCAGAAGACCTCTTCCGCGTGGCCAGCGACCGCAGTGAGGAAATTGATCAGTTGATTGCGACCCACGCCGAACACTGGCGCATGGAGCGCATGGCGGCCGTCGATCGCAACCTCCTGCGCGCCGCCGTGGCCGAGCTGCTGGGTTTTCCGGCCACGCCTCTAGCCGTGGTGATCAACGAGGCGCTCGAAATTGCCCGTAAGTTCTCCACCCCGGAGTCCGTGCAGTTCATCAATGGCGTACTCGACAGTGTGGGCCGAGAACTGGCGAAAAAGGCGGTGGGCTCCTAGTCGTCGGTCGTAGTGACCGACTCCGCTGCGGTACGCCGGTCGACTCGGTGCTCCTCGGCGACGGTTCGGCCCGTAACGTCCGCGAAAGACTTTGCTCTTTAGGGCTTCACCGCCACCAGATCGGGATTGCAGGTGATCCCATGGTACGGCGTGCCGGCCGGATTCTGACAGAGCCCTTCGAAAAATTGGGCTTGCGCCGCATCGACACCCCCCGCGGTGTGAACGGTGTGCACGGTTCCGTCGCTTCCCCCGACGAACAGCAAGCTTCCATCGGGGGAGAGCGAAGCCAGAAGGGGTAGAGCATTCCCGGCTAGGGTCAACGACGACGCCGTTTGCGCCCCAATCCCTACGTTCAAGATCCCATTTAAATCGGAGGAGATGATGTACGCCGTGGAGCCGTTGTCGGAAAGAATCAACTGCGTAGGTGTAAAGCTCCCATAGCCGAGATCTAGCGATGAGGAGACCACGTTGCTAACCGATGGTGTACAGCCTGTCGGTGTGGTATTGGCGGTGATTAATTCGATGTTTGGCGGAACGAGCGCCAACATCTGCGTCGCATTAGGAAGGGGACGGATGAAAGCGGGAACCGCCGCCGTCGAAACCGTGCCGGCTGTTCCGTTATCGCACGTCCTTACCACCAGCACGCCTGCGGGGGTGCCGCCCGCCAGGTAGGCGAACGCTCCTTCGGCAAAAAACGCCACATCTGTTGCCGGCGAGGAAAGAGGAATCGTCCGCAGGGCGTCCAGTTTCGAATAAACGTAGAGGGTGCTGCCGGCGACGATAAAAGCCTTCAAGCTATCCGGCGAAAAGTCGGCAGCGGTGGCCCCGGAGATCGAGTACGGTGTGGACGTGCCGGTTGCGGTGTCGAACACGTAGAGCTGATTGGGAACATCGACGGTGTCGGAAACAATCACTTTGCTGCCGTCGGGGGCCACGGCGAGAACCTTTCCGGGGGTCGAGGGGAACTGCGTGATGGTGTTCGCCGTAGTATCGAGTACCATCAAACCCTTGCTGCCGAAGAACCCGGAGTTGGTGCCGAGATAAACTTTCGTCCCTTGGTCGTTCACGACCAGCGAGTTCGGTGTGACTGGCAGGCTGATCGCTGTGCCCACGGTGTTCGCGGGTTCGGTGATGGCCACGACCGTGCTAACACAGTTGTCGATAGTCCCACACCCGGTGCTGCTGGCGTAAACCGTGGTGGCACTCGTCGTTGTCGAACTGCTGGTCGTCGTGGACGAGGAGGCATCCCCGATGACTTCGATCGCATTCTGAGGGTAGATCGGCAGAGACGGCACAAATCCGGTGTTGCAGGTCGGGGGTGTGCAAGAAGCAATGATGGTCGCGGCCGCACCATTCGATGCCGTGGCCACCCCGGAGGTGGTCACCGGAACCGGTCCGGGCTGCGACGAACTCCAGGTCAACCCGATCGGTGTGGTCAATCCTGGTCTCAAGATCACGTTGCCTAAGGTGTCAGTCACCGTCGCCTGGATGGTTCTCGAAGTGGAGGTCGCGGCCGTGACTTCAAGCGCGATCGACTGAACCGCGCAGGTAGTGAAAGTAATGGGTAGGCTCGTGGCCGTACCGACGGTGGCAAAAACCGGGCTCATTCCCGGGATTTGTGCCGTCGCCACCACTTCGTTCAGGGAGATGCCATTCACCAGGTTTCCCAATTGGCTGATGGTGTTATTGAGCTTCACCACGGAAAGATTAACGGCTTGCCAGGTGAATTGACCGACGGTCGAAGTGATGTCGGTGCCTTGGTTGTAAGCGCGAGCCTGGTAGACCGTGTTCTGGGCGGTATTGAGCTGCTGCAGAGATTGGCAGGGATTGCGAGGCAGGGTGCAGGGCGCCGGAGGGCTCGGGACGGCACACAGATCAATGATTCCGACCTGATCGATATGTTGATGCACATAGACGGTCGTGGGGGGGCTGGTGACGCCCTGCGCAATTGCCACCACCTGGGCCACGCCCACTGGGCCGGGCGTGCAATAGCCGGGACTCGTGAGTGAATCCCAGCTGCCGCCGCACGCCAAACCATTGGCGGCCACACTCACGATCGCCGGATTGCTGGATTGGAAACTGACGGGTTCGGTAACCGTGGCTTTCGTTGCACTCAGAAGACTGGTGGTGAAGGCCTCGGTGGCACCGAGCTCGAGGGAAAGCGCGGGCGCCGGAGAAATGGTAACGCTGGCAGGAACGGGAAATTCCGTGAGATGAACTGCCTTGGTGCTACAGCCGCTCAGCAGCCCGAAGAGAAGAAGGCTCGTCAAGACCGAAACCACGAAACCAGCGCGTCGACCAAAAACAGCACTTCGACCCATGCATCCTCCCGGCCCGGGTGGTCCTCCACGAGACGAGCCAGCGTTTGTCGGAATTCCTCAGTGTAGAGGCAGAGATTCCTTTCAGCAACATCCCCGCCACCGCAAGCGAGCCTGCGGAGGCCGGCAGCTCACCCATTGTCGAGGCGGATGGGAGAACCGTCCTTCTGGTAGTTGGAAGCCAGGATGGTGGGATGGGATGCCGGTCGACAAAATTCCCGGTTCAATTCATGCCAGGCGGGAGTCAGGCAGTTGTCTCAAGGCGCCCGCGTTCGCGCACCAACCCCACCTGGAGGTTCAAACTTCTCGAGAACGCGCCTTGACGCTTCCCGCTGCTCAATCCTCGAGAATCTCCCGGAAGTCGAGAATCGAAAACTCGACGACGGGCACCCCAGGTTGACGCTGCCGGACGCGAGTTGTTATAGTATTTAGGTTCCGCGAGTCAATCCTGGCTTACCTGTATAGGGTGGTTCCTTCGCTCGGGGTGTGCAGCAAGTGAAGGATTCGAAACAGAGCAGCTGAGCCGCAAAGATATATCGAAGATACCCTCGCTGAAACGTGCCTGCGTGCTTCCTTCCGCGGGAAGGCTATGCAGAGCGAAGCTGACGAAACGGAGTGCCTTCCTCGAGTTGAGGCTCGGCGCCACCGTCGGAAGCTAATAGTCCGAATGGTAAGGTAACAATCTTCCGCTTCAAGTGCGGTAGCGGAAAGTATGGCTGGCGGATCGCCACCCAGACCATTAATCAGGGAAAAACCACAGCGGCGTTGTGCCCGAGGGGCGCAGCTTGCGCTTCAAGCGTGGGCGGTACTCGCGGCTGGGGGAGAGAAAGGCGAAATATGCCGACGTTTAATCAGCTGGTGCGGACGGGCAGAAAGCGGCCGCGCTACAAGACGGCGAGTCCGGCGCTGCAAGGATGTCCGCAGAAGCGTGGCGTCTGCACCCGCGTCTATACCCAGACGCCGAAGAAGCCCAACTCGGCGCTGCGGAAGGTCGCTCGCGTGCGTTTGACCAACGGAATCGAAGTAACGACCTATATTCCCGGCGTCGGCCATAACCTGCAGGAGCACTCGATTGTGTTGATCCGCGGAGGCCGAGTGAAGGATTTGCCCGGCGTGCGCTATCACGTAATCCGCGGCGCGCTGGATGCGGTCGGGGTGGCGAACCGTAAACAGGGACGCTCCAAGTATGGAGCCAAGCGACCCAAGTAGGAGATGCCGGGGTTCTGACCGGGAGGGAGCTGGGAGCTGAAATGCCTCGAAAAGGACACATTGCGAAGCGCACCGTCGATCCCGATGCCGTGTACGGTTCCGACCTGGCGGCGAAGTTCATCAACTCGATGATGTGGAACGGGAAGAAGAGCACGGCGCAGGGTATTTTTTATGAGTCTCTCAACCGCTTGCAGCAAAAGGGTGGCGATGATGCCCTGAAGCTGTTCAAAAAGGCGGTTGAAAATTGCAAGCCGCTGCTCGAAGTCAAAACCCGAAGGGTAGGCGGCGCCAACTATCAGGTGCCGGTGGAGGTCAACGCGGACAGGCGGACCTCGCTCGCCATTCGCTGGTTGATCACCTACTCCCGCGGACGAGCCGAGAAAGGGATGATCGACAAATTGAGCAACGAATTGCTCGACGCGGCCAATAACCGCGGTGCAGCCATCAAGAAAAAAGAAGACGTCCACCGCATGGCTGAGGCCAACAAAGCCTTTGCCCATTACCGGTGGTAAGTAGCCAGCACCGTTTAGCAGTTGCTTAGGATCAGGAGCGGAGCCCAGAAAGAAGAAGCGAAGTCGTGCCCAGAACAGTCCCTATCGATCGATCGAGGAACATCGGCATCATGGCCCACATCGATGCCGGCAAGACCACCACGACCGAGCGCATCCTGTTTTACACGGGAAGAACCCACCGCATTGGAGAGGTCCACGAAGGCACCGCCATCATGGACTGGATGGAGCAGGAGCAAGAGCGCGGCATCACCATCACCTCGGCGGCGACCACCTGTTTCTGGCGCGATATCCGCATCAACATTATCGATACCCCGGGGCATGTGGACTTTACCGCCGAAGTGGAACGTTCCTTGCGCGTACTCGACGGCGCTTGCGCCGTGTTTGATGCCGTCCACGGGGTAGAGCCGCAATCGGAAACCGTGTGGCGCCAGGCCGACAAGTACGAAGTCCCGCGCATTTGTTTCATTAACAAGATGGATAAGATGGGGGCGGATTTTGAGCATGCCATCGACACCATCCGCAAGCGCCTCAACGCCCGTCCGGTCGCCATTCAGCTTCCCATTGGACAAGAAGGCAAGTTCCGAGGCGTCATCGACTTGTTTGAGATGAAGGCGATCACCTGGAAGGATGAAACCCTGGGTGCCGAATATATCAGCGAAGAGATTCCCCAGGAGCTGATGAAGAAGGCCAATGCTTTTCATAACCAGATGGTCGAAACGATCGTCGAGAACGACGACGAGCTTCTGCACAAGTACATGGAAGGGGAAAGCATCTCGCCCCAGGAGTTGAGGACGTCTCTGCGCAAGTCGACGATCGCTCTGAAGGTGTTCCCGGTGATCTGCGGAAGCGCCTTTAAGAATAAAGGGGTGCAGCCTCTGCTCGATGCCGTAGTCGATTTTCTTCCCTCCCCCCTGGATATTCCCCCGGTGAAAGGAACCGATCCGAATACCGGTCAAATGGTGGAGCGCAAGGCGGATGACAAGGAACCGTTCTCGGCGCTGGCCTTCAAGATTATGACCGATCCTTTTGTCGGGCAGCTGGTGTTCATCCGCGTCTATTCGGGCCAGCTGCGCACCGGAGATTCGGTATACAACACGGTAAAGCAGCGCAGCGAGCGCATCGGGCGTCTGCTGAAAATGCACGCCAATAAGCGCGAAGAAATCAGCGAAATCTATGCCGGCGATATTTGCGCCTGTGTGGGGCTGAGAAACGTCAGCACCGGAGACACGATCTGCAACGAGAAGCATCCGATTTTGCTGGAGTCCATCGAATTCCCCGCCCCGGTGATCTCGGTCGCGGTCGAACCGAAGACCAAGGGAGATCAGGAGAAGATGGGCTTGTCCCTGGCCAAGCTGGCGCAGGAAGACCCGACATTCAAAGTTCACACCGATCCGGATAGCGGCCAGACCATCATTAGCGGCATGGGCGAATTACATCTGGAGATCATCATTGACCGCATGATGCGGGAATTTTCCGTCGAAGCCAACGTCGGCAAGCCGCAAGTGGCGTACCGCGAGACGATTCGTCGGCCGGCCCAAGCGGAAGGCAAGTACATCCGCCAGACCGGCGGCCGCGGCCAGTACGGCCACGCCAAGATTCGCATCGAGCCCGCGGAGCCGGGGAAAGGCTACGAGTTCGTCAACGAGATCGTGGGCGGTTCGGTGCCGAGAGAGTACATCAAGCCGATCGATCAGGGCATTCGAGAAGCCATGGAAGGCGGTGTTCTCGCCGGCTATGAAATGGTCGACATCAAAGCCACGCTTTTCGACGGCAGCTACCACGAAGTGGATTCGAGTGAAATAGCGTTCAAGATCGCCGGTTCGATGGCCTTCAAAGAAGCCGCCGGGAAAGCCTCGCCGGTTCTGCTCGAACCGGTTATGCAGGTCGAGGTGGTGGTGCCCGAGGACTTCGCGGGGGCGATCATGGGCGATCTGAGTTCCCGCCGGGGTCGCATCGAGGGCATGGAGCACCGAGCCGGTTCGCAGGTGATCAAGGCCATTGTCCCCTTGGCGGAAATGTTCGGCTACGCGACGCATATGCGCTCGAGCACCCAGGGCCGTGCGACTTATTCCATGCACTTTGCCCGTTATGAAGAAGCCCCGCGCTCGGTGGCAGAAGAGATCATCGCCCGAGTGCAGGGCAGGACGGTAGGGAGGTAAGTTGCCCGTCGGCCTTCCGGCGTGTGGTCGTATCGGTCGAGGAACCGCAGCCGACTCTTGAGAGGATTGAGGAGCGAGAAACAAAATGGCGAAAGAGAAATTTGAACGCACGAAGCCGCACGTGAACGTGGGGACGATCGGGCACATTGATCACGGGAAGACGACGCTGACGGCGGCGATCACCAAGGTATTGCAGAAGCACAATCCGAAGGTAGTGTTTCGCTC
>DASPVG010000143.1:0-42429 GCA_035622455.1 Terriglobales bacterium
CGTAGTCCCCGGGTCCAAACGGATCCAGGGGATTGCAAACACCATTCACATAGTCAAAAAGTTCACCGAGGACACAGCCCCAAGTCTGCGCCCTTGAAAGAGTGTAGTTGGCGATGAGATTGAAGCGTCCGGAAACGTTGCCTTGCAGGTGAGCATCAAAGCGTTGTAACTCGAGCGAATGGACTTGAACAGGTTGAGGTCAGGAACCACGCTCGCTTGGTCGGTCGCGAAGTGGGGATCGGATGTGGGAATGAGCGGGGTAAAGAGATTGACGCCGCTCGTGTAGCTGTGCGCCCGATAGCCGTGATTCCCTTCCTGGTGGGTGTAATCGGCACTCGCGATCCACTTCTGATTGAAGGCGTGCTGGACGCCGGCGGTGGCGTGAAGGTTGTAAGGAGTCGTGTAATCGGAAGCGATGAGGTTACCCGTGGCGTCTGAGCCCCCCAGAATGCACCCGGAGCCCACCAACGCGTAGCGGCCAGGGACGTTGACAAATCGGCACGGTCCGGACGGTTGGTTCACGGCCTGGAACGCGGTTGCCCATCCGTTTTGTGCCAGATCGTCGTAGAACATTCCGAATCCGGCGCGAATCACGGTTCTGCCGCTGTTGCCCGGAGCATACGCAATCCCGAGACGGGGCGCGAATTGCTTGCGGTAGTCCTGGGGCGCACCCGATGCGAGCGGAATTCCCAACGCCTGTAACGTCAGATACGCCGGGTTCTCGAATTGGCTGCGCCCGGAACCCTCGAAAAGTCCGAAGGTCGTCTGATAGCGCAAGCCGTAGTTCACCGTGAGACGCGGGGTCACCTGCCAGGAATCCTGAGCATAAAAAGCGAGTCGCTGAACGTCCTGCGAGAAACCTCCACCCAGGTTAGAAGTAGCCGCTCCCGCCAACCGGTCGTCGGTAAATACCGATGGCGGCTGGCTCAGATAGTAGGTGGGATTGTGAGGAAACTGATACAGAGTTTCATTATTGCCGGGAAACGCGCCGCTCAGCACCGGTTCGTGAATGAAGTTGATGCCGAACTAATCTTCCACCTGGGTTGTTTCGGGCGTCCGGACCAGGCACTCAAGCGGCTCTCCCGCTTGCCGAAGCCGAGTGCCAGTTGAAGCCATGATCGCGGGATCGGTCTTCGTTGAAGTGTGGCACACAAGTATCTTGGGCTGCAAGCCGGTACGGGCAGGAAATCCGGGCCACAGAAAGCCAATATACCCAGCCTGGCCCACACCATCACGCTGCCAAGACCGCGAACGCTTCTACCAAAACATGTACCTAAAGCCGAGTCGGACCTGTGCCAACCGGGCATGAGAGCGAAGTCTGCTCTCGGCCCTCTGGGCGATGCCCCCCGGTTACTTTGTCTTGCTTTCGTTCCGTGAGACATTGTCCCTGCGAGGGCGCGAGTTGGGCTCCACGCGCGAGCGGGTCAGCCGTATTCTTTCCCTCCCCTAGGAGATTCGATTCTTATGCCGAAGTCCGAACCACCGAAACCGCCAATGTCTCGACACATGATCTGGGCCGACAACGAAGATTTCACTGGCTGGTGCTGCTCGCATTGCTTGTGGGGCCTCATCTCGCCTCATCTGGAGACGACAGTCGCTGCCCTCGCCTTTAACCGGGTTGCGCAAGACGGCTTCGCTAAGCACGCTTGTGCCGGCATCACGCGGGCCGAAACACGGTTCTCGGCACCCTACACCAGCTGAAGACCTCGAGTTCGAATCCACCGACGAGGAACACCAAGACTAGCAACCAGCTTGCTGTCCTGACGGCGCCGCTATTACGACTCGTGCGGCGCGCTTTTCTAAGACATTGACATCCCGTAAATGTTATGCGGAGGAATCCTCGCTCCGCGCTTTCGATCTTCAGGCATACCGGGGGGTTGGCTGCTGATTGCGTCTTCGTCTGTCACATTAGCGGAAGCCCGGATCCGCGTTAGAATACATGGTTTTTAATCGTGTTCAGAGGAAAGAACAGAATGCAGCTGAAAAGTGTCTGGATCATTGTTCTATCGATTGCCGCCAACGGTCTTGCGCAGGAACTCCCGGAAGGTCGATTACTCCGCTTCCCCGACATCTCGAAGGACAAAATCGCATTTAGCTACGGAGGTGATCTGTGGCTGGTGGGAAGAGCCGGAGGTGTCGCCCAGCGGATCACCAGCCATCCCGGTCAGGAGTTGTTTCCCAAATTCTCCCCGGATGGGAAATGGATCGCGTTTACCGCACAATACGACGGCAATTACAACGTCTACATCATGCCTTCCGAGGGCGGCCAGCCCAGGCAACTGACCTTTCATCCCGGGGGCGGACCCTTGTCGGAGCGCATGGGAATTCAAAACGAAGTCATTACTTGGACGCCCGACAGCAAACGAATCGTCTTTCTGACTCGGCGCGATACCTTCAATAACTGGTTTGGCCGGCTCTATTCCGTGCCCATCGAAGGCGGGTTGGCAGAACCGCTGCCGCTCGATAAGGGTGGCCTCACCTCCTATTCTGCCGACGGCACCAAGATCGCCTACAACCGCATCTTCCGAAATTTCCGCACCTGGAAGCGTTACACCGGTGGGATGGCTCAGGACATCTGGATCTACGACCTTCGAGCCAACCACATCGAGCAGATGCCGCACACCGAATGGACAGACACCTTCCCCATGTGGCACGGCGATGTCATCTATTTCGATTCTGATCGCGGGCCCGAACACCGGCTGAATCTTTACAGCTACAGCCTGATGACGCATGAGATCAAGCAACTCACGCACTTCACCGAATTTGACGTGAACTGGCCGAGCCTGGGTCCGGATGCCATCGTGTTTGAGAATGGCGGATATCTTTATCTGTTCGATCTGAGCAGTCAACAGGAGCACAAGCTCGCGGTCTACCTGCCGGGAGATCGCGACTTGGCGCGTAAGCATTGGGCAAGCGTGAGCGGCTTAATCACGGATTTTGACATCTCTCCGGACGGCAAACGGGCGGTGTTCTCTGCCCGAGGCGATATTTTTACCGTGCCGGCAAAGGAAGGCAGCACTCGCAACTTGACTCGGACCCCTGGAGTCCGAGAGAAATACGTGGCTTGGTCGCCGGACGGACGATGGGTGGCCTACATGTCGGACCGAACCGGCGAAGATGAGCTCTACATCATGCCGCAAGACGGTCTGGGGCAGGAACAGAGGATCACCTTCGACGGCAAGATGTTCCGCCTGCCGCCGCTATGGTCGCCCGACAGCAAGAAGCTGCTGTTCGCGGACAAGGAAGCCCATCTTTACTATGTGGACGTCAGCGAACGGAAGCCGGTCCTCATCGACCAAGGCAAATATTTGGATTTGACGGACTACAACTGGTCTCCCGATAGCAACTGGGTGGCCTATTCGAAGGCGGCGCAGAACCGCAATGGTGTCCTCTACTGCTACGGCCTGGCGGAAAAGAAGATCATTCCGATTACGACCGATGCCAGCGACAATACAGCCCCCTATTTTGACCCCGAAGGCAAATACCTCTACTTTCTGTCCAACCGGGACTTCAACGAAGTGCTTGGGGTATACGACTTTGAGTTTGCCAATCCCAAAGCTGGAAGAGTTTACATCGTAACCCTGCGTGCCGATGAGCCATCTCCTCTTCCGGTCGTGAGCGATGAGGTCACGATTTCCAAGTCCTCCGACGTCCTGCTGAATCCGATTCCCGGGCCAACGCCTGCCCAGACCTCGCCAGCGAACAAGAAATCAATGCCTTCCGCCAAACCAGAGGCGGGAGAGGGCGAAAAGAAGACTGCAGGCGAAGCCGAAAAAGAGGAGCAACCGGGAACGCGGCCGGCCGTGAAGAACTTCCGCATCGATTTCGATGGAATCCAAAATCGCGTCGTCGCCTTACCCACCCCGGCAGGGAGCCTGCGCTCTCTATCCGCATCCAAGAATTTGATCTTCTACCTCTCCGCTCCCATCGAAGGGCTTTCCGGCGCGCTCCCGGGGGAAGCACCTGCCATTCATGTCTACGACCTCAAGAACCGGAAGGATCATGTTTTACTCGAAGGAGCCGACCAATATGCGCTCTCCTTCGATGGCAAGAAACTTCTCTACGGTATGCCCAAGGGCGGAGGCGGAGGCGAAGGTGAGGCGGGCGAACACACCTGGGGAATCGTAGACGTGAAGGTACCTGAAGGCTCGCAGGAGAGTGAGCCCAAATCGCTTGTCCACGCCGGCGAAGGAAGCCTGAAACTCGAAGGCATGAAGATGGAAGTCGACCCCCCGGCCGAATGGAAACAAATCTTCCACGAGGTATGGCGCCAGGAGCGGGATTATTTCTTCGAGCCGGCCATGAATGGTGTCAACTGGCAGCAGCAGCGCGACAAATATCAACAACTGCTGCCGTATGTCGCCGACCGCCTCAGTCTTACTTACGTGCTGGGGGAGATGATTGGTGAGTTGTCCAACTCACACACTTACGTTGGAGGCGGAGATTACCCTGTCATCGATGGAGTGAATGTCGGCTTGCTGGGCGCTGATTTTGTGGCGGACGAACAGAACGGCCTGTACCGTCTGGCGAAGATCTATCCCGGGGAAAACTGGAATCCTGGTCTCCGCTCTCCACTCACCGAACCAGGGGTGACCGTGAAAGAAGGAGATTATCTGCTGGCGATAAACGGTCGGCCGCTACGAGCTCCCCAGGATCCGTATGAATTTCTCGTCAACACGGCCAACCAGGCCACCACGCTTACGGTAAACAGCAAGCCCAAGCAGGACGGATCGCATAACGTCGTGGTGCGCCCGATCTCGAGCGAGCTTGGTTTGCACGAGCTGAATTGGATTGAAACCAATCGCCACAAAGTCGCCGAGGCCAGCGCCGGCCGCATCGGTTATGTGTACTTACCTGACATGGGAGCGAGTGGACTGAACGCCTTCGTGAAACAGTATTTCCCACAGATTCGCAAGGAAGGGATGATCTTCGACGTTCGCTACAACGGCGGAGGGTTCGTGGACCAGCTGATCTTCGAACGCCTGCGCCGGGTGTTGGCCGGGATGGAGACAGCACGAAATTGGGAACCTGATACCGTCCCCGGCAATGTTTTCTACGGACACATGGCCTGTGTCACGAATCATTACGCGGCGTCGGATGGCGATATCTTCAGCTACTACTTCAAATTTTACAAGCTGGGACCGCTCATCGGAGAACGCACCTGGGGAGGAGTGCGCGGTATCCGCGGGCAGATTCCCCTCATCGATGGCGGCTACATCACCCGTCCTGAATTTTCTCTCTACGGGCTTGACGGCAGATGGCTCATCGAAAATCACGGAGTGGCGCCGGACATTGAGGTTGACAACCGTCCTGATCTGGTGCGTCAAGGACACGATCCGCAGCTGGAAAAAGCAATTGAGCTGGTCCTGAAGGAGCTTGATGAGCATCCCTTGAAGCTGCCTCCTCGTCCCCCTGATCTGCCGGCGTATCCCAGCGGACCAGGCCTCTAGCGAGATGGACGCGGAATTCTAAGTGAGCCTAAGCGTCACCGTTTGAATCGAATACGTCATAGGGTGAATCGAATTTCCCACCCGCTCGTCGGGAGGAGAACGTCATGTCGAAATCGGTCGTGAGACTTCTTGCTTCGAGCATCGCCTTAATTTTGCCGGCTGCGCCCCTCGCAGTGCTCCGAGCGCAGGACTCCAACTTTCATAATGCCCCGGACGCCTCCAAGCTGGTTCGAGACCCCTACGAAGGCGCAGAAAACCGGGCTGAGGGCAGGCAGTTGTACGGGATTCACTGTGCGCGCTGTCACGGGCCGAACGCGGAGGGTTCTGGTGAGGTGCCCGCGCTCGCCGATGGCGTGCTCGGGTCGGTCACTTCGGGAGAGCTGTTCTGGTTTATTACCCGAGGCGAGCCCCAACAGGGGATGCCAGCCGCAGGGAACTTGCCCGAGCCCGAACGTTGGCAACTGGTCACCTATCTCAGGGGGCTCGGCCTTCCCAATGCCCCAGTCAGTGGTGGGGCAAAGCCTGCCACTGCGACAGCAAAATTGACCGCCCCGACGCCAAATCCGCCGTTCACCGATTTCCGCTATGAAGAGCCGGGAAAAGTTCGCAAGATAACGGTCAAGGACCTTCCCCAACCGCATGCAACACCCTCGTCTGACAACGGCCCTGAAATCGTCCCCCGTCCGGCCGATGTCTGGCCTAAAGCTGCGGAAGGATTCAAAGTTGAGCAATACACGACCGGTCTTGAGAACCCGCGGCTGCTGCGCACCGCGCCAAACGGCGACGTCTTCCTCGCGGAAAGCGAGGCAGGACACATTCGGCTGTTCCGCGGCCTCACCAGCGATGGCAAGCCGGAATTGACTGCGGTCTTCGCCAGCGGCTTGAAAAAGCCCTACGGTATTAACTTCTATCCGCCTGGCCCGAACCCTCAGTGGGTGTACGTCACCGAGCCTCGCGAAGTGATGCGCTTCGCCTATAAGAATGGCGACCTGAAAGCCAGCGGTCCCCCGCAACACATTGCGGATCTACCTGATGGGAAGGGCCATTGGACTCGCGACCTTCAGTTTTCACCCGACGGCAAGAAAATGTTTGTGGCGGTTGGGTCGGCTTCGAACAGCGACGACCCTGACACCACGCCCCGAGAGAAAAATCGAGCAGACATCCTCGCATTCGACCCGGATGGTTCGAACATGCAAGTCTATGCGTACGGGATCCGCAATGCCGGTGGCGGATTGGCAATCAATCCCAAGACCGGCGACTTGTGGTGTTCCGTCAATGAACGGGACTCTCTGGGTGACGATCTCGTACCCGACTACATCACCCACGTCGAGGCCGGGGGATTTTATGGGTGGCCCTGGTGGTATATCGGTCCCCATCAGGACCCCACCCACCAAGGTAAGCATCCCGAATTGAAAGACAAAGTCATCATCCCGGATGTGCTGCTTCAACCCCACAATGCCTCTTTAGAGTTCACTTTTTATCAAGGCAACCAATTCCCGGCGGAATACCAAGGAGATATTTTCGCCTCCGAGCACGGTTCCTGGAACCGCAGCGTCCGAGCGGGATACGAGGTGATTCGTGTCCCCCTCCATCAGTCCGGCCAGGCCAGCGGCGAGTACGAAGACTTTGTCACTGGTTTCGTGCTCGATGACGGGAAGGTTTGGGGACGGCCGGTCGGCATGACGGTGGCTCCGGATGGATCCCTGCTGGTGAGTGACGACGGATCCGGTTCGATCTGGCGCATCGTTGCCGTCCCGAAGTAAGAAAGGTCGGGCTCCTTGCGAGCCACGCTAGCGAATCCATCGCTTGAGCCCCGGAGCCGAATCAGGGTGCGGATTGCCCGTGGATCCTGACCGGGAAGCGAGCCTGGTCGGCATAGGTTCGGCAATTCCCCCTTTTTAACCCCGGGACTCTTTGACACACCTCCTGCATCTAGCTAAGCTGGCAATGGATGATTGCGACAATCCTCGGCTCTGTGGTGCTTGCGGTAGCGACTTTACCCTTTATCTATTACCTCCTCACCATCTATAGCTCGTGGCAATTCTTCCGTCGCTCGTCCGCTCGGGTCCGACCCAATTCCAACTTCACTCCGCCGGTCAGTAATCTTAAGCCGATTCGTGGAATCGATCCGGATGCTTACGAGAACTTTGCCAGCTTCTGTCGACTGGATTATCCCGACTATGAGTTGCTCTTTTGTGTAGGAGATCAGAATGATCCCGCGGTCGCCATCCTGGACAGGTTGAAGCGCGATTTTCCCGACCGTCGGATCCGAGTACTGGTCGGCAGTGGCAGCAACGCTCCCAACGACAAGGTGGCGAAACTGGCCCGCTTAGTCAGCGAGGCGCACAACGAAATTGTGGTGATTAGCGACAGTGACGTGCGAGCGCGGCCGGATTATCTGCGCACTCTGGTGGCCCCACTGGCAGATCCCGAGGTCGGGGCGGTTACTTGCCTCTACGTCCCCATCAAAGAGAACTCACTCGCCGAGAGTCTGCAGACGATTGGCATGGTTTCTGACTTTTACCCCAGCATTCTGGTCGCCCGTCAGCTGGACGGGGTAAAGTTTGCCCTCGGTCCGAGCATTGCCACGACACGCACGCGCCTCGCCGAATTCGGTGGGTACCACGCCATCGAGAATCGTCCTGGCGATGATCTCCTGGTCGGACGGCTGATCGCCGAACAAGGCTATCGAGTCGAACTGCTGCCATACACCATCGACACGGTTGCCGATTACCAGTCCATGCCCGACCTGGTGCAAAAACGATTACGCTGGGTCGTGGTTATGCGGCACATGCGTCCCTGGGGACATTTGGGGTTGCTGCTCACTCTGGGGCTGCCGTGGTCGCTGGCAGCAGTTGCCATTCACCCTACGCTCTCCGTCGCAGTGGGCTACTTCGGTTCCTATTTGGCACTGCGGGTTCTAACCAGCTGGATGATCGGGGTGTGGGGGTTACGAGATCGAGCCTTTTGGAAAAAACTGTGGCTCATTCCGGTGTGGGATGCCATGGCGTTTTGCCTTTGGCTGATCAGTTTTGGGCGCAATCGTTTTCGCTGGCGGGGCGGGCAGTACTACATTCGCGACGGCATGCTGGTCCCCGTGGGCGCCGCGAATCCTGCGGAAAAACAACTCTCTGTCGGTTAGCGCTTGCTGTAGGCGAGCTCCGGTTTCCCGGCTGCCCGGGAACGGCGATTCCCGTTGCCCCCGGACACCGTGCCTACTGTTTCCAGGGCTGTCTCGGAAGCTACCACCTCAGCCGGTTTGCCAGTCTCCATTTGCCGATCATTGCGGGCCTGCCGCCAGTTTACCTTCGGCATCATCATCGACGTGTCGACGCGCTCCCGGTATCGCAGCGCGATATTCATCAGCGAGTCGAGCAGCGAATCCGACAGCAAGTGAGGCTGCAAACCGAGTTGGATCAGTTTTGAGTGCTTGGCATTGTAGTAGTGCTCTTCGGCTTCGACTCTGGGGTCGGGAATGTGATCGATTTCGACCTTCAGCTTAAGCTTTTTACCCGCGGCTTCGACCATTCTCGCCAGATCGAGGACCGAAAATTGCTCCGTGAACTGGTTGAACACGCGGAATTCGCCCTTCGCGGCCGGATTCAGACAGGCGATTTCAATGCAACGCACCGTGTCGCGGATGTCCAAAAAGCCACGGGTCTGTCCACCTTTGCCGTAGACGGTCAGGGGCATTCCGATGGCGGCCTGCACGCAGAAGCGGTTCAACACGGTGCCAAACACTTCGTCGTAGTCAAAGCGGTTGATCAGGGCCTCATCGAGCGCGACCTCGTCCGTCACCGTTCCATACACCACCCCTTGATTGAGGTCCGTCGCGCGCAGTCCCCAGATTTTGCAGGTGAACATGATGTTGTGGCTGTCGTGGACTTTGGAAAGATGATAGAAAGAACCGGGCTGCTTCGGATAGGGCAGCACGTCCTTGCGCCCGTTGTGTTCGATCGTGATGTAGCCTTCTTCGATGTCGATGTTGGGCGTGCCGTACTCACCCATGGTTCCCAGTTTGACCAAATGACAGTCGGGCGCGAACTCCCTCAGAGCGAAGAGCACGTTCAGGGTTCCTACGACATTGTTGACCTGGGTAAACACCGCGTGTTTGCGGTCGATCATGGAGTAGGGTGCCGCGCGCTGCTCCGCGAAATGCACCACCGCCTCCGGTCTGAATTCCTTGACGGTTGCAGAAAGAAAGTCGTAATCCATCACATCCCCGACAAATACGTCGATCACCTTCCCGGTCAGTTGCCGCCAGGTTCGCAGGCGTTCGGAAAGCGGGCGAATCGGGGTTAGGGTCTCCGCCCCCACTTCATGATCCCATTGTCGACGGATGAAATTGTCGACGATCGCCACGGAGTACCCGCGGTTTGAAAGATACAGAGCGGTAGCCCATCCGCAATACCCGTCTCCCCCTAAAACGGCGATTCGCATTCGTCCTCCTGACCGACGCCAGATTTGATGCTTGCGGAAAGGTGTTGGTTGCGCCCGTGGCAGACACCTGGCGATAAAAACCCGGACTTCCGCAATATCTTCAACAGTGGTTGAATACTCGGAACCTTTATTTTATCGCAAGCCGCCCCTTCGCGGGTTCATTCCTGTCGTCCGCGCACCATCTCAGCCATCTGCCACTTCGACCCAACCTGAGCGCGGGCAAGCTCGTCCGGCCGAGCGCCTGCGCGGGACGAAGCCGGGAGAGCCTGGTTTGTGAGCAAAACTTTCCCTCCGCTGGCTGCGTCCACGATCAGGCGCTCAGCCCCGACAAGCCCCGCCAGGGCTGGAATACGAGACGCCGAGGCCACAAGATAGGCGCGCTCCGGCTGCGTCCAGAGCTTTGTAAACTGCGAGTTGTCAATGAATACATCGGGTGCCCCGGGAGCAAAAGCACCGTATTCCAGATTCATGAACCGACCATTCAAAAGCAGCGCGGTACGGCCGGTATAGAAGAAGATGGAGGAGAAAAAGTAGTAATGGCGATCCACGATAAGGGTTCCCGGGGGAGACCGCTTGAGAACCTCGGCCAACGGCCGGGAGGAAAGATAGGGGTCAAAGACCACCATGGCCATGCGAGCAGCATGCAGGAAAACCACCATCATCACGACGGCAGCCAGAACTGCGCGTTCGGAACGTGCCCTTACCGTTCCGCAAGCACCGACGGCGAACGCTCCGGCTGCGAGCAGCAGGGGAAGACGCAGATACGCGAAGGATGCGAGCGTGAGGTCTTCCATATGACCGAGCGACAATTTGTAGGCACCGGGGTGCCGAGCCAGCACGGAGGAGATATCCCCGGTCGGTGAAAAACCGCGGCTCATGATCAGAATGATGATGGCGGCGAGGGCCGCGCATCCCGCAATCGCCGAGAGCAGGCGGGTTCCCCAGCGGATCCATCCACCCTCCAGCGCGAGCGCGGAACCCAACAGGAGCGCGAGAGCGGGATAAGCCGGCATCGAATAATACTCCTGGGTGGTAGAAAAGGTGAAAAATACCAGGATGAATCCGGCCCAGCACAGCGCCAAAAGCCGGGTCCGGCCAGCCCGGTCGATGGGCTTATAGGAGAGTTTGCTGAGAGCCGGCAGATAAACACTCCAGGGGAACAACCAAAGCAGGTGGAAAAGCCAGAAGTACAGCCGCGGTACGGTGTCGTAGTCGCGGGGATAGCGCAAATTGAGGAAACGCAGCAGCTGCTCGTTGATGAAATAGAACCAAAGAAATCCGTGATATTGTCCGGGACCGCTCTTGAGAGTGAATGCGAAGTACGGCGGGTTCGCCAGCGTGGCTAGAACGTGCCAGGGCGCGGCAATCAATACCACGATCAGGGCACCGCTCCAGGGATGAAGTCTTTTCCAGCTGGAGGCGGAAAACAGTTGGCGGGTATACGAGAGATAGAGAATGGCGGCAGCCACGGGAAAAACCATCCCGATCAGGCTCTTTAGCAGCAGTCCCAGACCAAGGCTGGCCGCCATCACCGTTGCCCAGAACCGCGGATGCAGCTCCTCCGGATCCAAGGCGCGCAGAAAAGCCCATAAGGAAAGCGTGATCGTGAGCGTGAGGATGACATCGGGAATTAAGACGCGCGTAAAAAGAAACAGGCCGATCGAGGTAGCCATCGCCAGGCCGGCATACCCTCCCGCACGCCGACCGAATGCCCAAACGCCAAACGCGGAGGTGACCCAACCAAGCGCGATTGCCGCCAGCGCAATCGGGATGCGCGCCGCCCAATCATGCACCCCAAAGACGGCGTAGGAAGCGGCGATGAGCCAGTAGACGAGTGGAGCCTTCTCGAGGTAGACGACCCCGTCGAGCCGGGCCGTGACCCAGTCACGCGAGGACAACATGTTTCGCGCAATCTGCGCCTGCACGGCGTCGACATCATCCATTAAGGACGGAGGAGAAACGATCGAACCCAGATAAACCGCTGCCGCAACCAGCAGCACGCCTACATATACGTACCCGTTCTTTCCTGCACCCACTCCTTTCGGGCCGCGGCTGAGGCTGCCTGAATCCGCCATTTTTTCATCCACAGAAACAGAACCATCAATCCCCATAGGTGATATCCAAGATTGGCGCGTCTCTCCAGGTGATCGTCGAGATAGGCCTGGATGACTCCAGAACGAAATAACCAGGCCTGCTCGGACGCGCCCCGATTCAACGTATCCACCAGCAATGGGCGAAGCGGGCCGCGCAGCCAATCGTGGGCCGGGATATCAAATCCGATCTTCTTGCGGGTCGGAATGGACGCTGGCAGCTTGCCCTTCATCAACTCTTTGAGAATGAATTTCTGCTGCGAGCCGCGGATTTTTAGCGAAGCCGGCAGGGTCGCGCTGAATTCTACAACACGATGGTCCAGGAATGGCGGACGGACTTCGAGCGAATGCGCCATGCTCATTCGGTCGGTCTTGGTCAAAATATCGTCCGGCAGAAAGTATTTCTGATCGAACCAAAGGTACGGGGACAAGTTGTCGCCCGTGCGCAACAGGCTGCGCAGTTCGCGCAGGCTGCGGTGGAGTGAAGCGGGAAGGCGCGGCTCGACCAGGTGGTATTTCTCGGGATCGGAGAAGGTTCCGTTCCAATGCACGTGCCCACGATCTGGGGCCATTAAGCAACCCTCGAGAAAGCGCACGGCTTTGTATTCTAGGCCAATCTTCTCGTCGGAAACCGGCCAGTGTCGCAGCGCCCGAAGCCCCAGGCGGCTGGCGCTCGGCGGCAACCACCGCATCATGACCGCCAAGAGGTTGGCGCGATGGGTGAGATAACCGGCAAAGATCTCGTCCGCCCCTTCTCCGCTGAGGGTCACCGTGGTCTTGGTCTTGCTCAGTTTCGAGAGAAACCATACCGGCAGTGCTCCAGCATCGGCACTCGGTTCATCCGAGTAGTAGGCGAATTCCTCGATGGCGCCCTCGAGATCGACTTCCGGATTCAAGTCGAGCTGGCGGTGGTCGGTGTGGTAGTGCTCGGCCACTTGCTGAATGTAGTCGCTTTCGTCGAAACTGCGCCCCCGAAAGGAAATCGAAAAGGTTTTCAGGGGTGACCTGGACTCAGTCGCGGCGTAATGCAGAATGGTAGAGGAGTCGATGCCGCCGCTGAGCCACATTCCCAGTGGCACATCGGAGATGAGGTGCTCGCGAATCGATTGCCGGAGGAGCCAATCGAGCTCCTCCTTCGCCTCCTCTAGGCTGCGCGAGCGGGGTTCCGGCTGAGGCAGACTCCAATAGCAACCGCTCGAAAGCTGGCCGTCTCTCCATTCCATCCACTCTCCTGGCGGGAGCTTTTCCACGCCTTCGACCAGTGTCCAGGGGCAAGGCACATAGTTCAGCGAAAGGTAGCAATCCAGGCCTTCCAGGCTCAAACGGCGTTCAATTTCCGGATGCACAAAAATAGCTTTCAGTTCTGAGCCAAAGAACAGGTCTTCCCCATGGCGCGCGAAAAACAGAGGTTTAATCCCCATGCGATCCCGCGCCAGCAGGAGACGTCGCCCGGCCTGGTTCCACAAAGCCAGGGCGAACATGCCTCGCAACCGGGAAAAACATGCCACGTCCCATTCGAGAAATGCGTGGAGGACGGTCTCCGTGTCACAGTGGGAAAGAAATTGATGACCCCGCGCTTCAAGCTCGGTGCGCAGTTCCAGGTGATTGTAGATCTCACCGTTGAATACGATCGTGGTACCGGATGCAGTGATGGGTTGATCTCCCGAACCAAGATCGATGATCTTCAGCCGGGTTGCACCCATGGAAACCAGGTTCGACTCAAAGACACCCTGCTGGTCTGGTCCGCGGTGGACCAATGTAGCCGTCGCGCTGCGGATCCGCTCCGCGTCAGGAACCCAGTTCTTATGCGTAAAGCCGACAATTCCACACAAGTGGCGCCACCTCTTTCATAGCCTAAGAAGCATTTCCCGAGAAATTTTAACGTTTCCTTTTATTATCCATCATTCGAGTCCAAGCTGTCGCGGCAGGTACCAGAATGGCTCCGATTCCTGACCTAATCTGCATGCGCCCTACGTCCAGCAGCCGCGCGGAGCGAATCTCCCGACAATGTCGCCCAACCCCGGCGCGAGAGATCCCAGAAGATCAAATAGCCGGCGAGAGCGGCGACGAGCAACAGCAAGATGCCCTCGGCCCACCGTTCGAACACCAGTTTGCCGATCCCAAATAAACAGCCATACACCAAAATAACTCCCATCGCCCAATTAAAGGTATTGGCTCGAATATCGCGGACTTCCGGCAGCTCCGGCACCAGCCGGGCAATCGGCTTCCACCCATGTACCGTGGGATGCACCTTGCGGTAGAACCCGACCAGCGTGGCCTCGGATTCCGGCTTGCTGATGAAGGTCGCTGCCAGCCAGACGACGGTGGTGATGCCGCCCGTAAGCAGGGCACTTTTGGCATATACCAGGGAGCTATTTCCGCTGAACGCGACTCGGTGAAGCGCCAAGGTTGCTGCGGCAGCCGCGATCATGGCCGAGATTTCACTCCATGCGTTGATGCGCCACCAGTACCAGCGGAGAATGTACACGGCTCCCGTGCCGAAACCGATATTCAAGACGAGTTCCCATCCCTGTTTGATCGAAGTCAGCTGCATGGCAGTGTATCCGCTGGCAAGCACGAGCAGCACGGTAAAGACCTTGCTGATCACCACATAGTGTTTCTCGCTGGCGCGCTTTACCAGGAAGCGCTGGTACAGATCGTTGACCAGGTAGGAACAGCCCCAATTCAGCTGGGTTCCCACCGTCGACATGAATGCTGCCAGGAATGCCGCCACCATTAACCCGCGCCAGGCGGGCGGCAGGTAGTCCCGCAGCACCATCACGTAGCCCTGCTCGGGGTTCTGGGTAAACGCGGCATCGGGGTGGATTCCATTGGGCGAATACACCGCCATCGCCACCAAGGCGGTCACGATCCATGGCCATGGCCGTAAGGCATAATGCGCAATGTTGAACCAAAGCGTCGCGCCCAGCGAGTTCTTCTCATCTCGGGCGCTGAACATGCGTTGGGCGACATAGCCGCCGCCCCCGGGTTCGGCCCCGGGATACCAGGCCAACCACCACTGCATGCACAAGTAGACGAAGAAAGTCAGCAGCGGCAAGGTCCAAAGGGCATCGCTCATCAAGCCCAGATGGGTATCCGGCAGAAATGCCGTGGGATCGGCGGCGGTAACACCGGTTTGCCGTACGCTCGTCTCAACGGTCTCGAGATGCCGCTCGAGGGCATGCATTCCCCCGATCTTCGAGACCGCCACGCAAGCTAAAACAATGATCATCGCCATCTTCAACACGAACTGAAAGAGGTCGGTGACGAGGACTCCCCAAAGCCCGCCGATAAACGTATACAGGCCGGTAAACGGGATGATGAGAAAGATGCAGATGGCAAGGGAGGTAGTGTGCGGATTGCCCAACGTGTACTCAAATGTCTGGCTGCCGAGCGCGAGTCGAAGCATACGGCCTTCCGCGATTGCCGGTCCCAGAAGAACGGTAATGATATTGATCATCGCCTGGGTTACCCATCCAAGGATGAAGCAGTTCATGAACAGTCCGAGATAGACGGCCTTGAACCCTCGCAGGAAAGCCGCAGGCCTACCTCCATAACGCATCTCGACGAATTGAACGTCGGTCAGGATTTCCGAGCGTCGCCAATAACGGGCGAAGAAAAATACCGTCAACATGCCTCCGACGCATAAACCCCACCAAATCCAGTTCCCGGCAATGCCAGATTTTGCTACCAGGCCGCACACCAGCAGCGGGGTGTCGGCCGCAAAGGTGGTGGCAACCATCGACGTGCCTGCGAGCCACCAGGAGACATCGCGACCTGAAATGAAGAACTCTTCGGTATTGCCGCTGGCACGTCGCCGGTAATAGATGCTGATCAGCAGGTTTACCAGCAGGTAGCCGACAATCACCATCCAATCGGTTCGAGTAAGAGGCATTTCCCCGCCTGACAAACGGAGTCGAAGACGCCTGATGAAGCCTCGGACAGGGTGGGCACAATTTCGAACGAGTCCGAGCGAGAAAGCCCCGGCCCTAAGGATTCCACCTTCCCCGGGCTTCAATCAATCGGTTGACGAATGTGGAGCAGGAGGTGTCTTCGGGAACCGAGGAGGAGGCCTACCCTGGATCTTCGCCAGTTCCCGCTTGGAATCGACGACATCGCCAAGCTTCTGCCGGCCGGTTTCAATCGGTTTCACGATGAAGGCCTGGATGCGCTGTGACGCAGGTATTCCGTTTCAGCGGCCTTGTAGCATGCACTCATCCCGGAATTTGTTCAGTATACCGTGCCGTCTGCTGGATAGCATCATCAATGAACACTGGCATTTTTAAGTTTGGTACCGAGCGAAGCGCTGTCGGTTCTCGGCCAAGGAAGCGGTTTGCCAGGAACTCAATGGCGGCGTTCCGTTTCACGCAGGATCGTGGCAAAGTTTCGTCCGACCAAGGTGAAACCCTGTTGAATGTCACCCGTTACCGCCACTTTGGCTCCTGCTTCCGGCACTCCATAATGCCCGGCAAGAACCCAAAGCGCGCCCGTACCATCATCGATCTGGAAGGCGCCCCGTCCCAGGACACCATAGGAATCGACCACCTTTCCAGCAACCGTGACCTCTTTGCCGGCATAACGTCCGGGATCGCGGTTTATTTTCTCGATGCTGACTCGAGGCGGGCATCCGGCCAACAGCAAAACCCCAAAAGTCAGGCACAGCACAGAAACCATCCTGGTACGTAGAGTTAACACGCACTCCTCCTAAGAAGTTGTCGAGAGAGATAAACACCGAGACCCGCCTCGAGTTGCAGTTTGGAGCTCCGGCCATCGGCGCCTCGTCGAGAAAGTTCATCGCGATCCGTCAAACTCCAGGGACGATCGAACCAGCCGACTTGTCCAATCGAAAGCTATGACTTTAGAGTATTTCGTTCGGCACCCCCGCTTCGGAGAAAGGAAGCCGCGACCATGCTTAACCAAATCCAACGCCTTTTCCGCTATGACGATTGGGCGAATCGAGAGATCGTCGATGCCCTCAAGGGATTGCCGACACCTCCGCCGCGTTCGCTGAAGATCCTGTCCCACATCCTTGCCGCCGAACGATTGTGGCTGGAGCGCTTGCGTTCGGAGCAGCAAACCTATCCAGTTTGGCCCGATTTCACGATCGAGCAATGTCAGCAGCAGGTTGAGCAATTACAGCACCTCTGGACGGCTCACCTTTCCTCGATGCCGGAGAAGGACCTCCACCGGTCTTTGAGCTACAAGAACACCAAAGGCGAAACGTGGACCAGTCAGAACCTGGACATCCTGATGCATGTGGTCCTGCATTCGGCCTATCACCGCGGTCAGATTGCGACCGATATGCGCGCCGCCGGCCTCAGCCCGGCTTACACGGATTTCATCCATGCTGTCCGGCAAGAGTTTGTAGAATAGCAGGTCCTGTCGCGGCAGCGATTTTCGCGTTGGAGAGATCGCATTCTCACTATGGCCAGCAAGAAGGAGCAGGCGTGGGCGCAGGAGACCGGCGCCAGCGGTAGCGGCGATCCTGGCACGGCCGCATCCAGCACCAGGCGCTCCTGGCAACGCAGCCTCGTGCTGGTGCTTTGCTTGCGCCTTTATTACAGCGTTTTCGCAGCCATCATTGCCTTGATCCAGCCGGTGAACTGGCGGTTGGTGCATTCGAACGCGCTCACCGAGAACCTTCCGCCACCTGCACCCACCATTCCTTATCTCGTCTTCGGGGTCTGGGAACGTTTTGACACCCTCTGGTATCTTCACATTTCCGCTCAGGGTTACGATCGGCCCGAGGCGGTCGTCTTCTTCCCGCTCTATCCGATCCTGATCCGGGCCGCGAGCTGGTTTCTTCCGCCCATGGCAGTCGCCTTGGCGATTTCAACCCTGGCTGCGTTCTTTACGTTCTGGGGGCTCAAGGAATTGTTGCGCGCGGAACTCTCGCCGGATCGCGTCGATCAAACCCTATTTCTGTGCGCGGTGTGGCCGGCGAGCTTTATTTTTTTCGCTGCCTATCCCGAGTCAACGCTTCTTGCCTTCATCGTCTGGTCCCTGGTCATGGCCCGCAAGGAGCGATGGCTCGCGGCCGCGCTACTGGGCTTCGCCGCGTCCATCACCAAGGCGGCCGGCGTGCTTGTGCTGGTACCTTTGTCGACCATGGCGTTGCGCCGTCCCCGGAAAGCAGCTTTGCTTCTGGTCTTGGTGCCTCTCGGTTCCGCCTTATTTCTGGGCTGGCTACACTCGACCGGTCATGTCGTCCTTAGCTCCGCCTACGCAACCTACTGGAGGACCTTGACTGCGCTGCCGTGGATGACCCTGTGGAGGGGTCTCGAGAGCCTGGTCCATCACCCCACGCCGATTCTGGCTTTGAATTTTGCGTTCTTATTGACGGACTGCTTCCTGGTCGCCCGGAGCCAGTTAAGAATCGAGTATCTTCTGTATTCCGTAGCTGCGATCGTGCTGTTCTTGTCGAAAGAAACCACCCCACCGTTAGAAAGCATGATGCGTTATCTCGTCATCGTGTTTCCCGCCTTTGTCGGGGCGGCGCGCTGGCTTCAAAATCCCCGCTTCGAACCCAGATTCGGCATCGTCTGTATGGCTCTTTTCATTATGAACTGCGGTTTGATGTGGCTCTTCTTGGGCTGGTCACTCGTGCTTTGAGGCTGCGCAGGTTCCTAAACTCGAGGGTCACCCCGCGCTTCAGGCGATGTTCGGCAATCATGGCGTTTGGAATTTCACCGGGCCGAGGCGAAATCGCGAGGATAGGACTCCAAACGGGGAGGCGATTGATCAGGTTCCAAAAGCCAAACCGTGCGGTCCGGAAAATAATTCAAAAGCTCACGGTTCCCGTCCACACCCATGTCGCGGGCCCAGACCACCTTGGCAGCATCAATATCGGCGGAGTTGTAGACCCATTCCGTGCCCAGGTGATGTGTCCCTGCATATCGGACAATCACCAAGTGCTTGCCCGGCACAGTCTCTAGGTAGTGCTGAATTTTAGCTCGTTGCAGATTGCCCACCGGGCTAGGTCGCTCGATCGACGCATGCGCCGCGGCCGCAATCAGACGCAAAGCCAGCATGGCAACCAGAACCATGGGGACGGCGCGTACGAGCCCTCGCCCGATCTTGCGCTCGTGCCACTGCCATTGCCTCAAATGCCGCATCGATTGGACGAGCAGCAGGAAAATCAAGGCGCAGGCCGGTGCCAGATAATGAGGGGAAAACCAGGTTTCGACCGTGAGCCCAACCACAAATACAGCTCCCGTAAGCAAGGCAAACCGCATGCGGCGGTCCCGTAGGACATACGCGAAGGACAGAAGGGGAACACTTAGCGCTGGTCCCAGATAAAAGGTCCACGCTGACCAGATCTTCAGTCCTGAAAATTTCAGAAAGTTCCAGAACTTCTGTTTGAAGCGGAAATCGCGCAGGTCCCACTGATAGAACTGCTGTATGACCGCGTGCTGATAGTGGGGCTCCGGGCGGGGTTTGCCCCAAATGAAATACGGTGCCATGGCATAGGTTTCTTGGTTTACCTGGTAGGCCATGTGAAAAGGATTCCCCGTCACCTGTTTGTTGTAGTCGCCGGTCGCGAGCGCGGCCACAAACAACGTCGCGGTCAAGGGCAACGCAAGTTGAACGACCGAAACCGAAAGGCGAGGACGATGCGGGCCGAACAGCCAGACCAGCATGGCAATTGCTACCGGGATACTCAGCAGCAGGCCTTCGTAAGGACGGCTGTTGGCCAGAATCGCCACGCCCAAAGCCAAAAGGAAAGCATCGCGCATCCGCAGGCGTCGTCGAAGCCGAGGAAGAGATCCCAACACCAGAGCTCCCGCCAACGCAGGCAGAGAGCCGCCCCAATAACTGTCGAGCCAATAACTCAAAATCGCCAGTCGTAGGGTGACCAGGACGCCGCCGAGCAGGGCCCAACCCGGGGGGAGCCAACCCTGGAGCATCCAGCAGATTGCCGAGCACATGGCAGCGGTAATCAGCAACTGTCCGATCCATGGATTTCCCAGACGCTGCCCGGCCGCCAGCACCAGCCCCTGAGCCGGCGGATACATCGACATATAGGTGGGATGCTGGATGACGTGAAAGCTTTCGAAGTGTACCCACATGGGATGGGTCGGGTTCGTCAGGCGTCCGTGAGCAAAAGTATCCGCCGCCAACAGGTAGCTGAATTCATCGTGACTATCAGGCTGAGGAATGCCAAGCGCCGGAATCAAAGCGATCCGTACAGCGAGAACTAGCAAGCCTAGGCTCATGAAAGCGAGCATTTGTCGCCGCGCCAGCTTGCCCAGCCATCGTTCTACGGCAACGAATTGCGCGGGCTCCGCTTGCCAGCGGGATCGCACAATGGTCATCCACACGACCAGGAGGACCAAAGCGCCCTCAATGATGAGGACATCCGGAGAGGCTGGGGAGTTAGGTCTCAGTAGCAAGAGAAACTCGCAATCCGCCTTACTTTAACATTGCTCGACGGCGCAGTTTTACGGGAGAGACCCGAGGCTGGCATTGGGCACGAGCCGCGCTCTTACGTGGTATTTTGGACTCATATTCCAATCGATCATGAGCCGCCACCTGACAATTTGGACTGTTCTGATCCTTCTCTCTGGGTGCGCGTTTGCCGCCGAATCGTCGGTCCCGCATCTGCCGGACCCGGTTTCGAACAACGCCGTTGCCATGCTTAAGATTCACAGTCGGTTCGAACTTTTCTCGCTGATGGGAATCGGGCCTAAAAAAACCTGGGATGCGGTCACCAATGCCGGATACGCGGTAGATGCCGTATCGGGCAAGGCGCATGCGATCCAGTCGGTGCCTGGCACTGCCGGACGAATCGGGGCCATGGCGGTGGGTGCTGACGGCCGCGTCTATTTGTTCGGAGGGTACGTCGTCTACCAGGGGGGAGGCACGGCGGTAACCGATGCCACCATGTACCAGCCCGATCACGACCGTTGGATCCGAACCGCCGATCTTCCGGTCGCAGTGGGCGACGCGGTCATCGGTGTCTATCGCGATCGCTACATTTACCTGATTGGCGGGAGAAGCAATAACGGTCTCGTCTCTGATGTTCAGATGTACGATCTCGACAAGAACCGGTGGTCGGCGGCTAGCCCGATTCCAGGTACACCGGTTTTCGGTCATGCCGGAGCCCTCGTCGATGACACCATTGTCTATGTTGACGGAGCCCGGAAAAATCCCGGCGCCGGGCCAAGATTCGTCGCCTCCGACGAATGCTGGAAGGGCAAGATCGACCATCATAATGCCGCAAAAATTGAATGGACTAAGTTGCCGGATCACCCCGGCCGGGCAGGCTTTCGCATGGCGGCGGGCGGCGCGGAAAAAGACGGGAGGATTTACTTTGCCGGCGGCTCCGACAATCCCTATGACTACAATGGTGTTGGATACGACGGCAAACCATCCGAACCCTCTCCGATGACCTTTGACTTCAACCTGCGCAGCGAGAAATGGGAGACCATCAACCCCAACACACCCAATCCGACCATGGATCATCGCGGGTTGCTGGTTACGCCCGAAGGATTAGTGATCATCGGCGGGATGGAAAAAGGCCAGCAAGTCGTGGGCAGCATTGTCCTTTTGCCCAAACCTGTAAAGACCTATCTGCAATGAATTGAGGAGCCAGACCTAGGGTCGGCAGGAGCCGACCGGAACCGTATGCTATCGTGCCCGGGCCAATACCAGGGTCACGTCGTCGGGCTGTTCGTTGGCACCGATCCAGTCGTCCACGGCGGCGGTCACAATCTCGCTGATGCGAGGTAAGGGGAGGTCGAGGTTTTCGCGTACCAGATCCACCAGCCGCTTCTCGCCAAATTCGCCGAAGTCGTTCTCAGGCTCGGTCACCCCGTCACTGTAAGCCACGAAAACCTCGCCTGGCCGAAGCGATGCCGAGCTCTCCTCGTAACTCACCGAATCGAATAGGCCGACCACGGTGCCCCCACATTCGAGGCGGCGAATGGTGCCATCTTTGCCCAGGAGGATTGGCGGCAGATGTCCGCCGTTGCTGTAGGTGAGTTTCTGACTGGTGGCGTGGTAAATCCCAAAAAATAGGGTCGCGTATTTCTCTGCCGGCGTGTTTGCAAAAAGCTGACGATTGAGTAGCGCGAGCAATGCTGCGGGAGAGACCTCCGGGCCGGGGAACCCGGGGCCTAGCGCTACGATCGAAGCCGACCCGGCTGCCACCGCGACCGGTTCGCGCAGAGCCGGAATGTCTTGCAGGCTATAGGCGCGCACTGCTGAGTGAATCGTCGCCATCATGAGGGCGGCCGAGATTCCCTTGCCACTGACGTCCCCGACGGCCAGAACCAGCCTTTCCGAATCCAGTTTGAGGAAGTCGTAATAATCCCCGCTCACCGTCCTCGCCGGCCGGCAGAAGCCATACACTTCGAGCTTCGCCAGTTGCGAGATCTCCTTAGGAAATAGTTGGGACTGAACCTCGTGGGCAATCATCAGCTCGTTTTCCAGCCGTTGCTTCTCCTTCTGCTCCTCCATCAGCTTTTCGAGTGAGGCGGTCATCGAATTAAACGAGTTCGCCAGGGTAGCAATCTGATCCTGGGATCTCACCGGGATGCGATGGCTGAAATTGCCGCGATTGATGTACTTGGTTGCGTCGTAAAGTTGAGCGATGGCACCGGTTACGGTGCGAGTCAAGCGAGTACCGATGATCAGTGCCACGAACTCGATGAGAGCGAACAGAATCGCAACCGTCAGCAGAAGGACCTCGACTCCCGGCGCAAGGTCACCGAGAGCCGCGAACAGGCGTTCATAGAGTTTGGAGAAACGAGTCTGCACATTGATCAGGGCAGGAGCGGACGTATCGCCCGTGTTCCAATCCACGACCGCAATGGTGGTTGGAAACGGCACTGGCCATCGATCGATCCACCGGGTCGCAGGCGGCACCGTTCCCGCACTGAAAGTTGGCGGCCCGAGCTTGCTCATGTCGAGAACATACTCTCCCTCGGGTCTCGTCACCCCGACTTTGATCCCGTCTTTGCTCTGCGACTGCTCCTTCTTCTGGATAGTCAGGCCGGTCGCATAGAGCGACACGGCCCCGAGATTGGTGGCCAGGTCCTGCAACATGCGCTGATCAAACGGCTGGCTCGAAAGTACCGCCAGCTCCTTGTCGCCTACGGAAAGCATCTCAACGACACGAAGATAGAGCTTGTCATGATCGCGTACGAGGTTGCGAAATGATGACTCGAAGGCGGGCAGGCTCGGTGGCAACGTGCTCTCTCCCGCCGGAATGTTGTTCAAAATCAACTTCTTGTCCAGCCAAGCACAAATCTGTCGGTCAGCCCAGGGCTGGCCGCTACGGCGCATCACCTCAAGCACCGCTTGGTTGTACAAGCCACGGTCGAGCTCCGCTGCCAGCTGGTGTGCGAAAAGCGAGTTTGCCGCATCCAGGCTCTTGAGCTCCGCATCGAGACCTGTGGTGACGATGAAGGTGGCGAACTGACCAGCAAACAGGTACAACGACCCCAGCGCCAGGGCAACCAGCATGAGGACCGGGATCACGCCGATGAACACGTAAGTAACGATGAGCCGGTTTCGCAGGCGCCAGAGAAGCTTCGCCTTCAACCAACGGAATGCCAAGATCGCCAGCAGAATGATTACGACGAAGCTAACAAAACTGACCCATCCCTCAAGGTCCTGTGCCCAGGAAAGCTTGAAGACTCGAAAGAGCTTCTGGAGCCCAAACAGGAAGCAATCGAGAGCCAGCAAGTAAGCGGTGATCCAAGCGAGCTTGCCCAAGGGTCGGAGGCGGTCTCGGGCCCACTGCACACGGGGATTGGAATCCGGGGACCGCATAACGCTGTTTGAATTATAGTCATCCATGAGCCTGCGGCTCACAACGAACGATGAAATGCAGAGAAAACGAACGTCTTTCTCAAGACGGGCTCGAACCTCTCTGGCCTCCCTACCCTGATGGTCTTCGATGGGGCACCGGGCACACCTCAGGTGGGGGCGATCAACTCGACTCGCTAAGCACCGACAGTGCTTCTTACTACCCGGCCTACCGTGCTATTCCCAATTTCCGACGAGGATTTACAATAAGGCGTCATTCAGGATCGGCATGGGAACGAAAACATACGCAAAACCGGTGGAAGAGAAAGCTGCCGTCACCTACCAGGGGCTCTCCCGGCAGCAATTGATCGAAGCCTACCGGATTATGTACACATCCCGTCGGATCGATGATCGCGAGATCCTGTTAAAGCGCCAGCAGAAGATCTTCTTCCAGATCTCGGGTGCTGGACATGAGGCAATCGGCGCGGCCGCCGGCTTCGTCTTGAAGCCAGGTTACGACTGGTTCTACGCATACTATCGCGATCGCGCGCTGGCTCTGGCCCTAGGGGCAACTCCTTACCAGATGTTTCTCCAAGCCGTGGGCGCCGCCGACGATCCAAGTTCGGGTGGGCGGCAAATGCCCTCGCACTGGAGCCTGCCCAAGCTGAACCTGGTGACGCAGTCCTCTCCTACCGGCTCGCAGATTCTCCAGGCAGTCGGATGTGCGGAGGCGGGGCGCTATTTCGCGGCCCACCCTGATGCCGCCAAGAAGGCGAGCGGCGACTACCGTGAATTCAAAGATGTGCACTTCTACCCCGACGAGGTCACCTACGTTTCCCTGGGCGACGGTACCACCAGCGAGGGCGAGTTTTGGGAGGCCCTCAATACGGCTTCCAACCGCAGGCTCCCGCTGGTATTTGTCGTCGAGGACAACCAGTATGCCATCTCCGTACCCGTCGAGGTGCAAACGCCCGGCGGTAACATTTCCCGGCTGGTTGCAGGCTTCCCCAACTTCCACTTCGAGGAGATCGACGGCACCGACCCGGTGGAGACCTATGGCGCCTTTGTACGTTCGGTCGACAACTGCCGTCGAGGAAATGGACCGGCATTCATTCACGCCCATGTGATCCGGCCTTATTCCCACTCGCTGTCGGATGACGAACGTCTGTATCGCCCGGAGGCGGAACGTCAGCGCGACGCCGCCCGCGATCCCATTTCGCGCATGCAGATGTTTCTGCTGCGGGAAGGAATCCTCGACGAAAAGGGGATCAATCACCTGGAAAAGCAGGTCGACGAAGAACTGCAGGCGGCGGTGGACCGGGCTCTCGAGGCAGACCGTCCGAAACCGCAAACCGTGACCCAATACATCTATTCGCCGAATTTGGATCCGACATCGGCGAGTTTCGACACCCAGCCGGTGTTTCCAAGCGGGGCTGACGGGAAAAAGCCTACCCCCAAGACGATGGCAGACCTGATCAATGCGACCCTCCGCGATGAGATGCATCGCGATGAACGCATCGTAATCTTTGGCGAAGACGTGGCCGACTGTAGCCGTGAGCAATACCTGCAGGCGAAGCTAGTCAAGGGCAAGGGAGGCGTTTTCAAGCTGACCTCGGGATTGCAGTATGAGTTCGGTACGGATCGGGTATTCAACTCGCCCCTCGCCGAAGCCAACATCGTGGGCCGCGCCACGGGAATGGCCACCCGGGGACTCAAGCCAGTCGTGGAGATCCAGTTCTTCGACTACATTTGGCCGGCCATGATGCAACTGCGCAACGAGTTGCCCCTGATTCGCTGGCGCTCGAACAACGGCTTTTCCGCACCAGCCGTGATCCGCGTCGCCATTGGCGGCTATCTTACCGGGGGCGCAATCTATCACTCGCAATGCGGCGAGAGCATCTTCACCCATATTCCAGGCCTGCGAGTCGTGTTTCCTTCGAACGCTCTCGACGCAGCCGGCCTGCTGCGGACGGCCATTCGCTCGGATGATCCGGTCTTATTCCTGGAACACAAACGGTTGTACCGGGAGACCTTTGGACGCGCGCCCTATCCCGGACCCGACTTCATGGTTCCCTTCGGGAAGGCGAAAATTGTGCAGCCGGGGACGGATGTCTCGGTGATCACCTATGGGGCGGTGGTTCCGCGGGCCCTGCAAGCCGTGCAGAGACTGGAACGCGAGCATGGAGTCAAGGCCGAACTGATTGACTTGCGTTGCCTCAGCCCGTTCGATTGGGAAGCCATTGTGGCTTCGGTATCGAAGACAAATCGCGCAGTCGTGGCCTACGAAGACTGCCTGAGTTGGGGTTACGGCGCAGAAATCGTCGCCCGGATCGCGGCCGAACTATTCGATCAACTCGATGCACCCGTGCGGAGAGTCGCAGCCAAGGACACCTTCGTCGCCTACCAGCCGATACTCGAGAATGCCATTCTGCCCCAGGTAGACGACCTCTTCCGAGCAATTCAGCAGGTCGCCGAATACTGATTTAGGCCCGCCGCCGGACCATCAACCCGGTGGATGGGTGGGTCCGCTCTCCCCGTAAGTTCCAACCGTTCTTCTCATTTCATCGAAGCATGGGCCGGCGACGACCCGGACGAAAAACCTCTCTGAGGTTCTCAGCAAGGGCTGCTAGGTTTTGGCATCATCCATTGCCATGAACAGGTTGTTCAGCGATTCGGCCAAGGTAGGATGGGCTAGAACAGCATCGCGCAATGAGGTGTAGGGCAGCTTGCCCATCATGCCAATCTCCAGCATGGACATGACTTCGCCACCCTCCATGCCAAGAATCGCAGCCCCAAGAATCTGGTGGGATTCGCTGTCCACGATCGCCTTCATGAAGCCGCGTGTCTCATCCACCTCACGAGCGCGGGCGACGGACGTCATGGGCAACTTGGCCACGCGAATATTGCGATTCTGTGCGCGGGCTTCGGTCTCGGTCAATCCAATCCGGCCCAGTTGCGGATCGATAAAAAGAGTGTACGGCACCAGGCGATTGGCAATGGAGGCAGTCTTGTTTTCGAGAAGATTGGCGCGGATGACGCGAAAGTCGTCATAAGAGATGTGGGTAAACGCCGGGCCACCCTTGATATCCCCGAGCGCGTACACACCGGGACTGGTGGTTTCGAGCTGATCGTTCACCTGAATGAAACCGCGATCGTTGGTGTGGACGCCGGCTGCGGAAAGATTCAGAGTATCTGAGTTCGGCACTCGTCCCGTGGCTACCAGGAGATGGGATCCGACCAAGGTAGTCGAGCGGCCCGTCTGCTTAACTTCGAGGCGAATGCGCCCGTCGAGGCGGCTCACACGAATCGCATGCCCGTTGGTCACGATGCTGATTCCGTCCTCTTGAAAAATCTCGGCGATCTTGTCGGCGATGTCGGGATCCTCGCCCATCAGCAGCTGGCCGCGCGACTGAATAATTGTCACTTGGCTGCCGAAGCGTCGGAAAAGCTGTCCGAACTCAAGACCGATGTAGCCACCGCCGAGAATCAACAGGTGTTCGGGGACCGAGTCGAGTTCCATAATGGAGCCGTTGTCGAGAAACGGAATGCTGTCGAGGCCATCCAGTCGAGGGCGCGCGGCGCGTGTGCCCGCGTTAATGAAGATGTTTCTCGCGGAGAGGACTTGCTGACCGCCATCTTTCATGGAGATTTCGACCGATCTTGGACCTAGGAAGCGAGCGTCCCCAAAAATCAAGTCGAGGTTCGCGGTCTCGAGGACGCGCGACTGACCGTTGCTGCGGAAGCTGTCTACAATGTCGCGCTTCCGTTGCCGCACCCTTGCAAGATCGATGCTGATCGGCCCGGTACGCACTCCGTAGTCGGCCGCGCGGTGCGCAAGGTACGCGACTCGACCGCTCGCCAGCATGGTTTTCGTGGGAGTACATCCGGTATTGACGCAGGTGCCGCCGAAATGGTCGCGCTCGATAAGGGCAGTGCGCATCCCGGCCCGCGCAAGGGTGACGGAAAGCGGCTTACCAGCCTGGCCGGAGCCAATTACGATCGCGTCATAGGGTTGCGAGGCCATATTCCTCAGCTATCAACTCTGCGCTGCCATCGCAAGACCGACCTGAATCGGCAGAAATCGGCTATCTCAGAATCGGGAAACGAGAAACAGCCCCAATGCGATGGCGATCAGATCTTCCGGCACGGCGATTCGAAAATCGGGACAGTGAAACCATCGAACCAGTCCGACGCGAGCCCGGTAGCCCCCGAACGTACCGGCGATTGCGCCGATGGCACCAAGCAGCGCTGCCAGCCAAGTCGAGGCGCCACCGGCCGTGCCCAGGCAGGCGCCCGTGAGCAAACCCATAACGATTCGCGCGGCTAGCGGGAAAGCACTGGTGCGTGCTGGCGTCGTGGGGAGTAGATCGGCAACCAACTCGCCGACTGCGCCCAGCGTGAAAACACCGACAGCCCAAGCCGATCCCATGAAAGCCAAGGGAGAGCCCGCAAGATCGATCCAGCCCCAGTGCGCCGCCCAGGCCACAAGCGCAGGCGCGGTCATCGATCGCAACCCGGCTACCACCCCCATACCCAAGGCCAGCAACAACGACAATGCTGAATTCATAAACCAGCCATCCAAAGAAAGGCTCGCTTGTGATCTCGGCCTCAACCTAAAGTCGGAATCTGCGCCAGTCGCTGGCGGAAATATTCCTTCCAACTTTCCGGCAATGCTCGAACTCCTAAGGCCCGCCGCACCCAGGACACATCGGAGTCGCTATACCTCTTCTCGCCATACAGGCGCGTGATTTCCGAAACTGGAACACCATTGGGGTCCCGGCTGATAACTCCAATTACGTCACCGGCCCCAACCTCTCCTTCGCGAGTCACGGCGAGGTAGAAACCCGTCCGGTGGCTTAGGAAGAATCGCTTTACCATATCATCGGATTGAAATCGGATCCCCAGTTTGTAGCAAGGCAGGCGAGGCTGCGTCACCGCCACTTCCGCCGAACCGACGGAGAATTGATCCCCCAGATGGACAGATTCTTCGAGCAAGCCATCGATGGTGAAGTTCTCTCCAAACACGCCCATCGGCAAGTCCCGACCCGGCAGTTCTCTCCTCCAGTATTCGTAGTGCACGACGGGATAGCAGTAAACGGCCTTGTGTTCCCCTCCGTGCACCGTGAGATCTGCCTGACGGTCGCCGTCCAAGTTCAGTTTGCGCAAGGCGACGCGTCCGCCAACAGGTTGCTTGAAGATTCCTGTCGTCACTTTTGTTCCGTACCAGGTCAGTTCGCGGGGAAGCCCAACGTTAACCGACAGAAGTTTCATCTGCCAACTGCTCCTTCGTCTCCGACCACGGAGCCGTCCTATATCGGATTGCTCAGGCTAGTGAAAGGTCGCACAGTCGTCCGATTGCCAGCGGATGATGGGGGAGACCGATCCGGCAGCCGAAGCCCAGTCGCCAAACCCGCCGTTATTTCGAGGACGCATAATCAAACCTGTATCCTGTCGATTCGTGTCCCGACAGATATCGGGTGTTGTATTCGAGCAGGTAATTCAGGTGCAAGTCGTCGAGTGGAAACGACTTCCCTGCATACGGATAGGTGCCCATATCACGAAAGGGTAATGGCTCGACACTGGTGAAGTCGTAAGCGTAGAAATCCATATCCTTCTCATAACCGTGAGCAGCATAGAAGTAATCCCTCCGCCAACCCTGACGTAGCGCCGGGAGTTGCGCGGGGTCGAACTCCAAAGCAACTTCATCGCCCGATCCAAGGATCACCAGTTTGTCGTCGAATTCGGTCAAAAGCGGGAGAACATCGCCATACCGCGTGTAGAGACCGGCCGGACGGCTGTAAGGCCCCGTGGCACTCGCTTTTTCATAAACATAGTTCACGTTGCCCCTCGGCTGGCCCTCAATCTTTAAGGGAAAGCCGTGGAAGCGAAGGCCTGCACGGACCAGCGGAACCTGCTGAATGCCGACACTCTGGTTCTGGCTCGTGCGGTCGATCAGGATGCTGTCCCAATAAATCTCGAGATTCGTCCAGATGCGAATCCGCTGGGTTCCTTTCGGCAGCTTGCCTGTCAGATCCGCGGTCATGGTGCGCGGCCCGCCTGCCGGGAATCCCATGTCATCGACTACCCGTACCCATCTGTCCTTGCCATCGAAAGCCTCTAGGTAGGGGGCGATGGGTACAAGACCCGACTGATCGGCGGCATACATTCCTGTGGCTGTGAAATATTCGATTTCTCCGTGCATCAGCAGCCACAGGGGACCGCCAAGGTAGGGCTCCCCCAGATCGAGCTCCAAGTTGTGCAGTTTCGTGAAGCCGGCGAACGGCAAGAGAGTGAAATCCCCGATATAGCGATGGGCCAGCAGTTCGGGCAGAACATCATGCCCGTGGTCGTCACGAACGGTGGCAGGCGGACGCGCATCATGGCTGAACACAACCTTGAAGGCCGGGTAAGGAGGATTGCTCGCGAAATACTCATTCGGGTAGACCTCCAGATCGGCGGGATGGTCGACAGCGAGAAGCTTCACCTGGTCGAGATACACAGCTTCCTCCAGAGGCTCCATGAAACGGAAGCTCAGCATTCCGTCTTTTTCACGAATGGTATTGCGATCGATTCTCACGTACTCGGCTGGACGCGGGACGTTGCGCTCACCCGGAGCCACCCAATGACCGACCACACCCGCCCCAAGCATGTCGGCGACAAACCGGTACTCGTGACCGTCCCAGGCGAACAGCGTAGGGCAAGAGCTGCCGCGGCGGTCGATCTCCATGAATTTGTGGTCGTGGCCGGCTGCGACTCCGACTTCATCCTGGAGAACTCCGCTGGGCCAAAGCATACGCACAACATCAGCTTCCCTCGCCCGCCCGAGCCCCACCGTGAGCTCGAGTGAATTCTGACCTAAGTAACCAGAAGACCCTGCAACCTCAAACTTCTGCCGATTACCAGCGGCGAAAACCTCGACTTTGGTTCCGATCGCGCTCTTATTGTCCGCCAGTCCATTCAGATCGAGACGCAGCCAGTGATTTTGATTCCCGCCTTGGTTTTGGAGCAGAACTGCCGGAGCGTGATTCTGGGTGATCAACAGATCCGTCGCACCATCGCCGTCATAGTCCCCGATAAGGATGGCACGGGGATACTGGAAGCTGATCTTGTCGAGTCCGACGTCCGCCGTGACATCCTTGAAGCCATCTGGCCCGAGATTGCGGAACAGCCGCACTTCGCCTTTGCCATCTGCGGTTTCACCGACGGCTGCGAGATCAACCCATCCGTCGTTGTCATAATCCAAAGCAGCCACGCCATAGGCGCGGCGCCAGTTTGTCGCTGGCAGCTTCACCTCGTCGAAGCTTTTGCCCTGGTCATTCCTCCATAGCCTGAGACCAGGCTGCTCGAGATACGTCAAAGCGACATCCATCCATCCGTCATGATCGAAATCGAGGGTGACAACGCCGAGGCTGGGAACGGGATCCATCTTGGTGCCGCCAGCGCCCGACGACGAAAAAGGGTGGAGAGCCAGGAATTTGCCTTCGCGCGGATTCTGGAAGATGGTTCCTCCTGCCCTGTCTGCCACAATCAGATCGATGGCTCGGTCGTTGTTGTAATCGGTAGCGATCGCGTTGAAAGAAAAAGGATTCGAGACCTCGATCGCAGCGCTCACATCGGTGAAGGTGCGGTTCCCATTGTTTCGCCACATGATGCTGGTGCTTCGGTCTGCAAGCGCCTCGGTCGCAACCATTCCGCGCGAGCCGTACAGATCCAGGTCTCCATCATGGTCATAGTCGAGGAACGTGAGTCCAGTAATGCCTGCGGTTTTCTGAATCCCGGCGGCTGCTGCCATGTCGCGGAAGGTGCCGTTTTTCTCATTGTGCAGCAGCATCATCCCGTTCAAGAGACTGACAGCCAGATCAGGAAATCCGTCGTTGTCGTAGTCCCCTGCCGCGCAGCTGGTGGCGTGTACACCAGGATCTAGTCCCGCTTTCCTCGTCACGTCCTCAAACTTGCCATTTCCGAGGTTGCGATAGAGTGACATCCCGCCCTGCGCGCCGTTATCCGCGAGGAAAACGTCGAGGTTGCCGTCCCTGTCGAAGTCGAGGTAACAGGCTCCGGTGCCCGGATAGAAGAACGGTTTGATCACCGTGGCCTGCGTGCGGGATCGACCCACCAAACCCGTCTTCGAGGTGACATCCACGAAGCGAACGTTGATCCCTGGCGGCACCTTCGGCGGGGCTGCCGGTGATTCCTCCGCCAGTGAATATTTTCCTTGCTCGCCATAGGCCAGACTAATAGGCATACCCAATTTGTTTTTCGTTACGTACTCGAAGCGCATCAGGTGTTCGCGGGCGTGCGACAAGTCGCCGGACTGCTGGTATGCGCGTGACAAGCCGAATTCCGCCGAGGCATGCAGCGGGTTCAACCGCAGCGCATGCTCGAAGGCATCGATGGCCTCTGGATATTGTTTGTTTTCGGCGTACGCCGTACCCAGAAAATACCAGGAGTCGGGATCGCGGGCGTCGATGGTGGTGACCTGCCGGAAGGCTTCGATCGCGGCCTGCGTCTCCCCGGTGCTCTTCGAGAGGAGACCCAGGTTGTACCAGGCATGCGCATCGCCCGGATCGGCCTTGACCGCTTCCTCGAGCAAAGGCCGAGCCGAGTCCACCCGCCCCATGTTCAGCCAGGCAATTCCCTCATTCACCCGAGCAATTTCGAGGTTCGCATCGAGCTTCGCGGCGTCTTGAAAGTTCTTGAGAGCCTTTTCAAACAGCTGCTGATTCATGTAGGCCGCGCCCAGGTTATTCAGCCGGGCCGCCTCCGTGGCTTGGCTTAGGGGAATTTCTGGATTGGGAGGTAACCCAGCGGCAAGGATTCCAGCCATTCCGCCGAGCGCAAGACAGAAAAGGAGCTTTTGAGGAGTCATCGGCAAATAAGTACACCACAGGGGGCGCCGAGAAGCACGGAGCAGCCCAGGATTTCCCAGCAAGGATTTCGGTCTCTTCCCTACTCGTGGTCTCGCTGCTTCGCTTAGGTTATCTGCCGGCGAACATCCACGGTTTGCCGTAGGGCCGGTTCCCGACCGTGCCTTTGCCTTCCTGAATTGTGATCGTCTGATTCCCCGGGACGTTCGCCAGCTTGTCCACCTGGCCGCTGGGCCAGTCAACCTCGATCGAGTCGACCATGCTTACTCCTCCCAGGCCAAACGTCAACACCAGTTCGCTTTGCGAGAGATAACTTGAACCGCTATGCAGCATCTGCCACTGCCGATCTGGTCCCGTGTTCAGGCGCACGACCGTGCCGATGCCATCGCGATTGGACTTTGTTCCAACCAGCTTCACTCGCAGACTATGATTGGCGCCACCCTCATTGTGAAAAAGATACGCCCTTCCCCCATTGCTCGAGAGCAGGACATCGAGCGAGCCGTCATTGTCGATATCGGCATAGGCTGCGCCTCGGGCCACTTTCGGGCTGGCGAAGCTAGCTCCCAACGAATTCGTGACTTCCTGAAATTTCCCGCCGCCAAGATTGCGAAACACATGCGGCGGTTCGCGATAGGCAACCCGCTTCTGGACGCGCTCGACCTCATTCTCAATGTGTCCGTCGGCGACGAGAATGTCGGGCCAACCATCATTGTCGTAATCAAAAAAGAAGCACCCGAAGCCCAGCGTGACCAGGGTTGCGCGTCCGACCTCGGATCGCGGAGCCTCGTCCACAAACAGCCCATTCCCCTCGTTGTGATAGAGGGAGAGCATTTGATTGGCAAAATTCGTGATGATGATGCTGGCATATCCGGAGCGATCGTAGTCGCGCGCATCCACGCCCATGCCGGCACGTGCCACCCCGTCTTCACTGAATGCAATCCCCGCCGAGACCCCCTTCTCCTGAAAGGTGCCGTCATGTTGGTTGACATACAGCTTGTTCGGCTGCGTGTCATTAGCCAAAAGGATATCGGGCCAGCCGTCCCCGTTGTAGTCGAGAATCGCCACCCCAAGGCTCTTCGAAGTCGAATCGTAGAGGTTGGCTTTCTCGGTGGCGTCTTCGAACTTGCCGTTGCCCAAGTTATGCCAAAGCCGGGCCGAGACACCTTTGTAGGATTCGGGTGTGCAATACGATTTATGGCTGCCGTCGATCGTGCAGTAGAGATCACCCTGCTCGGACCACTGCACATAGTTCGCAACCACCAGGTCCAGCTTGCCGTCACGATCGTAGTCGACCCAAGCTGCGCTGGTCGAGAATTCCTCCCGCCCCCACAAACCGGCCGCTTTGGTCACATCGCTAAACGTGCCATCGCGGTTGTTGTGAAAGAGATGGCTTTGGCCAAGGGCAGTGATGAAAAGATCGTCATAGCCATCGTTGTCATAGTCGCCGACAGCAACTCCCAAGCCAAACATGGGAATCGCCAGGCCTGCCTTGCGGGTCACGTCAGTGAAAGTTCCGTTGTGGTTATTGTGATACAGCTTCAGTGTGGTCGGAGCACCCTTAGCATGCCCGGGCCAATCCTGACCATTGACCAGCAGAATGTCCGGCCAGCCGTCATTGTCATAGTCGAGGAAAGCACATCCCCCACCCATGGTCTCCGGGAGATACTTCTTCCCAAAGGCGCCGTTGTTGTGCAGGAAATGAATGCCAGCCCGGGCAGTAATGTCGCGGAAGGTAATGGTCTCTGCCGACAAGGCGGGGGCGGTGAACCAGGCTAGAAGCACGAGTCGCCAAAGAAGCTTCTGCATCTCAGTTTGAGTTCCTCTCGACGACGAGCCGAGCCGTGGACGGTTGAATTCGCGGCGTGGGACGATCGGCCGCTGCGGCCTGCTTGTGATTCGTCGGCAGGGGCACGGAGAGGTGCTCGTGGATCGCTTGCCGCTCGTTGTTGTCTTCTGGATTGAGCCGGCGGTAAGGCCCGGTGAGGGTCTGGGAAGCCTCGTCCGCTTTGAAGCGCAGGTAGCGGAGCTCATGCTCGTGCGCCTGCTTTTCGTCACCGAGTCCGTTGTATGAGAGCATCAGATTGTAATGCGCCTGAAGGTCCTCGGGATCGATCTTCAGCACCGAGCGCAAGACATCCACGGCCTCCGAGTATCTGCGCTCGAGAAAAAGTATGCGGCCCAGATCGTTCAACGCTACGCGGTCTCGCGGGTACTGAGCCAGAACTTGGCGGAGATGGAGAGCGGCTTCGTCGTATTGACCGCCGTTGCGCAGAACTTTGGCGTAAAAAAAATGCGCCCGGGCCAGATTGGGGCGGAGCGACAGTGCTTTTTCGAGCACCGTGCGGGCGCGCTCCATGTCGCCTTCCTGGACGGCAGCGCGACCGATGTTCACCCAGCCATCAGGGTTGTCGGGGTCAGCCTCGGTTATCTTCTCGAAGGCCGCCTGTGCCCCTTTCAGATCACCCTGCAGGAGCAAGCCAATGCCGTAATCATTCCAGCGTTGCCAATCCTTGGCTTCGGAAACAGCCTCGGGTTTGGGCTCAGGAGCATTCTGCGGCGCGACCTTGAGGGTCACTTGATCTTCCGCGAGCCAGACGATCGGCAGATCAGGAATCTTCTCCTCTTTGGCCGAGACTCCTTCGAGCGATCCCGCGAAGATGAATCTGGTATCGTCGAAATCGGGTGTGACCTCAGGCTTCGGCTGTAGGGGGTCAGGCGTGCCGGCGAACGCGAACTGCGTATTCCACCAGGCAAACTTGCGATAGCCAAGGCGAGCCCGCAGGGTGAGCTTGTCTCCGGATCGTTCGGGAATGTGGACCCGATAGTGAACAGTGTCCGCTGCACCGGGAGGGATCAGGTGCACGTAGACGACCGCACGTGTGGCCCAGGCGTTCCGCTTGTTGATGGCATTGCCGTGGGCATCGATCTGAAGGGAGCGATAAAAGTGCGCACCCTTCTCAACCGGTCCTTTGCCCTCCTCCTCCACCCTCCCGCTCCAGAAGACGGTCTGACCCTGGTTGTCGGTGGCTTTCAATTCCAACCAGGTGTCGTAGGCATCGACCGTTCCCCCGGGAAAGAAATGGCCGATCTTCCTGGTGCGGACCACAACATCGACACGGACCGTATCTCCCCGGCGAACCGTGGGCTGAACCCGGTTGAGGGGCGCGGTCACAGGCGACAGGTTGCCTTCCCGAAGCGGAGCAACGTTCGTCTCCGCCTCCTCGCCGACGGCGAATTCGGTTGCCATGGCAGGTTCGGCCATCCCTCCCGTTTTCATTTCCGCCCGCTCCGGGGACAAGGCAAAGATGTCCAAGCTCAAAATGTCATTTTTTAGGAAATCCTCCGTCATCTTGAGCTGCTCGCCATCTTCGTTGGCCGTCGGTAAGGCAGTATTTGCAGCGGGAAAACGATGGGAGTGTACAAATCCGTTTATGTTCCCCAAGTCCTGGGAACGGGTGAGCGGCATGTGGCAATCGGCGCATTGCGCGGGTTTGTCTGGATAGTAAAAAGAGCGGGCTCCCTCGCCAGAAACACCGCTGGCCTGCCAATTGTCGTACTCGTTGAAGCCGCGGATCCAGCGGTAATGGTTGACGGGCACATCGAGATGGACCTTGTGGCAGCTGGAGCAGAACTCCGCCGTCTGCAGGCGCATGAACGGTTTGAGGAAAACTCGCCGGTGGGGCTCAGGATTCAATCGCACCAGAAAATCATGCAGGCTGCGCAGCAGCGGATTCTGGCTGGCCGCCATTTCGTGAAGCATAGGGTATTCGAGATAAAAATCACCTTGCCCCATGGTGCTTTTCACATGGGCAATCGAATGGCACATCATGCAACCGAGCCCGGCCTGCGACTCCGGACGATGGACAATCTGCTTGATTGGAGTGTCCATCAGCCCGCTGTAAAGCAGGGCTGGATCGTGACATCCTCCGCACCATTTGGAAGGCCGGGTACCGATCGTATCTTGCATGTATTCAATGCTCTTGCGGTACCACTGGTTATTGAAGGAAGAAAAATGATGGGCCGACCCGAACCACTGGTTGTAGATGTCCGCATGACAGCGCTTACAGGAGTCCGACTCCATGAAGAACTTGCTGGGTATCTTTCGCTCCCCATACACTTGGGCAGAACTGGGAAAAAACGGCCCTGCCGGCCCATCTCCCTCCTGGTTCATGCTAGCGGGTGGGAGAGTGGCATTTTCGATCCGGCCGCGGTTCCGCCACTCGGACACCCTCAGGTGGCGGACGCCCAAGCCGACCAACCCCAGTACAAACAGGGCAAGGACCGAGCGGGTGAAGGCGCCGCGAGACCACCCGAGACCTGCGGCCCATTCCGCAAAGAGAATTCCTGCGCCGCTAAGCGACAGAAGAATGTGAACGTAGAGCAAGTTCGACTCCGACCGCGGAGTCCCGGTCTTGATGAGAATGACTCCCAAAATGGCGCCACCGGCCACGAGAATCCAGCCCAGGCGCGGGGCGATCGCGGAGTTTTCGAGCAAAGGATAAAGAAAGATGATCAGGACGAGAGTGGTCGCGATTCCGACAAGCGCATGCAGCAATACCACTGCCGCGTAGAGAATCGTGGGTTGCGGGAGAGCGTAAAGATATGCCGCCAACAGAGACAGGACGAGCAGGCCCGCGGACAAGCAGCGTCTCGCCGAAGCTATTGAATTCGCTGGCCTCAAAGACAACCTGCCCGACACCCATCGTCCATGCGCCAATTTTGGGTGGCAACAGGTTATCGTTTCACGGGGACAACGGAATAGTATAAAAAGGCTACTGGTCGCTTGGCTGTCCAGCAAGGTCTTCGATCGACCCGCTCTAAGCCTCAATCGGTGGCGGCTTCCAACCACCGCACTCTTTCTCGACAATCTCGGCGATGGCCAGGACCACCTCCTCGCGCCAAGGAAGCGCCGAGATCTGCACGCCGATGGGTAGTCCCTCCCTGGACTGGCTCACGGGTACGGCTGCTGCCGGAGTGCCCAGCAGGTTAAACCACGCAGTGTAGCTCCAGGCGTCGAGGTAGTCGACGGTCTTGCCATCAATCCTCCAACTGCGCTCACCATGGTGAAATGCCGGAATGGCAGCAACCGGGCAAAGCAGGACGGGGAACGATCGCATCTGCTCGAACACTCTGGCGCGCAAACTGTCGCGCATCATCCAAGTCTCCAGAAGCGTGTGAGCCGTATGGGGACGCTCGGCAGCTGCCCAACTCGAAAACTGCTTCAGGATCGGACTCAGCTCGTCTTCTTTTCCCCTTGCCATAGGTTCCAACAGCATCGTTCCTCCGAGGCGGAACAATTGCCACCACAGGTAGCGAACTTGTTCCAGGCCTTCGGGCCGAAATGGTTGTAGCTCGAAACCTGCACGCTTCAGCGCCTCGGCTGCGGTCCGCACGGCAACCCGAGTTTCCGCCGTAACCGGAATACGGCCATCGTCTTCAAAATAGCCGATGCGCAGCCGCCTCAGCTCTTCGAGCACCGGCCAGCGTATGGGGACGGGTGCGGAGAAAGAATCACCGTCTTCCGGGCCTTGGATCGTCTCAAACAGCACTTTCACATCGCCCACGGTACGCGCCATCGGGCCAACCACTCCAAGCAGGGCAAAGGGGCCAAGGGAACGTGGAAAGTGCCCAGTGGCCGGAATGCGTCCCGGAGTGGGCTTCAGTCCGCAAATGCCAGTGAAGTGTGCGGGCACGCGAATAGAACCTCCCCCGTCACTTCCGACTCCACCGGCTGAGCATCCCGAGGCAATCGCCGCGGCTTCCCCGCCACTCGACCCTCCCGGGGTTCGCGACAGATCCCACGGATTTTGGGTGCGCCCATAGAGCAAATTGTCGGTCTCCCAGGCCATGAGCAGTTCAGGACAGTTTGTAGTTCCCAGAATGATTGCCCCCGCATTCTTCAAGCGCGCCACCAGGGGTGCGTCTTCAGAAGCCCGGCATCCTGCTCTCAGCCTGCTTCCCGCTTCCGCGCGAAGGCCTTCTACATCGATCGAGCTCTTTATGCTTAGCGGAATACCGTGGAGGGACCCGAGTTGTTCCCCGCGGCGCAGTGCCTCATCGGCCCGGCGCGCCTGCTCGAATGCTCCGTCTCGGTTCACCTCGACGAACGCATTCAGCTTCCCATGCAGCTGATTGATCCGTTGCAGATAGGACTCAACTACTTCAACGGACGAAAGCTCTTTGTCACGGACTTTTTGTGCCAGGGATACGGCTGAAAGGAATGTAAGTCCGGCCATGCCTGGTTTGCTCTCAAGGGCAAGAGGAGTCTAGCACGGGGTAGGCCAACCCAGACCGTGCCAAGAGTCGGGTAGAGCCTTGTGGCCAAGACGAACGGTCAGAAAACCAAGGGGGATCGAGCGCCTGCCTCCAAGCCCTAAATCGGTGAAAAACAATCTTAAAGTAAGCTATTAATTGTGAGCAGCATGTCAAGGTCCAGAGGTCGGTTAACCTCAACCAGAGCCGCGGTGAACCGCTTCCCTCGAGTTACGGTTTGACTACTTTCGTAATCTCCTCACCTTGGCAACGCGGTGAGATAGTCGAGGAGACTATGCCCAAATTCGATCAAAAACAGACTCGAACCCGGGCTCCGCGCGTCAAGCTGGGTGGTGCGGTTCTGAGCTTGATGCAGCTAGAGAATGGGCGCCAACTGCGGGGACGCTTGCATGCACTCTCCACGACTGGAGGCCTGCTCCAGATCGACGCTCCTCTTAGCGAAGGAATCAAAGTTGAGCTAGTCTTTCACCTAGGTAGAACCACGATTCGCGGGAAGGCACGGATGTTATTTCCGATGTGGGCGACCCATGGATGCCTTCAACCCTTCCAATTTGACGGTCTTTCGCAACAGGACCTCCGTAACCTCGAAGTCAACCTTCAGACTCTTCTCGAGTCCGCATTGAACTCTTGATCGGCCGGGTCACAGTGCCGGGGTTCTAGCCGTATCCGAATCTTGGTCTCGGGCAATCGGTTCCTCATTCACTCGGGATCCTAGAGTTCCCCGGTTGTTCTCTTATACTTGGTGGATGAGTTTCGCGCTTCGGAGGAGACCATGGCTCACCAACACTCACCACGCTTCCTGCGGCTCGTCGAGGATGCCAGAAAGCGCATTCAGGAGACTTCGATCGATGAGGTTAAACACAAACTTGATGGTAGAGAGAAGTTTCTTCTGATTGATGTCCGCGAGGAGAGCGAATTCGCCCTCGATCATCTTCCCGGCGCCGTACATCTTGGCAAAGGAATCCTTGAGCGTGACATCGAGGCGCGTGTCCCCAGCCTGAATACTCCGATGATCCTTTACTGTGGGGGCGGGTTCCGCTCGGCGCTGGCCGCCGACAATCTGCAGAAAATGGGATACAGCAACGTTCTTTCGATGGTGGGGGGTATTCGCGGCTGGCGTGACAAAGGGTTGCCATTGGAGAAGGATTAAAGGCAATGGTCACGCTCGTAACGTCGGTAACTTGCTGCCAGGCAGCGTAAGAGGTCACCATGGTGTCAACCGCTCGCGGAGCCCGAACCCGGGTACAGCGATCAATTACGGTTCTATGGCTGAAAAACCGGATTCCTCGAAGCTGGCCCGCGCGGCTGCTTTAGCCGTTGCACCCGATCATTCGGTTGAGTTCGTCCTTAGCCGGGCGGTCACTCCCGAGAAATTCTGCGCGGCATTGTCCAAGCTTTTCGCGGTCCGGGTAAATGAAGTTGCCCTGTTGCGCCTGGAAAAGGGTCTGCTGAGGTTCATCTTTCCTGAGCAGTTGCAAACCGCGGGATCGATTCCTGTTTCCAGTTCGTCTTCGGTGGCTGCCGATACAGCGACGACAAAAAAAACCCTCTTGTTCAACGCTTTCACCACGGTGAAGCACGCCCGAGTCTTTGAAACTATCAAGCTCGAGGGCGGCGAGGAAACTGATCCATCCGAACAAGCTTCGATCCAGAAACTCATGTCAGCTCCGGTGCTCGGCTCCGATCAGAAGGTGTTGGGTGTGATCCAGGTTTCTCGCAAAGCGTTTGATGCAACATCGGCAGGGCCGGATTTCACTCGGGAAGACCTCCAACAGTTGGAAGTCGCTGCCAGAGTTGCTGCCAAATTGCCCTTCATGCAATCGAGCTTTACGGCCTGATCGAAACCCCTATGTAGCGGCCGCCCTGAAGAAGGACTTCTGTGTCGTCCGCGGCTCCAGCCTCGGGATCCGCTTCGGTTCTTCGCGCTGCGGTGGAGAGTGCTACGACTCAAACCGGGAGTCGGAGATCCGTCTTTTCATCTCGTTATCCAGCTTCTGCTTTTCCATCCTGGTCAGGAGACGACACCCTCCCTTGGGAAGGTCACCCAAGAGCAAAGGCCCGATGGCCACACGCACCAATCGCAGCACACCGACTCCAAGGGACTCGAGCATGCGACGGATGTGACGATTCTTGCCCTCATCAAGGACAACCTCCAGCCAGGCATGCTTGCCACCTTGTCGCAGAATCCGGGCGCTTTTGGCACGCAGCCGATCGCCGTTCCCGGCAATTACCCCTTTCGTGATCCGATCGACGACCTCGTTGGCGAGACTGCTGACCTGGACGTGATAGGTCTTGTCCAAGTGTGTTTCTGGCGCCAGCACGCGAGCCGCCCACGCCGAATCGTTGGTGAGCAACAGCAGCCCCTCACTGGCCTTATCCAACCGTCCAACCGGCGCAACCCAGGGCAGACCGCGATCCAAGAAGGCATACACTGTCTCGCGACCTTTTTCGTCTGAGGTTGTGGTAACCGTACCTCGAAGCTTATTCAGCACGAGATAGACTTTGGCGGCAGATGCCAGTTTGGTTCCGTCTACGGCAATCTGATCTCGATTCATGTGGACCTGCGCAGTGGGGCGTTGACAAATTTCCCCGTTTACCCCAACTCGCCCGGCACGAATGAGCTCGAAAGCGCGAGAACGCGAGCAATAGCCGAGTTTCGATAGCGCGCGTGCCAGACCAACCTGTCGCGAAAGCTTTCCGCCCGCCACTGATTCATGCTAATCGATGAATGCACCTCGCCCAAACGGTGTCGATCCCACCCGTCCAGCGATGTGGATGGGCCCGCAGTCATCCGGGAAAAGGGACCATGGTTTACCATGCAGAGGCCGAAGTTATTGAATCCATAAAGCCTTAGCCAGAAATCTGCTAGGCGGCCATGTGCAGGTAGGAGGAGCCAACCCGACTTCGCCGGCCTTAACCCAGCGCAGCCCGGAGACAGGGAAGCTTCGGAACCGTAGATCGAGTCGATAGAAAAAAGCCGGAAGTTGGGGTGATGCCGGGGGGGTTTCGTAGGGGGTTTCAGACCACGGAGGTTGATGGGCTTTGCTCGCAGGGAGCAAATTTTCCACAAAACTCCAGAAAAATCACAAAAAATAACAATTTTGCTTCCCTTTTGCACCTTGTTTGGTGAATAATGCTGGCCCTTAAATTGCTGCCGGGTTCGGATGCTAGAAGATGGGGATGACGGTTACCATGTGGTTGGAAAAGCTTTCGCAAGGAGTTCTTCGTGTGCTCACTCCTACGGGCCCACGTTATGTAAGGCTTTCGCTCACTGAGCGGCTTTACTTGCTTTGGATCTTCCGCAATTTCTCCACTTTGCCGTTCAAGGTCCTTAGCCGGCGCCAGCAGAGCTGGATTAATCGCGTGTGCACCGCTCACGGGTTCGTTTCCCAGGTCGGCTCGCAGGCGAGCCTGCTCGGGACCTTGGAGCAACGCCCGCCCATGGAATCTCGCAACCTGCCGCCACTTCGGCCCAGTCAAGGAGTATCCGATGCGGTGACGTTTGCCGCGAACTTCCAGCAGCGTTCCTAGGGAAAGCTTACGGCTTACATCGCG
>DASPVG010000144.1:0-2597 GCA_035622455.1 Terriglobales bacterium
TCCCTAAGAATCCAAAAGCGCGGCGAATCTGATTTTCCAGGAATCGCTGATAGGAAAAGTGCAATTTCACCCGGCGGTCGGTGAAGAGAATAAATGTAGGGGGCGCCACGGCCGCCTGGGTCATGTAATAGATCTTGATTCTTTGGCGCACGGGGACCGGGGCACGCTCGAAGTCCACGCGCGCCAGGAAGCGATTCATCTCCGCGGTGGGAATGCGCTTGCGGCGTTCCTCGGCAACCTGCTCGAGGAGAGGAAAAAGCTTCCGAATCCCTTCCCCGGTCGCTGCCGAGATAAATAGAACCGGGGCATAAGGAAGGAACTTCAGACGGTCGCGCACCCTCTGCTCGAAAATGCGGCGGTCCCCTACGGGTTGGCTGTTCGCCAAGCGAGCAGCCTTGGATCGACCGGGAGGCTTCCGCCGATCGCTCAGCACCAGGTCCCACTTGTTCACCAACACAATGACAGAACGGCCGCTCTCGTGGGCGTAGCCAGCGATGGTCGCGTCTAGAGCCGTGACGCCCTCGGTAGCATCCAGCACGAGCATAGCAACATCGGCAGACGCCAGATGCTTGCGGGCCATCACCACCGATAATTTTTCCGCCATGAGGTGAGTCTTGCCCTTCCGGCGGATGCCAGCCGTGTCCAGGAAGCGGAAACGCCAGCCATCGCGCTCGACGACTTCATCGATCACATCGCGGGTGGTACCGGGCGTGGGGGAAACGATGGCGCGGGCCGTACCGGTCAGCCGGTTCAAGAGCGTGGACTTGCCAACATTGGGCCGGCCGATGATAGCGACTTTGGTCTCCCCGGGGTCCTCGTTTTCCTCCTCGGCTGTTTCGCGGCTTTGGAGATCTTCGGAGGCAGTCTCGACGACAGCATCCAGCAACTCATCGACTCCGCGACCGTGCTCGGCAGAAAGGGGAAACAAGTGGTGTATTCCCAGGCGATGGAAGTCCGCAGCGAGCGGCTGCTGTTTCTCGGAATCCATCTTATTGACGGCCACGAACACCGGCTTGCCGGTACGGATCAGCAAGCGGGCCAGCTCGAGATCGGAGGAGGTGAGCTCGCTGCGCCCGTCGACGACCATAATGATGGCCGTCGACTCCTGGAGCGCCACCTCGGCCTGACGAAAGATTTCAGCCGCCATCGGGTCTTTGCCTTGGGGAACGATGCCCCCGGTGTCGACGAGAAGGAAGTGACGGCCGCGCCATTCTGCCTCTTGATAAAGGCGGTCGCGGGTGATTCCCGGCTCATCGCCCACGATCGCACGGCGGCGACCCACCAGGCGGTTGAAGAGCGTAGATTTACCCACATTGGGGCGTCCCACAATGGCGATGATCGGAGGCGGGTGCGATTTGTGTTGGCCGTTCGTCAAGGCTCGGTTCGAGTGCAGGTGTCCCACCCGCCCGGAGATCAGCCGGGCAGATTCCCGCCTCGGGCTTGAGCGCGAGGCCCTCGAAACCTGCCCTCAGGCGAGGACTGCGCCACGCGTCGAGAGGCGTATTGTGGCTTATTATAGAGACTTCGTGAGCGCTAGTTCGCAGCCTGCGGGATCCAGCATGAAACCGGGCGTCACGCTGCACGAGTTCTTTGCCCCCCGCGGCCTTCTCTCGCGCACCCATCCTGCCTATGAGTTTCGGCGGGGACAACTCCAGATGGCACAGGCGGTCGAACAGGCGCTCCGGGAGAAGCGCCACCTGATTATCGAAGCCGGCACGGGTACGGGTAAGACCCTCGCCTATCTGGTCCCGGTGATTCAGTCGGGGAAACGAGTCATCATCTCGACCGGGACCAAGAATCTGCAGGAGCAGCTTTTCTACAAGGATGTTCCTTTTCTCGAGCAGGCGCTCTACCCGGATGGCAAGGGTAAGCTCAACGTTTGCTACATGAAGGGTCGCAATAACTACCTGTGCCGGAAAAAGCTTTACGACCTGACCCGGCAGCCGGTACTGAGCGGGCTGGACGAGATTGAGCACTACCGGGCGATCGCCGAGTGGGAGAAAAACACCCAAACCGGAGACCGTGCGGAACTCGCCGCCTTGCCCGAGACGAGTGCGCTCTGGCACAGGCTGGATGCGCGCTCGGAGACCTGTCTCGGGCAAAAGTGCAGTTCCTGGGAGAACTGCTTCATCACCGAGATGCGCCGCCTGGCGCTCGAGAGCGACATCATCATCGTTAACCATCATCTGTTTTTTGCCGATCTCGCCATCAAGCAGACCGAGAATGCACCCGATGCCGGGATCCTGCCCGAAGTCGGAACTATCATTTTCGATGAAGCCCACGAACTCGAAGGGGTGGCCGGAGCCTACTTTGGGGTTTCGGTGAGCAATGCCCGCGTCGAGGAACTCTGCCGGGACGTGGAAGTTTCGCTCGAGCGCGATCATCTGCTCTCTTCCGCCATGCGGAATGCGGTGAGCAGTTTGCGCGAGCGGTCGGGGCTTTTCTTTTCTGTGTTACCGCCGGGAGAAGGGCGGTTTGCGTTTGACAACCGACGGCAGTTCTTGGAGGAGAATGGCGACGAATTCCTCGCCCTCGAAAAATCGTTGGAACGACTCACCTCCGAACTTGAGGGCCTGCCTAACAAACCGGAAGAGGTT
>DASPVG010000145.1:0-18336 GCA_035622455.1 Terriglobales bacterium
CGATCGCCAGAAAACCAGGGCCGTCCAGAGCTGCGCCGGTTGCACCGAAGGTCAGGAACCTTGCTATCGTCGACATGGACTCCAAGCTCCGTTGCGCCGCGTGGTAGCGATACAGAGCTCCTTGGCGGGTGATGAAGTAGACGGCGCTCGAGTCAGGTGCCCAAGCAGGTCGATGCCCGCTGGCTTGGTCCAGAAGCTTCCATTGGCCGCTGGCAAATTCATAGACCGCCATTTGCGTGGCTGCTGTATGCACCGCCGCCAAAAACTTGCCGTCGGGCGATACCGACGGCGTCAGCATATCTTCTGAGTCGGCGATTTGAATGAGTTTGCGGTCGTGCAAGTCCAGTTTTTCCAGGAATACAGGGATCTTCCTGCCGCTTTCCAGCCAGGGAAGCCTGCCAAAGATGATGGACTGACCGTCGGCCGACCAGGTTGGCGTCCCCTGGTTGCGCGCTTCAGGAAAAACCACTTCCGGCGTTCCGCCTTCTGCAGAAATCATTTCGATCTGCATGGGCTGCCCAATGCGGATACCGCTGAAGGCAATCCGGGCAGCGTCGGGCGCCCACTTCGGCGAATCGGCCCTGGTGGGAGGATAGGTCAGTTGCAATCGGTCGGATCCGTCCGTGCGGCTCCGCCATAAGATGCCTTCCGGCTGGGTCACGTATGCCATCCACTGTCCGTCGCGAGAGTAGTCGATACTTTCGAGCGATGGCATGGCAGGAAGCGCAGTGGCCAAGCCGGAGCCGAGATCGAGCCGCGACAGCTCAGAGCGACGCTGGGTTCCGACCAGATAAAGCCACTGGCCATCCCGTGAGGGCATAGGCGAAGAGAAGCTGAGGGGGCCGGCAGTCAATTGAAAGGGTTGCCATGAGCGGAAGAGTCCGTCGCGGACTGCCCATACATTGGAGTGAGCAAAGTCGCCGCTTTGAAATACGTAAAACCGGCCATCCCGAGTCCAATCGCCGCAGCATTCGATCGCCGGTTTATGCCATCCGGGAAGCAAAGGGTGAGCGCCGGTACCGTCGGCTCGAACTTCCCACAGTGTGCTGGACAGAGCGGCGGGATCTTCGAGGGTGAATCGCAATCGCTTGCCGTCGGGCGACCAGCGAGGCCAGAGCACGGCACCGCTCGAAGTGAATATCTTCCGTTTGGCGTTGCCGGAGTCCAGGAGGAACAAACCATCACCTGCGGCGAAAGCCAGCAATTGCTTATCTGGAGACCAGGCAACGTCATGGGCAAGCAGCTCGTCGAGGCGCCGGGGTGATCCACCGAGCACGGGAACACTCCATTGCGGAACCTCAACCTCGCTGGCCATGAAGCCCTCCACCAAGAGCTCAGCGCCGTCGGAAGAAATGCCCATGAGCTCGTACCCGGTGTAAGGCAACGAGAGGTGAATGGGCGCGAATTCGCCACCCAAGGTGGAAACCTGGGCAGGAGTTGCACCCGACGCGAGACTCACGGTGAAGTAGAGGCGGCTGCCGTCGGTGGCCAGGGGCGTGTCGAATACAGGCGGCGGCCAGCCGATGGCGTTCTTGACATAACTGTCGTTGGTGAGCTGCACGAACTCCAGCACAGGCGGAGGACGTCGCAGCTCAATCGCGGCCACCAGACCGATGAGGAGCGCGGCGGCCAGCGCCGGCCACAAAATCCAGTTCGGCAGCCAGTTTCGGGATTTGGCCCGAGGGGCGACGACTGCCGCGGCATCCGTTGCGGTGCTGCCGGAGAGGGCTTCGAGAGCAAACGCCAAATCGCGGGACGACTGGAATCGCTCCTCTGGCGCTTTCTCGAGGCAGCGCCGGATCAATCGGTCCGCAGGGACCGAAACTTTCTTGCTCGCGTCGGAGATCTCGGGCGGATCCTGCTTCAGAATCGCGTTCATGGTTTCGACCGGCGAATCGCCCTGAAATGCGCGCTTGCCGGAGAGCATCTCGTAAAGGATGACGCCGAAACTAAAGATGTCACTGCGCGAATCTGCCCGCTGGCCGCGCACCTGCTCGGGCGACATGTAGCCCACGGTTCCCATTACCACACCCGTCGCACTGGGCGGCGAGGTGAGCGTGGCGTCGCCAGAGCCGCGCGAAGGGTCTTGCTTTGCCAGGCCGAAATCGAGGATTTTAATGCGACCGTCGGTCGTGACGAAGATGTTCTCGGGTTTCAGGTCGCGGTGCACAACCCCCTTGTCGTGAGCGGCGGACAGGCCTCGTGCGATCTGGACCGCGTAGTCCAAGGCTTTTCGCTGCGGTATGTTCTCCTCAATGCGCGAGCGGAGGGTTGCGCCCTCGAGCAACTCCGAGACCAGATAGTGAATGCCGTCGTGCCGGCCCACATCGTAAATGCCCAGCAGATTCGGGTGGTTCAGCGAACTGAGAAGACGGGCCTCGCGGGCGAAGCGATCCAGGCGCTCGGGGTCGGTTGCAAAAGCAGCGGGCAAGACCTTGATCGCGACATCGCGGTCCAGCCGCGTATCGTGCGCGCGGTAAACTTCGCCCATGCCGCCCGCTCCGAGCGAAGCGACGATTTCGTAAGGGCCAAGTTTAGTACCTAGAGCTAGCGCGCCCACAAATCAGTGCCGCCCATTATAGCTTGCGGCGGCTACGTCGATTGCGATTCTCCCTGAGGAAGGACGTCTCCGCATTGCACGAGATTTCCGCGTGCCGCCAGTGATCACGGGCAATCGCGAAGTGATGCCCCGGCGAAGCAAAATCCGATGAAATGCAGCGACCAGACAGGATCTACGATTTGCCGGGCAGGAGCCTACGCTGGCCCGTCCGCATCAAATGCGGATGCGGTTCGAGAGGGGCAGAGATCACACGGGCTGAGCTGCTCGGAACTCCCTCGATGAACGCCACCTTCGGAATTTTCGGTTGCGAGCTTTCGAAAAAGTGCGGCCGGTGGAGAATATGGGCAACCGCGCGGTCCACCAAACGAACCAAATGGGCGCTGTGGTCGGGTTTGCGCCGTTCCCGCAACCGTTTTTTCGCGGTGTCTGCGGAAAACCAGGTGCGGTTCCGGCCCGGCTCAGGCGGCGATTCCAGCCGCGAAACCTCGCATAAATGGGCGCTGACCCTGATCGATGCAACGGTAGAGTGGCGATGTTTGTAGTCCACGTAGCGGGCAAACGACGCTTCTTCCATACGGCCGTGTACTCCGGCTTCCTCGAAGGCTTCGAGGGCCGCCGCCTGGGCGTGGGTGAGACCCGGCTCGACGTGACCCTTGGGAAAAGTCCAGCGCCCGCGGCGGGTCTGAACCAGTAGAAATTGAATGCCGCTCGAATGCATGCGGTAACAGACGGCCGCGACCTTCTCACATTCCTTCAGGCGGCGAAGATGGGAGATGCGAACTAATTTCGTACCTGAAGGCAGAGATCGCACGTTGAGAATCCGGACCTCGACCGTGTTCTTACCTCGCGCATCCATGGCAACAGAGTGCACGAGGGCCCGCGGTGCTGGCTAGAACTCAGTGTGGTTCGCCAGTTCGCGGGAATCTTTCTGCGTACTTGTGCGCCCGTGGGCTAAACGGGTATTCGTGACAGTGAGCAGAGAAGAGGACTGCACGTGGAACACCTCTGTTGTCTTCGTTGTGGTCGGGAGATTGACCCGGGACAAAAATCCGTCGCCGTCTATATGTTTGCTCAGACCGTGGGCATTCGGCCGCGGCAGAAATCAGCGGCCCAGCGAATCTGCTTTTGCCCGCAGTGCTCGGTCTCGCTGGCGATGGGGCCCGCGCCGGAGGGCGCGCTGAACGTTGCGGCCTGGGAGATGCTGCGCGACTTAGTCAGTTCCGATCCGGCGCTGAATGAGGCTGCCTGGGACAATCTACGCGGCATCATCGGGTTGCTGCCGGCTACGGGAACCGATGGCCGATCTCGTCGTCCGACGGCGAGTGGCTATTTCGAGTTCTAAGTAGAATTCGAGCTTCACCAAAATCGACAATCAAAAATCAACCATCTACAATCCCTCCGTGGGCGGGCTGATCGAACCATCTCCGCTGGGTGAACCACAGCACGACTTCAACCTGCGTCCCCTACTCGTCGGGGTCGTGATCGTCATCGTCGTGGTCGGCCTTATCGTCCTGTTATCGGGCGGGAAATCGACAGGTCGAGCCGTCCAGGATGCCTACGCCGCCAAAATGAAGCTGTCCGATCTAAAAATGAGCCAGGCGGAAAACTTTGTGGGCGCGAGTGTCACCTATCTCGATGGGACCGTCACCAACACGGGAGACAAAACCGTCACGCACGCCATCGTGCATGTCGAGTTCAAGAACTCCATGGATCAAATTGCCCAAGTCGATGATCTTCCGCTGCAGGTGCTTCAGACCGGCGGCCCCTATCCGGACGCACTCGATCTGAGCGCCGCGCCCCTCGCTTCCGGCCAGAGCAAGCCGTTTCGGCTTACCTTCGAGCACATCACTGCCGATTGGAATCAAGCCTATCCGGCGCTTGAAGTCACCGACGTGACCGCGAAATAAAAGGTCCCCTGGATGGACTTGATGCGGGAAGCATGCACCCACTCTTAGACTGCAAAGAGTCGCCAAGGAGATATGGAATGAACACTCGATCGAGACTCCGGCTCGCGTTAGGCCCGGTGTCGTTCGTTTTGTCCCTTCTTCTTGCGGGTGTCACCGGTGCGGGAGCGGATAAGCAAGGTCTCACCTCCGAGCAGGAGCAAGTGGTCGAAACCGTCCGGACCATATTTGATGCGGCCCGCACCGATGATTTGGCCAAGTTCAACTCCGTCACGGCAGCAAACTTTTACCTGTTCGATGCCGGGGCTCGATTCAACGGCGATGCCATCATGGGGTTGATGAAGGCTCAACATGCGGCAGGAAAGCGCTATGAATGGAATGTGACGGAACCGGATGTCCACATCAGCGGCGACGCTGCCTGGGTCGCCTACGTTAATCGAGGCAGCATTACCGATTCTTCGGGAACGATCGAGCAGCAATGGTTGGAATCGGCCTTCCTCGAGAAACAAGCCGGCAAATGGAAGATCGTCTTTATGCACAGCACCCGCGTTCCTGTCCGGTCTCGAGAGAAGCAATGAGAATCGAGAAGGCGACGCCTGCGAGGCCTTTGCCAGGCGTTCACGCTTCCGCAAGGCACGATTGAGCGCCAGTCTGGGCGTCGGTTCGAACGTGTGACAGCGCTTTCTGTTTACAATGAAGTTATGGCTGAAACGAAGCCTTTCCGGCTGACGGAATCCGTCAAAGCCGCGGGTTGAGCCTCCAAGCTGAGTCCGGCGGCGCTGGACACAGTGCTTGGGAAATTAGCCCGGCAACATGATCCGAACGTTCTGGTCGGCTTCGATCATGCCGACGACGCCGGCGTGTATCGGCTCAGCCTGGAAACGGCGCTGGTGCAGACGGTGGACTTTTTTACCCCGATTGTGGACGATCCGTACACCTTCGGCCAGATTGCAGCTGCCAATGCGCTAAGCGACATTTACGCCATGGGGGGCTGGCCGCTCACCTCGCTGGCCATGGTCTGTTTCCCCGAAAAGGGCGATCTGGAAATCCTGTCTCGCATCCTCGCTGGCGGTCTGTCCAAGATGGTGGAAGCCGATTGCACGGTAATTGGCGGTCACAGTATTCGCGACGAAGAGATAAAATTCGGCTACTCCGTGACCGGGCTGATCGATCCTGAGAGCGTGTTGACCAACTCCAGCGCCCGGCCCGGCGATCGCCTGCTCTTCACCAAAGCCCTCGGTACTGGGGTGATTTCGACGGCGATCAAGAGGGGCGTGGCCAAACCATCCTGGATGGAAGCGGCGGTAGCCTCGATGACCACACTCAACAACACGGCGTCGGAGGTCATAACCGGTCACGTCGGTCGTCGTCCGCGGCCATTCCCTGGCGGCAGCCATGCGGAACCGGGAGCCCCGGCGGCAAAACCGGCTGCGGGCAACGGTTTTTCCGTTCACTCGATGACGGACATTACAGGGTTCGGGTTGATCGGGCATGCCCGCGAACTGGCTCTCGGATCCGGAGTTTCTCTCCGCATCTATGCGCAGAAGATCCCTCTGCTCGAAGGGGCGCTCGATTGTATTCGCGCCGGGTACATCCCCGGCGGATTGACGGCCAATCGTGATTTCGCCGAGTGCGCCGTCAAGTATGAAGACGGAATCAGCGAAGAAGTGAAGACGATTCTTTTTGATCCCCAAACGGCCGGAGGGCTGCTCATCTCCGTGGCAGCCGAGCATGCTGCCGGGCTCCTTGAGGCCCTCCATACCGCGGAGGTTCCTGCCGTTGAAATTGGCGAGGTCCTGGCCCCGAATCCGCAGCTCATAACTGTCGCAGCCTGATGCCTGAGCTGGGCATCTACTGAAGGGGTGAATGCGATCGATTCGGTTCTCCCAAGTCTTCACTCTTCCGGCCAAGGAGCCATCATGAAAACCCGCCAACTCGGACGTTCTGGCTTGCGTGTCTCCGCCATCGGACTCGGCTGCATGGGGATGTCGGAGTTCTACAGTGGCCGTGACGACCAGGAGTCGATTCGGACCATCGATCGTGCTCTCGAGCTCGGAGTCAATTTTCTCGATACCGCCGATGTGTACGGCCCGTACAAAAACGAGGAACTGGTCGGACGCGCCATCCAAGGCAAGCGCGAACAGGCGGTGCTGGCCACCAAATTTGGCATCGTGCGCGATCCGGCGAATCCCGCACTTCGCGGTGTAAGTGGCCGGCCGGACTACGTGCGGCGGTCGTGCGAAGGCAGCCTGCGCCGGCTCGGGGTCGACCACATTGATCTCTATTATCAACATCGCGTCGATCCCGAGACTCCGATTGAAGACACGGTCGGAGCGATGGCGGAGTTGGTGCGAGAAGGAAAGGTTCGCCATCTCGGTCTTTCCGAGGCGAGTCCCCAGACCCTCCGCCGGGCGGCCAAGGTTCATCCCATTACCGCGCTCCAAACTGAGTACTCGCTGTGGACGCGAGATCCCGAAGACGAAATCCTTCCGACATGCCGGGAGCTGGGAATTGGATTTGTAGCCTACAGCCCCCTGGGTCGCGGATTCCTGACCGGGCAGTTCCAGCGATTCGAGGATCTTCCGGCCGACGATTACCGCCGCAACTCGCCGCGCTTTCAGGGCGAAAACTTCCAGAAGAACCTTGATCTGGTGCGCCGGGTGGAGGAAATCGCCAAAGCAAAGGGAGGGAAGCCATCGCAACTGGCGCTGGCCTGGGTTTTGGCCCAAGGTGAGGACATCGTGCCAATTCCCGGCACCAAACGTCGCACCTACCTGGAGGAGAACGTGGCGGCGCTCGATCTCAAGCTCACCCCACAGGACTTGCGGCGTCTGGATGAAATCTTTCCCCAGGGAGCGGCCTCGGGCCAACGCTATCCCGAGCATATGATGGCCTTGGTCCAGAGGTAACCATTACCCCGAACCGTTGCGGGTCGGACATGGGCCTTTGGTCAATGTCCCGGGGGCATCTAGGCCGGGTTCTCCGCCCATCATAGCCTTTGTAGTTAATTCCAGCCTTTACCCGTGAAACGGGCTCCCTCGCTTGGAATGCAGGAGGCTGTTTGATGGCTACAGGCATCGGCACGGCTGTCGCGCAGTCGAGCGAGCGCATCGCACATGTCAACGAGCGCCTTGCGGTTTCGAAGATGGTGGCCGCTACGCGCGCGCGTACAGGTGCCCAATGGTTCTACTGGATCGCCGCCCTCTCGGTGATCAATTTTCTCATCCTAGACGGAAAGCTTCGTTTCTGTGTCGGGCTGGGGTTCACGTCCGTGGTGCACGGATTGGTCAATCGGGCCGGAAGTACGGGACACGTTCTCGACATCGTCATCAACGCCTGTGCGGCGGGAACATTCATTACCTTCGGTTACTTTGCTACCAGAGCGAGGAAATGGGCGTTCCTCCTGGGGATGACACTCTACCTTATGGACGGTCTTCTTCTGGTGGCGGTGCGGGACATCTTGGGTATCGGCTTCCATACCTATGCGCTGTATGCGATTTCACGCGGACTGGCGGCAGCAAAACGGGTTCAGATTCAAGTCTAGTTCCCGAGCAAACCGGCTGTAGGAATCGGTTCCGCACACTTCCTGAATTCTCACGCTAGTCATCCATACACGCCTCGAACGGCATCACTGACTCCATCCCATGCTTTCCTCAGCCACTTTTTCCGTGTACCGTCGGGGCAGGTTCCAAGCTTAACCCGCTATAATTTCTCCCGCCATGAACCTCGAAGAAAAATTGGCGGAACTGAAGAAGCGCGACCGCCTGGCAGAAGACGGCGGTGGCCACGAGCGCCGCGAATGGCAGCGCAAACAAGGCAAGATGTCCGCCCGCGAGCGGATCGAATTCTTGCTCGACGAAGGTACCTTCGAAGAGACCGACAAACTGGTCACGCATCGCTGTAACGACTTCGGAATGGCCGAACAGAAGTATTACGGGGATGGGTTTATCACCGGATATGGTCGCATCGAAGGCCGGCTGGTGTTCGTTTTCGCCCAGGATTTCACCGTCTTTGGGGGCTCGTTATCGGAGGCCAATGCCGGAAAGATCGTGAAGATCATGGATCTTGCCGCCAAGATGGGCGCGCCAGTCATCGGGTTGAATGATTCCGGGGGCGCGCGCATCCAGGAAGGAGTGCTTTCTCTGGCTGGGTATGCCGACATTTTTCTACGCAACACGCTCTACAGCGGGGTCGTGCCCCAGGTTTCCGCCATCATGGGGCCCTGCGCTGGGGGAGCGGTCTACTCGCCGGCCATCACCGATTTCATCCTGATGGTAGACAAGACTTCCTACATGTTCATTACCGGTCCGGAAGTGATCAAGACGGTTACGCACGAGGAGGTCAGCAAGGATCAGTTGGGCGGCGCGACCACCCACAATGAGACCTCGGGAGTGGCGCATTTTCTGGCCCATGACGATGCAGAATGTTTATCGATGGTACGAGAGCTTCTCAGCTTCGTACCCTCCAACAACGTTGAGGATCCTCCCCGCAAGGCTTCGAATGATCCCCCCGACCGTGCCGATGCGGCTCTGGACACGCTGATTCCAGATCAATCGAACCTGCCCTACGACATGAAGGACGTGATCCATGCGGTCGTCGATGACGGCTACTTCTTCGAGGTGCAGGAGCATTACGCGAAGAACATTGTGGTCGGCTTCGCGCGCCTCAATGGACGATCGGTCGGAATCGTGGCCAACCAGCCGGCCTTTCTGGCAGGCACGCTCGACATTAATGCCTCGATCAAAGGGGCTCGCTTCGTACGTTTCTGCGATTGCTTCAACCTCCCGCTGATCACTTTTGAAGACGTTCCCGGATTCCTGCCGGGGGCCAATCAGGAATTCGGAGGAATTATCAAGCACGGCGCCAAGCTGCTCTTTGCCTTTGCCGAAGCCACGGTTCCCAAGGTGACGGTGATTACCCGCAAGGCCTACGGCGGGGCCTATTGTGTGATGGCCTCCAAGCATATTCGCACCGACGTGAACTATGCCTGGCCGACGGCGGAGATTGCGGTGATGGGACCGGAAGGGGCGGTAGACATCGTTTACAAACGGGAATTGGAACGGGCTGCGGACCGGGAGGAAGTGCGCCAACAGAAAATCGGGGAATTTCGCAACCGCTTTGCCAATCCCTATGTGGCTTCCGAGCGGGGCTTCGTGGATGCTGTCATTCAGCCGCGCGATACTCGCAGGAAGCTCATTCAAGCCCTGGAAATGCTGGAGACGAAGCGCGACCGAAACCCAGCGAAGAAGCATGGGAACATACCGCTCTAGGGATGGGGCTTTGCGGGGATTTCCTGGATGGTCGCTGAACTACAAAAACAGCAAGAGTCCCAAGGTGATGTTGAAAGCGATTCGTCTCGGTTAGAAGCTCGCTTTAGACTCATGCCAACCAACAGTCGTCGTGTGCCTTGCGGCTCACATCAGTCGTGGTTACGCTTAAGCTCCGGGCTTACCGCCAACCGGCTAAACCAAGTTCAACGCCTCGGGACTCTATCTTGCCTTTGACCTTGGTTCCTGGTTCCTCTCAGCCAGCGCTTTGCTAGACCTTACGAGCCTGCTTCCTCATTTGCATGAGAACGCTGCCTCGCTTGCGTCCCGGACGCCACGCCAACCAGCTGAACTTCAGAACGTGTCAAAGAACGAGTATCCTTTTACTACGTTTATTTTTTCCGTCAACGAAAAAACGCGACTTCTTATCTGGCGTGAATGCAATCGAGTGCAGGCAGTCCACAAGCCTCTGACCAGATTTGGTGCAACCTAGCTGGACCTCATGATTCTCTAGCGCATCTTTAGAAAAAAAACTTTTCATTGGACGCGCGAATCTGGGTGTGGAAAATCGGATTCGAACCGCACTTCATGGGGATTGTGCCCATGGAGCTTCGCGACAATTCGAAACGTTGAGAATCGATGTTTGGACTTCTGGTCCCGGTTCGCGGGTTGCTAGGATGGAATGGTGTCCTCGTTGCTCGAGCTACGTCAACTCTCGATTGAGGTTCCTGCCGCTGAGTTTTCTTCTCGTAGCCTGAGCCGAGGTGAGCGGAGGGGGACCACCACCGCCGCCGCGCCGTCTCTATATGCGGTTTCTGACCTCAACCTTACCATTGCTCCCGGCGAAGTTCTCGGGCTGGTCGGCGAATCCGGTTCCGGGAAATCCTTGGCATCTCTGGCCATCATGCGTTTGCTTCCGCCCGGGCTGCGGGTCAGTGGAGAGATTTGGTTTCATGACGGTCCGCCACAAAACCTGCTTGCTCTTCCCGAGGAGCAAATGCGCAGCCTGCGCGGCAGCAAGATAGCCATGATTTTTCAGGAGCCAACGACTGCCTTGAATCCTGTCATGCGGGTGGGCAGTCAGATTGCCGAGGCGGCATCGGTCCATAGCCGAATCAGCAAGAAGGAGGCCTGGGATCGGGCGGTCCAGGCGATGGAGGAGGTGGCCATCCCGGATCCAGCTCGCCGCGCACGCGACTATCCCCACCAGCTCTCGGGCGGCATGCGCCAGAGGGTGATGATCGCCATGGCGGTCGTCAACCGTCCCCAATTGCTCATTGCGGACGAACCTACGACGGCGCTTGACGTTACCGTGCAGGCGCAAATCCTGGCACTGCTCGGGGACTTGAGGGACAGATTTGGCCTGGCCATGTTGCTCATCTCGCATGACCTCGCAGTGGTCTCGCAGGTGGCCGATCGAGTGGCCGTCCTTTATGTAGGGAACTTGCTCGAGCTGGGGTCGAAGCAGGATATCTTTCGTCTCCCGGCGCACCCATACACCCGGGGACTCTTGGAGGCGGTTCCGACCCTCGGAACTGATCGCACGCAGCCTCTGCGCACCATTGAAGGAAGTGTTCCACCCCTCGGGGCCCAGCTTCCCGGGTGCCCATTTGAAGCGCGCTGTAATCTGCGGATCCCGCAGTGCGCCTGCGATTTTCCGCGCTTGGTGGAAGTCGCACCCGGGCATTGGGCGAGGTGCCCGGTTGTCAATCGATGAGTGATTCCTGACCCGCGATGGAGCCTCGATCGTGCCTGGGCAGGCTCCGGGGTCTATAATCGCCACTTTGTCCCTGGTTTACCCGTGCGCGTTCTTCTACTGAGCGATATCCACAGCAACGTCGAAGCTCTCGAGGCGTGCCTGGCGTCCGCTCCAGCTCACGACTTGGTCGTCAACCTGGGTGACATCGTGGGTTACGGTGCCAGCCCCAACCAGGTCATCGCACGATCTCGTGAACTGGGAACAATCTTTGTGCGTGGTAATCACGACAAGGCAGTCTGCGGTCTCATGGACCTCAAAGACTTTAATCCGGTTGCAGCCGCGGCGGCGGAATGGACTCGCATGCAGCTGGACCAGGAAAACCTGGAATGGCTTCGCACTCTACCCCAGGGACCTATCCAGATCGACGGACTTCCCAACGTGGAGTTGGTTCATGGCTCGCCGGTGAACGAGGATAACTACGTGGTTACGGTACGGGACGCGATCGAACCGATCATGCTTGCGCCTGCACCCATAACCTTCTTCGGACACACTCATCTGCAAGGGGGCTTTCTTGCTAACGAGGAATACGTCGAGGCTTATCGCCCCCCTTACGAAACCGTGGGTCAACGCGAAATACTCGAGGTACCGCTCCGAGAAGGGTTTCGGTACATGGTAAATCCTGGGTCGGTCGGACAGCCGCGGGACGGGGACTGGCGCGCCGGGTTCGCGATCTTCGATAGCGATTCGCGGGTTGTAACGTTTTGCCGGGTTCCCTACAACTTGAAGTCTGCGCAGGATCGTATCGTCGCCGCTCACCTGCCTCTTCGGTTGGCAACCCGGCTGGCAGCCGGAAGATGACGATCTTCGAAGGACCATTCTCGCGGCTCAAGGTCGCAATCTCGGACCGAACCAGAGTCACGATCCGGTAAAATCATTGCCTCGTTTCTTTTCTGAGGCCCTCCGATGGCAAAAGAAATCCCTCTGGGCGCGAAGGCTACCGCCGAAGAAACGGTCGAATTTAAGCATACTTTGACCGCCCATCATCCGGAATTGCCCGCCGTCTATTCGACGCCGGATATGATCCGGCTTATGGAGACCGCCGCCTTTCTGGCTCTCCGCCCCTATTGCGAAGATGGGGAAATCACGGTGGGAACTCAAATTCACGTGGAGCACCGGGCGGCCAGCGGAATTGGATCGAAGATCAGGGCCGAGGCCGTCCTCGAATCCTTCGATGGGCGCTTCTATACGATGCGCGTGAATGCCCGGGACGACGTGCAGGAGATCGGTCGCGGAACGGTCGGCCGGGCGGTGATCGTCCTCAGCACATTCCTCGAGAAAATGAACAAAAGATCCCTTCCTTAGTAGGTAGTGGGGAAACGAGAACCGAGAGCGCGGAGGAAATCATGACAGACATCGCCGCACAGCAATTTAAAGCGACGAGCTTCCGCGAACTGCATCGCGGACCGAAAACCCTTCTCCTTCCGAATGTCTGGGACGTAGCCAGCGCGCGCATCATTGAGGAGGCTGGATTTCCTGCGCTTGCCACGACCAGTGCGGGGATCGCCTTCTCGGTTGGCTATCCCGACGGACAGCAGATTTCGCGGGAACAGATGCTGGCCCGCGTGGGGCGCATCGTGCGAGCCGTAAAAGTGCCGGTGACGGCCGATATGGAAGCTGGTTACGGAAGCCGGCCCGAGGATGCAGCGCAAACCGCTGCGGAAGTCATCGAAGCCGGTGCGGTGGGAATGAACCTGGAGGATAGCACCTTCGATCCCGCATGTCCGCTGGCCGATCGGGCCCTGCAGGTGGAGAAGATTCGCGCCGTTCGGGAAGCGGGGCTCGAGGCGGGCGTAGGGCTCGTATTGAATGCCCGCACGGACGTTTACCTGCGTGACGTAGGACCACCGGAGGCAAGGTACGGCGAAGCCATCGAGCGGGCACGGGCGTATCGGGATGCCGGGGCGGACTGTGTGTTTGTGCCCGGATTGCGAGATCCAGACACGATCTCCAGGCTGGTTCGGGAAGTCGAGTGTCCGGTCAATATCTTGGCAGGCCCGGGTTCGCTCTCGGTGCCGGAACTGGAAAGGCTCGGAGTGGCGCGTGTGAGCCTGGGATCAGGACCGATGCGAGCAACTCTTGGCCTGTTGCGTCGGGTGGCCGAGGAGCTGAAGAGCTCCGGCACGTACCATGCGCTCGAAGGTTCGCCTTCCGGCATCGAGGTGAACCAGCTGCTCAGGTAGTCTTCAGGCAGGATGCCCCTAGGGGTCCCCAGGCGGGCATGCGATGTACTATGGGGTTGTGCACGCCCTGGCACAATCCGTGCTTGCCTACATCCGCAAACATCAGCTGTTAAGGGCGGGCGATCGAGTGGGAGTCGCCGTCTCTGGCGGAGCGGACTCGGTAGCCCTCCTGCGGCTGCTGCTCGAGCTGCGCCCCCAGATCGGAATCGTCGTTGCCGTGATTCACTTCAATCATCGATTACGGGGTAGCGAATCGGACGCCGATGAACGCTTCGTGGCTGACCTGGCTGAGAATCACCAAGTGGAATTTCACGCTGGAAACGCAAATGTCGCCGCCCGCGCTTTCAAAACAGGTATGAGCCTCGAAGCTGCTGGTCGCGAGCTGCGTTATCAATTCTTTTACCGCCTGCTCGAGGGGAAATTGAACCGGATTGCCACCGCCCATACCCTGGACGATCAGGCGGAAACTGTACTGCTCAAAATCACTCGCGGCGCGGGCAGCCGTGGGCTTGCGGGGATCTATCCCGAGCTGAAAGCTCCAGGATCGGAGTCCCCAGGAAGCGCCCGCGATCAAGCCCACAGTGGTTCGCGACCCGCGGCCATTGTCCGCCCTCTTCTCTCCGTTCGGCACGATCAAGTTGAGGCCTACCTCAACGCGATCGAACAGAACTGGCGCGAGGATCCAAGTAACGGTGATCTTCGCCATGCGCGAAATCGGGTTCGGCACAGAATCTTGCCGCACCTCGAGCGCGATCTTAATCCAGCGGTGCGAGAGACACTGGCGGAAACCGCGGAGATCGCACGGGCCGAGGAGGAATATTGGGAACAGGAAACCGAGCGACTGCTCGAATCGGCCTGGGTGTTGCCGGAGGGGAACCAGGTAGACCAGACAGGCACCCGCGCTCGACTAAGAATCGACGTCCTCCGGACGCTCCCGACTGCGCTCGCCCGCCGGCTGGTGCGCCGTGCTGCTGAATCCTTGGGATTAGGCCTCGAATTCCGCCACGTAGAAGAGATTCTATGTACCCTGCGGAGTGCGGAACAAGAGAAGGCGATGGTCCTCGCGAACAGCTGGACGGTTCGGCTGGCAAAACAAGAGCTGCAGTTTGCCAAAATGCCAGCCGTGCCAGGTTCCCCCAACTATCAATACCGCTTATCGGTCCCCGGGTCGATCGAAGTTCCGCAAACCGGGTCGCGCTTCGAGGCTCTTTTGGTTTCACCCATGGCCTGCGGGGGGTATAATCCCGATGACTTGCTCGATCCCGCTCGATTAGAGGGGGAGCTTCTGGTCCGAAACTGGCGCCCGGGAGACCGTTTCTGGCCAGCCCATCGCAAAGCTCCGAAGAAGATCAAGGAGCTGCTCGAAGAGCGTCACTTGCGCGGGGTGGAGCGAAAGCGATGGCCAGTGGTGGTGAACCGAGGGGACCTCGTTTGGGTGCGCGGGTTTGCCGTACCTTGCCGATTGCGACCGCAAGAAGGTAGCCGGGCCGTATGGATTCGAGAGGTTCGATTGGAGGCAGCGTAGCCCGGTCGGGCGGAACGACAGGGCACGCTAAATACCTATGAATCAAGTTGCAAAAGCGCCCGATTTGCGGGTGGTCATCTCCGCAGACCAACTCCAAAAACGCGTGCGTGAGCTGGCCCTGCAAATCTCCCATGACTATCGGGGCATGACGGTGCATGCTCTGGCGATGCTCGAGAACGGCTTTATTTTCATGGCCGACCTGGTGCGCGCCATGGACGTGCCGGTGATCTGTCAATTCATCAAGCCGCGATATCGCCGCAACCTCGAGGGCAAACCCGAGGGGTTCATGGAGATTTTCTTCAGTCACGACGCCAATATTCAGGGGCATCACGTTTTGCTCATTGAAGGGATCATCCACTCGGGTGTAACCACAGACTTCCTTGTGCATGACCTGCGTAGTAGGGGAGCAGCCTCGGTAAAGACCGTTACCTTGCTCGATCGCCAGACAGCCCGGCGCGTGCCCTTCCAGCCGGACTATTTCGGATTCTTGGTCGACGAAGCCTTTCTCGTGGGTTATGGGCTCGGCTCGCCTGCACAAACGGACCGAAACCTGGCTTGCATCGCCACCGCCGGCTGAGATATACCTGAAATTCGTATGACTTAAGTTATCCGGGCGAGCGGGTTTTATTTTCCTCAATTCGGGGTAGAATAACAAAGCGGGGAATTCCTTCGATCCTAATTCCGCCCTTGGCATCTAACCAGTTGAGGTGCCTAGTTTTGGTATGGGAAAGGCGCCACTTTCCGAGGAGCTCTCAGAGTGAATTCGACAGTAAAAACGGTGGTTTTCTGGCTGGTCATCGTGCTTTCTGCCTTCCTGCTGTGGCAGGTGGTGAAAGCCGGGTCGACCGGCCAAAAGGAGAAGGAGATGACCTTCTCCCAGTTCATGGCAGAGGTTGAGCAGAGCAACGTCAAGGAAGTGACCATTATCGGCCAGGAAGTACGCGGCAAGCTTGGCACCCCACCCGACTCACCCTTTCGCACCACTGCGCCGGCGAACTATCCCGACATGATAAAGATGCTCCGCGAAAAGGGCGTAAATATCACCATTCGCGACGTAAGCAATGGCAGCTGGCCGAGCTGGCTGCTGAATTTGGCTCCCCTCATCTTATTAGCCGCCTTGTGGTTCTTCATGATTCGCCAAATGCAGACCGGTGGCAATAAGGCCCTGTCGTTCGGTAAGAGCCGGGCACGCCTGCTGTCGATGCAGCAAAAGAAGGTAACCTTCAAGGACGTGGCTGGAGTCGACGAGGCGAAGGAGGAACTGCGGGAGATTATCGAGTTCCTGCGCGAGGCACAGAAATTCCAAAAGCTGGGCGGACGGATTCCAAAGGGTGTGCTGCTTGTCGGACCCCCGGGAACGGGCAAGACCCTGCTGGCGCGAGCCGTGGCCGGGGAAGCGAATGTTCCGTTCTTTTCGATTTCAGGTTCCGATTTTGTCGAAATGTTTGTTGGGGTTGGCGCAAGCCGCGTCCGTGACCTGTTCGAGCAGGGCAAGAAGAATGCCCCCTGCATCATCTTTATTGATGAAATCGATGCTGTCGGACGCCATCGCGGAGCCGGCCTCGGTGGCGGTCACGACGAGCGCGAGCAGACCTTAAACCAATTGCTGGTCGAAATGGATGGTTTCGAGTCGAATGAAGGTGTCATCCTCATGGCTGCGACCAACCGTCCCGATGTGCTCGATCCTGCCCTGCTGCGGCCTGGACGCTTCGACCGCCGCGTGGTGGTGAGCCGTCCCGACGTGCGGGGACGGGAAGAGATCCTGCGTGTCCATACCCGCAAGATTCCTTTGGCCGATGACGTTGAACTCTCGGTCCTCGCCCGCGGTACCCCAGGCTTCTCGGGGGCTGATCTTGCAAACATGGTGAACGAAGCTGCCTTGGGTGCGGCACGGCAAAATCGCAAAGCCGTGCTGATGTATGATTTCGAGATCGCCAAAGACAAGGTCTTAATGGGAGTGGAGCGCAAGTCGCTCCTGCTCTCCGAGGAAGAAAAAAAGGTAACCGCCTACCACGAGGCAGGACACGCGCTGGTGGCGACCAAGCTTCCCAACTCGGATCCTTTGCACAAGGTCACGATCATTCCCCGAGGTATGGCGCTCGGCGTCACCATGCAATTGCCGATCGACGATAAGCACAACTACACCAAGGAGTATCTCGAAACCGAGATTGCCATCATGATGGGCGGCCGTCTCGCCGAAGAGATGTTTCTCAACCAAATGAGCACCGGCGCCGGCAACGACATCGAACGGGCCACGGAAATGGCGCGCAAGATGGTGTGTGAGTTTGGCATGAGTGATCTTGGGCCGCTGACCTTTGGCAAGAAAGAGGAACAGATCTTCCTCGGCCGGGAAATTGCCCAGCACCGCGACTATAGCGAGGCAACGGCGATTAAAATCGATGAAGAAGTCCGGCGCATCGTGAGCGACGGCTACAAGCGAGCCAAGAACGTTCTGGCGGAGAATCACGAAACCCTGGTGAAGATCGCGTTGGCACTGCTCGAGCGCGAAGTGCTCGATGCCAATGAGATCAAGATGATCATCGAGGGTAAGGAACTTCCGAAGATTACGGCGCCGCCCAAACCCGACGAGGCGGTTCAGCAGGTTCTCAAACCGGAGCCGGGACGCCCGGGAATTGCCAAGGGTGGAGAGAGCCCGGCGCGAGCCTGAGGAGCGGACGGGCTGGGCATTTTCAGGGCAGAGATCAAGCGCAGTCTATATGGCCGTGCTGTAGGATTTGTGCCTGTCTATCGAATCCAGGTTACCCCAATCGGCGGATCACGGTACTTCTAGCCACCTCAGCAGGTCAAACCGGAGCCCGGACGCCGGGAAATTTCCGAGGTCCAAGAGGCCCCGGCGCGAGTCTGACAAAGCGATTCGCTCCGATACCTTTTCAGAGGTAGAAATTGAAGGCAGTTGTTCTGCGGAATCTGTCCCTGTCTGTCTAATCCAGGTTGGCGCCCATCGGCTGATAGCGGTACTTCTTGCCATCCCAGAAAAGTGCCGAGTCCATCCCGCTCCCGCCCGTCTCCTCCACGTAGATCGCCATGTGCGGTTTTTTCCGAACCATGAGCTTTTTCACGTAGATCTTGTCGAGAGGAGTGTTGACAATCATGAACTTCGCCATCGGATTGGCTGAGCGC
>DASPVG010000146.1:0-27015 GCA_035622455.1 Terriglobales bacterium
TCTGCCTCGACGAATTTCAGCAGATTTCCGAATTCAATGGCCGTTCTCCTCTCCCTCCATCCAGCGGATCATACTGGCTGTCCGCCGAGGAAACGGCAGCTACATTTCTATCTACAGTGGGATTCTTGGCAGGTCGAAAACGTCCCTTATCTAATTGAAAACATTGGTCGGGGAGAGAGGATTTGAACCTCCGACCCCCTGGTCCCGAACCAGGTGCTCTACCAGGCTGAGCCACTCCCCGACTTTCTTAACCCGTTAATTTTAGCACTTGCACCGGCGCAATCAGGACATAGCCCTAGAGGGATTGATTTTGATTTTTATTGGCCTGTTGAACTGCGCGAAAAAACTCGTTTCACCCGTTAGCTGCTCGCGAAGTCAATCGCGAAAAAAGGTATCGAAATGCTCGACAACCGCAAACACAACGCGCTGGCACTCTCACCATCATTGAGACGACCTAACATGACCGTGTTTCGTTTCCGGACGTGATGCCGGACGCTCTGGCCAGTCGACCACCTTCTGAGCACGCTCCCTTTGACATCGCCCTCAGATTTAGAAAGGATGGGCAATAGGTAACGAGCCACCAATTTCCGCTTTGCTATAATGCTGGCCCGTGAAACTACAGAGAGTCGTTCAAACGCTTACAGCTGAGCGTCGAATACTCAAGGAAGAACTCAAAGCAATTGACTCGGCACTTCGCGTGCTCCGTGGACTTGGTTCACCAATTAACCATAAGCGGATGCCTGCCTCGGCCCGAAGACGGAGACGCGGTGCACCGAAAGCACGGTGGGCGAAAACAAGCGCCAATAGGCGGGCAAGGAGAGCCAGATCCAGACGTACCGTGTCGGCAGCTACACGCCGGAAGATCGCAGCCGCTCAACGGACAAGGTGGGCCAAGCAGAAGAAAATTGGTAGAGTCTAACGGAACCACTGAGGAAGCCTATGGGGACTGTTTTGTGATCTGTCCCCGGCAAGCTCGGACAAATTCATTCAGAGTATCGCTGCAGTGATTGCCTTCCTCGCAAACGGCCTCTATACCCCGCTCGAATACGTCGACCATCCTTGCATTCTGATTGAAGACGACACAATCGTGGAGATCGTGTCGCAGTCGGCTCGTCCTATTCCTCAAGGGGTCGAGGTAATCGAGTTTCGCGACGCGTTTCTGGCTCCGGGATTCGTGGACATCCACATCCACGGTGGCGCCGGTCACGACGTCATGAATGCCGATTCCACCGGGGCTCGAGCGCTGGAGGCCCTGCTGGCCAGCCATGGCGTAACCAGCTATTTTCCGACGACGGTCACCGCTCCCCTCGAGCTGACCCTGTCTGCGCTCGACCGGCTGGCCTCCCGGATCGACCAGGCCGAGCGTGAAGCCACCGGGGGCATTCAGCTGGCGCAACCGTTAGGTATTCACCTCGAAGGTCCCTTTCTCAGTCATACTCGGCGGGGGGTCCATCCTCCGGCTGACCTGCAACCACCCAGCCTGGAATTGTTCGACCGATTCTGGCAGGCGTCTCGCGGCCGGATCCGGTTCCTGACTCTCGCACCCGAGCTAGAAGGAGCCAACCAAGTTATTGCTGAGGCTGCCCGCCGCGGGGTTTGCGTCAGTCTGGGACATTCTGACGCGGATTTCCATGCGGCGCGGGCTGCCGTAACCGCGGGAGCGCGCCACGCAACCCATGCCTTCAATGCCATGCGCCCACTGGACCATCGCGAACCGGGAATCATTGGAGAAATGCTGACCGACAGCCGTCTTTCTGCCGATATCATCGCCGACGGTATTCACCTCGATCCCGCCATTGTGGAGTTATTCCTCAAAGCCAAGGGCGTCGATTCGGCGGTGCTCATTACGGATGCGACGGCGGCAACTGGTATGCCGGAGGGGCGTTACCGACTCGGTTCGATGGAGGTGGAAGTGAAGGATGGCCGCTGCCTCTCGGACGGCAGACTGGCGGGGAGCGTATTGACCATGGATCGTGCCGTGCGCAATGTGATGGAGTTTGCCCACTGGGATTTACAGCAGGCACTGCGTCTGGCATCGCTGAATCCAGCAAGGGTGGCCGGTTTGGCCGGCAGAGGCAAGCTCGAAGTCGGGTCCCGCGCCGATATTGTGGTGCTCACTCCGACGGGAGATGTGAAAGCTACGATCGTACGCGGTTCGGTACCAGAGTCTGCGGCCAAGCGCTGAGGAGAGTAGATGGACGATAAGGGCAAGTTTCCACACTACATGCTGAAGGAGATTTTCGATCAGCCGCAAGGATTGCGCGACACCACGACCCTCCGGGTTTCGCTCGAGCAAGGACGCGTACGCCTTGACGAGGTGCACATCTCGGAGGAAGAACTTCGTCTCCTGCGGCGCATCAACATCGTTGCTTCCGGTACCAGTCGGCACGCTGGTATGGCAGGGCAGTACATGATCCAGGAGCTGGTAGGTCTGCCGGTCGACGTCGATTACGCGAGCGAGTTCGAATATCGCAATCCGCTGATCGGCAAAGGCGAACTCACGATGCTGATTACGCAGTCCGGCGAAACTGCGGATACTAGTGCCGCTCAACGCGAGGCCCAATCGAAAGGCTCCCGAACCATAGCGATTTCCAACGTTATCGATTCCACCATCGCGCGCGAAGCCGATGGAGTCCTTTATACCTTCGCAGGAAAGGAGGTCAGCATCGCGTCGACGAAGGCCTTTACCGCCCAGTTGGCAGTGCTCTACCTGTTTGCTGTTTATTTGGGTCAGGTACGCGGCACTCTCAATAAGGACCAAATCCGACGCCACATCAGGGAACTGCTGGAGATTCCCACGAAGGTCGAAATCGTATTGCAAGCGGCTCCCGCATGCGAGCAATTGGCGAAGATGTATCGGGCGATGGAAGATTTTCTTTTTTTGGGTCGTGCCATTCATTACCCGGTGGCCATGGATGGGGCGCTAAAGCTTAAGGAAGTTTCCTACATTCATGCTGAAGGCTATCCCACGGGAGAAACCAAACACGGTCCCAACGCCTTAATCGACGAGAGCCTGCCGGTGGTGATCATCGCTACCTGTGATCGTAAGGACGAAGCAGCGGTCCTGCGCTATGAGAAGAACATCGCCAGTATTAAGGGTTTCAAACAGCAGTCGGGACAGGTTATCGCGGTCGCCACGGAAGGTGACGAGCAGGTCCAAGCCCTCGCCGATCACACGATTTTTGTGCCGCCGGCGTCTGAGTTATTGTCACCGATTCTAGAAATTGTGCCGTTGCAACTGTTCGCCTACTACATGGCCGCCGAAAAAGGCCTGGATGTGGATCGACCGCGGAATCTGGTGAAATCCGTAACCCTCGAGTAACGGGTCCTGATCAGCACAAGATTCCTCGGTAAACCCACACTAGTGGGCTAGGCAAGTTTCGCGAGATGAGGGTTTTTGAGCGGAACTACTGTCTTACCAAAAAAAGAACCCGCTGACTTACCTTCGTCCGCAGAGCGATCCCGAAATTCTAGCTCTTCACTTCGGTGTTCTTGGACTCAGTGTTCGCAGTCTTGGACTGGTCGGGGTGTTCCTTCATCCCCTCCTTCAGTGCGCGAATCCCTTCTCCAAGCCCTTTCCCGAGTTCAGGAAGCTTTTTGGGGCCGAACACCAATAGGGCGACAAAGAAGATGATCAGAAGGTGCATCGGCTGGAATAAGCCCTCGAACATACAAACCTCCGCAACTACCGAACAACGGCAGCTCCACCGCATGACCTGCGGCTCCGCATAGATCCAATTATACCCGAGCAGCCGTGTCCCGTCGCGCTGCCTCGGCTCGCCCGGCCATAACAGGTGATTGGGTCCGTAGACCTCCGCCCGAGATTGCGTTCGACGAATGGTATTGAGGCAGGCCTTTCGGCGAAGCCTTCTTCGCGCGGGAATTGGATCATCACTTGTGTCGGGGGATACGGTAGCGCCTTACCTCAGTAACCTACCCCTCGAGCATTCTTCGGGTCTATGTTTCCAACAAGCCCAGCTTACTGAATTCTAACGAGGAGACCTTGTGATTGCGAAGGTTGTCGGTTTTGTTCTGCTGTCGGCAGGGTGTGGAATCGCTGAAACGAACCCTCCCAAGCCGGTCGATTGCTCGCAACTGTTGACCTGGATGGTCGGGGGAATCCCCGGGCAAAGGGTGTTGCGATTAACCCAGGAGCGGGGAGTGGCGTTCGGTATGAACGAGGATGTGACCAGCGCTCTGTCCCGGGCGGGAGCAACCCCCGATTTCATTCGCGAATTGCAGAAGGGCCATGGCACTGACCGTGAGGCGTCCTCGGACACCTGTCCTCAGGAGCTCACTCATGCCGCGACCTTCGTTGCGCAACAACGCTATGACCAAGCCGAGCCGATCGTCCGTAAGCTGCTGATTGCAACCCCCGGCAATACGGATTTGCACTACGCCTTGGGTTACATCCTTCAGCAGAGAGGTGAATTGGATGACGCCTATGACGCCTATGCGGATGCCGCAGAGCTGAATCCGGGTTTTCCGGAAGTCCACAGCGGAATGTCTTCCATTTTTTCTCGCTGGAACGACGGTCAGAACGCCGTTGCGGAAGCCCGCACTGCCTTGAGCCTTGACCCGAAGAACGCCGAAGCCTACCGCTATCTCGGGCTGGCGCTGTTTGTGACTGACAAGTACTCGGCCGCCCTGAACGCGCTCCAGAAATCTCTGGCGCGAGATCCCAAACGTGCTGATACCTACTACGATCTGGGTCTGGTCCAGGTTGCTGAAAACGACCTCCGAGCGGCCGCAGAGTCCTACCGGAAAGCGATTCAACTGAATCCCCACCTGGGAGAAGCCCAAACCAGCCTGGGGGCTGTCCTGCGCGTGCTCGGACAGCAAGGCGCGGTCGCAGCCGACCAGAAATCAAGGTCGGAGGCCCCGAACCCGAGCAATGAATGAATGAGCCACCGCGGTCGATGGGCACATTCTCGCAGGGTAGTTACGGGTGTTCCATGAACCTTCGTGCTCTCGGCCTGGCCAAATAGCGTTCCTACAATCGAGGTAGCCGTAAAACCAAGCAGAACGAGGTGAGGAATGATTTCGACACCGCCAGCGCGAAATCCGATTGCGCAGCCAGCCAGTGCGCCGGCGCCGGTGAACAAGCGTCCCGAGCGGGCAAGCGTGCCGGTTCAGCCGGTTGCTTCCGAGAGTCGTAAGCCCGCCGGTTACGGTCTCCCTTGTAAGAAGTGTCGGACCTACTACTCTGCCGACCTTAGCTCATGTCCGGTTTGCAAAACTTCCGAGCGCGTTTCTCCAACCCCGCTGACCACGCGGACCACCGTCTCAATCAGCCAGGCCGCTACACCCGATCCGGCGGTACTCGAACAAGAACGCGAGCGCTTCCTGAAGGAGTTCAAGGCACACATGGCCAGCCTCGACATGCCGGGTCAGCCGTCACTTTCCCGCTGCATTCGCGAAGAGAACCATCCAAGCGGATTTGCCTCCGCAGTGATCTGCCACGATTGCTACGAGCACCTGCAGGAGCGGGTGGATATCCTTGAAGCCGCTCTCCATATGGATTTGAAAGAAGCTGCGCAAATCGTCTATCAAGCGGTTTGGGCGAATCCGTCGGATCCGAGTAAAACCTATCAGAATGCCGCACATGCGCTGTTGAGCGAACTGCGCAAACGATCCGGAGTCACTCCGACCTTTACGCTGATCGAGCCGCCGATGGCGGACTAAGTTCCACCCCAGTTAAAGCGCCGGACAAGAAGCCGTCAAAGCTAGGAGCGCGACGGAAAGCAGTCGCCGGCAAGAGCGCCAGGGCAACGAGAGACGGCAAGATGCTTCCTTCTGCAGTCATTTCTTGGAAGTGAAACACCGCACCGCGAGGGTCGTTAGTATCGCAAGCGGCCGCTGGTTGTCAAGGATCTTGATCAGGGCAAATGGGGTTGATCTCACCCCAACTCATCCCGGAAAGGCTGCGACCCGCCCGACCGCCAGCTCTAAGCCATTCGTGGGCTTACACTCCCCTCGATCTTTGAAAGCTTAGCCGACCGAAAGCCCGGGGCACATGAAAATTGGGCTGTGGAGTGTGAGTGGGTTGCCAAGCCAAATAAGCCCGGGGCTCCATCTTGCCTTCTATCCGGTAGAAATTTGCCCGCCAAATAGCAGACGGATCAAAAGCATCGGTAAGCCATCGCATGGGAATCCCGAGCTCTGCCGACCAGGTGGAGGATTTTTCATCAAGGCAGACAGAACGCTTGAGACCGCTGTTGAGATCGGCCCGTCCGCCGGGAAAGATGTCGAGATCGATCCACATACCGTTGGGACTGACCTCAAATTCCCGGTAGAAGTGCTCACGCGATGGGTCGGGCTGCAGGAATGCCTCAGCCACGTCGCGGTCCCAGAGATGATCGCGGCGGCCACTGGGTTCAGAATCTAGGAAGACGTAAAGCTCACGATAACTGCATTCAAATCGCAAATACAAAGTTTGTTCCGACCATAAAACCCGCACTCGGGTTTCTCGGCTCGGATCGAGGTTCTTGCCCTGCCAATCCGAGGCAAAAACAATGGGATTCGCTTTCTTCCATTCGGTTGCAGGACAAGATGCTTCCACCTCGATCTCGTGGCCGATGTAGCTGGCCACAGCCTCGGAAGCGGAGGACGGCGGCACGATCGCGGTTTTCTTCTCGATGATCATAAAAGGAACGGAGCCCCAGAATGAGACCAGGCCCGACAACCTCGACTGAACCGGGTCCAAGGCTTGCCGCGAACCATGGGCGCGATCTTGCTACCCGCGCTGCGACCTTAGCCATCGTCCTCGCACCCTAACGGATTAGGATGCGTAGCGAGGAGTCTTTGCGGCCCGACGAGCCCAGCGGAATCATTTTACTTTGAACGCAAGATCCGGATGTTTTGTTGGAGCGGCGGGTCGTAAGCTTTGTTCATGATGACTACGAATGCGATACTCAGTTTTACAGGATCCACGGGAATGAGGAGCAATCAGGAAAGCGACTGGTGGCAAGCGATCCAGGCCCGGGACGCGACGCAGGATGGCCAATTTGTCTTTGCTGTGTCCTCGACCGGAGTGTATTGCCGCCCGTCGTGCCCTTCCCGGCGGCCTCGTCGGGAGAACGTCAGTTTCTTCCGGCGGGTGGAAGAAGCAGAAAGGGCCGGTTATCGGGCTTGTCTGCGCTGTCGGCCTGCAGCTGGCGGCAGCGGCAAGCTGCAGTGGGTTAAGGCCGTGTGCCGATACATCGAGCAGCACCTGGATGAACCCATGACCCTTGCGCGGCTTGGCTCCCAGTTCCGCCAGAGCCCTTTTCATCTGCAGCGGACCTTCAAGTCGGTCCTTGGCATCACACCGAAGGCATATGCCGACTCTTGTCGAGTTAGGCAACTCAAGAGCAACTTGCGCGCCGGTCATTCGGTGACGCGATCGATGTATGACGCCGGGTACAGCTCGAGCAGCCGGGTGTACGAGCGAACTGCTTCCCAGTTGGGCATGACTCCTGACAAATACCGCCGTGGCGCGATTGCAGCCCCCATCCGTTACACCTGTGCGGATTCACCGCTGGGCCGGATGTTGATCGCGGCCACGGGCAAGGGAATTTGTGCGATCCAATTTGCCAGCTCCGATGAGGAGCTCGAACAGGGACTGAGACACGAATTTCCCTTCGCAATCCGCCGCCGGGACGATGCCAGCCTCGAAAGCTGGAAGCGAACCCTGCTCGAGCAAATGCGTGGCGTACGCCTCTACACCTCTCTTCCGCTGGACATTCAGGCGACCGCTTTCCAGCGGCGGGTTTGGTCCTATTTGCGGTCGATCCCGTTCGGCGAGACGCGCTCCTACCTGGCGGTGGCAAAAGCGATCGGACGGCCTACGGCCTCCCGTGCCGTGGCCCGGGCCTGCGCCACGAACCCCATCGCCGTGGCCATTCCCTGCCACCGCGTGGTTCGGAGCACCGGAGCCGTGGGAGGCTATCGCTGGGGCATTCGACGCCAGAAGATCCTACTCGACCTGGAGGGCAGGCAGGACACTCTCTAGATCCAGTCTGCCGGATGGGGATCACACAGCTTAGATTGATCGGCGAGGATCTTACCTCGCGAGTCCTTCATAGACAGCACGCGCCTGTTCAAGAAGGCGGAGAACGGAAGCTTTTTCTGCCTCGGTATTCCAGGCTTGGTTCAAGACTGCAGACTTGACCAGGCGATCGATCCAGGCGATGAAATAGGCAGCATCTTCGGCAGATTTCGTCGTGGAAGCGCCGACTTTTACGTAAAGCGGTCCAGTCGTCGCATAGGGGTACAGATCGAGCACAGGAGACTCGGGCTTATCAGCCCAGGCTCGCAGCACGCACCAGCCGCTCTGGGAGATCGGGATGGTGCCTTCTCGGTCGGCGCTTTGGCGATCGGCATTCAGCTTCAGGTCATCGACGACAGCCCCATTGCAGACCAGCTGAAGATGGTCCAGGGGGACGATCGAGCGCAACCAGGCTTTGAATGGCACTCGATTTTCCCCCGCGGGCAGGCGCAGTTCTTCCCCCACTTCCTTTCCTCCCAGCGCCAGACCAAGCAAAGGGCCATTGGTTGCAAACGTGCGCCCCTGCTTTAAGGAAGCCAGCCAGGAGGAGATTTCGAGGCGGCCTTGCGGTACCCTGGCATAGACTCGGTTGAGACCCACCGGACCTCGCAGCGAGGCAAAGTTCGCCATGGCATCGGTGCCTCCTGCCGCGGGCAAATGAAAGCCGAGATTCAACAGTCTGTACCAGACCTCAGCCGTCGACTTGTGTTCGCTGAACCCAACCACCTCGATGTAATCCACCTTGCCGAGCGCAACATCAACCGGCAGCTCATCGGTGAGCGAAGCGTCTCTCGAGGGGTCAGGAACCGCATCGAAGGGGTGCGCATAACCGACCAGGGCATGCTGCGCGTGCGCCATGTCGGCCACGTCGGCATTCGAGGGAAACAAGCTGGCGGCGGCTGTCCCGGGATAGCCTGCATAGCCGGGAATCAGTAAATTCCTGGTAAGATTCAGCAAACCTAGATGGCCCCAATAGCTGGTATGAAATTCTTGACCCGTGAAAACCAAAGGCGGGGCATTCGAGGTCGAATCCGGTCGGGTGCTGAAGTACGCGATATCCGGAATCCGCTGCTCTTTGTTGACGATGAGATTTTCGACGATCGGAAGATTCTCTGCCGCGGCCTGAGAGATCAGATGGGCAGGGGTGTTCCGGTAAGCGCCGCCGTAATTCATGTGGACGTGAACATCTCCGCTGACCCAACGCCATGGCGCATCTTGGGGCAGGGCCAGCGGTTCGAGCCGAATGGTTACATTGGCGGTCTCCCCCTTTGCAAGTACAAGGTTGTGGCTGGAGGGGCGATACTCAAATCCCTTCATCGCTTCGACCGTGATGCGTCCTTCGGGGGCTTCGACCAAGGCTTTGCCGAGGGTGTGAAAGTAGTGGGCCTCGAACGACCGCTCGGAGCGCACGAAGTTATCGTCCGCGTGCATCCAGGCGTCTTGCGGTGCATAGGCACGCCCGTCTTCGCCAACCACAGAGACCCTCGCTGCAGTGGGGCGGCCGCCGGAATCGAGCACCGTAATGGACATTCGCACCATCGACCTCAGGTACCGCCTCTCCTTTACCACTAACTGGGTTTGTGCCCCGCCCGGAATCTCCTGAATCCAGAGAGAAGTATTGCCGGTTCGATTGGAAATGAACGCGATCTTGCCTCCATCGCGGGACCAGCGTGCATTAATGTTGTCGAAATCCCCGTAGGACAAGGGGAATGCGTCCCCGCCTTCAGAAGGCAGAATCCAGAGCTGATGCCAACTTTGCCCCAGGTAGGAGGCATATACGATCCGCTTACCGTCGGGAGAAAATTCGGGTCGAGCTTTCCAGGTGGTTTCTTCATAGTGGATTTCACGCATTTCCGCACCCGCTTCGGCCTTCATACGCCAGAAGCCGCCCGTGCCGTAAATGTGACCGCGATTGGAGACGAACACCAGCTCTGAGCCGTCCGGGGACCATACAGGACTGATCTCGTGGTCGAACTCGCTGTAATAGTAACGAGGAAGCGGGCTGCGGTTTTCTCCGGTGAGGCGCTCGACATTCGTCAGCTCGCCACCGTTGAACTCTCCGATAAAAATATGAAAATGTCCCTTATACGAGGTCGAGACAAATGCGATCCGCTTGCCATCCGGGGAAAAACGCGGTTCCAGGTTCACGGCGCCACTCGAAGTGAGCGGCCGCGTCTGCCGCGTCTCGAGATTCAAAGCCCACAGTTCCATCGCGTCTTTGTTGTAGGAAACATAGACGACCCAGCGTCCGTCGGGTGAGCAGTCGGGCTGATAGTCGTATCCGGGCCCGGCGGTGAGCTGTTCTGCAACCGTGGAATTGAGATTCTGCTTCCACAACGAACCTGCCATGGAATAGACCAGGGCTCGGGAATCAGCGAACCAGGCCGCCGCACTCGGCCCGGTGGTGAGTTGCGGCAGGTACATCTCGCGGTAGTAATAGGGATGGGGAAGATCGATTTGCTTCAAGACCAGTTCTCGTTGCGCTCTGAGTGGGAGAGAGAACAAAACCAGCATCAGCAGGAGACCTGATTTTGATCGCATGAGCAGGAGCCGCCTTTCTAACCGAAGGGCGGATTATACCGGAGAACACAGGCGGGAGCGTCGGCACGACAAGAGGTGCGGATCGGGGTATGCGGCCTCGAAGAAGCTCTGTTAATGTATCAGCGCATGCTGCGCTCGACCGCCATCTGGGTCCTGATTTTGATCGTCGTGGCTGCGCTCGTTGCAGGCGGCCACTCGCTCGGTCTGGTACCCGTGCCTCGACCCGTCCTCATCAGCGCACGCTGGCTTGCCCTGGGGGGCTTGGTCTTCTTTGCCGCTCGCCGAGGTTCACTGATCACCTGGATTTTCCTCTCTATGCTGGTAGGCGCGGAAATCGGCTATGACCTCCCTCGATTCGCCGTTGACTTGCGCCTGCTCGCGCAGATCTTCCTACGGCTGATCCAGGTCATCATCGCACCCTTGGTGTTCTCGACCCTGGTCAGCGGGATCGCGGCACACTCCGACCTGAAGAAGGTGGGACGCATTGGTATCAAGGCGATCCTCTACTTCGAGCTGGTAACCACCTTCGCATTGTTTATCGGGCTGGCAGCCATCAATTGGAGTCAAGCTGGAGTGGGAGCTCAGGTTCCGGCGAATTCCACCCCGTCCACCCGAGCCGAGAGATTGTCGGCGAGCGACGCCGTGCTGAGCGCATTCCCGGAGAACATTGCCAAGTCGGTGGCGGAAAATCACGTCCTGCAGGTTGTGGTTTTTAGTCTGCTCTTCGCGATTGCCCTGGTCATGGTCCCGCAAGAGGAGAAGCGCCGCCCGATCCTGGCCTTCGTCGAAAGCTTAGCACAGGTAATGTTCAAGTTCACCGACATCATCATGTGGTTTGCGCCCTTTGGAGTCTTGGGTGCGATGGCTTACACGGTCTCTTCGAGTGGCATCGGAGTCCTCGGTAATTTGGCCAAACTGCTGGTCACGCTCTATGCGGCTTTAGCTGTATTCGCATTGTTCGTTCTCTTGCCGATTGCCACCCTGGCAAAGCTGCCGCTCGATCGCTTTGTCCGTGCCATTGCCGAACCCGCCTCGATTGCCTTCGCTACGGCAAGCTCGGAGGCTGCCCTGCCGCGCGCCATGGAGAGGATGGAAGAGTTCGGCGTGCCTCGCCCGATCGTGGCTTTCGTAATGCCCACCGGCTACAGTTTTAACCTTGACGGCTCCACCCTCTATTTGTCGCTGGCAGCCATTTTCGTCGTTCAAGCGTCGGGCTTGCATTTTGGACTGAGAGAGCAGCTCTACCTGGTGCTGGTCCTGATGCTGACCAGCAAAGGCGTCGCCGGGGTCTCCCGTGCGGCGATCGTGATTTTGCTGGCGACCGCAGCCACGATCGGACTTCCCACGGGACCGATTTTCCTCCTGCTCGGCGTTGACCAGTTCATGGACATGGGGCGTACGGCCATCAACGTGATCGGCAACTGCCTGGCAACAGCCGTGATTGCACGATGGGAAGGGCAGTTGAGCGATCTTCCCGCGCTGGATGCCGCCCTGATGGGCTCTCGGTCCAGAGTTCCGCGCTGAACGCCTGCATCTCGGTAGGTTATGGTGTTCTCGTCCGACGGATTCCGGCTTTTCCAGTCTGTGTCAGGTTTTCTTGCCATGACTTTTCGAGCGCTGTAGTGCGAACTCAGCGTTTGCTCGTTCACTTTGTTACCAATGTTCGCGGCTGGAGAGAAATCATCGGCCCCGGGTTGTTTGTGCTTGCGCAAACTTCGGTGTGTACGCTAAGTTTCGAAGCCGGAGGATTCGCTTGGTGAAAGCGCCTCGAAGGCTCGGTTTAGCGCCATTTGTCCCACCCCAAGCGTGACATTCGGAGGATTTGCCGCGACTGCCAACCGAGGCTGATGGATGAATTACGAAAGCGCATGCCCGGGGGACATCTGTTTTGTGCTGGGCATGGGTGAGATCGTGAGTTGAGTTGGAAGAGAGCTTCGGCCCATGCATAATGACGAATTTCTCGATGACCTGCATCTCCGGATTCTGCGCGTAACTGAGGATCTACGTGCCATTCAGCAGCAACTGAATTGTGCTGCGATGCAAGCGCCGGGCGATCCCGAACTCATGGAATCTCTTTGCCAGGGGCCCGAGCTCGAGTCGCTCGAAGTCCTGAAGACGACTCTCGACCAGATGCGTCACTTTCTCTGGTTCTATATCCAGGTGATTACGAGTGAGTCTGCCGAGGCTGAACACTTGCGGCAGAGCCTCGGAAAGAAGCCGGTTCAGGATGGGGCGGTCAGCCCGAGAGTGGCTGCGGCAGAAAAATTCCGTTACCCGACCGAGGCAGCCCTACGCGAATTCCTCGCCAACGAAAAGACCCGAAAACCGAACTAATTCCCATTCCTACTGCCCGCTGCTGATCGATGCGCCGGAAAATTCCCAAAAGGAATCGACGGCCATTCGAGTGAGGGTCAGCGCTTCGTGAGATGCCGCAGGCGCGCCAGCCGTTCGGCGGCTTTGTCCAGGGTTTCTGGGCGTTTACAGAAGGCGAAGCGTACCTGATGCGCGCCATCCCGAGGGTGGTTGTAGAAGCTCGACCCCGGTACGGCAGCGACCCCGATCTCTTGCACGAGATACTTCGTGAATGCCACATCATCCGCGAACCCGAATGCTCCGATGTCCGTCATAACGTAGTAAGCGCCCCGCGGCCGGTAACAGCGGAATCCAGCCTCCACCAAGGCAGGCACGAGTCGGTCACGGCGTGCGCAATAGCCACTCGCCAGTCTCTGATAGTAGCCGGGCGGGAACTCCAAAGCCCGAGCACCTGCCTCCTGCAGTGGTGCCGGAGCACCAACGGTGAGAAAGTCGTGCACCTTCCGAATGGCATTGGTAATGCCCGGAGGCGCAACCGCCCATCCTACACGCCAGCCGGTAACGCTGTAGGTTTTTGAAAGACCGTTGATGGTGACCGTTCGCTCGGCCATTCCCTCGAGGCTGGCGATCGAAACATGCCGCGCCTGCTCGTACGTGATGTGTGCGTAAATTTCATCGGTAATCGCCAGTACATTGAACTCGACACACAGATCACGGATGAGCTCCAACTCGGCTCGAGTAAAGACTTTTCCCGTCGGGTTGTTGGGCGTGTTCAGAATGATTGCCTTGGTCCGGTTGTGGAAGGCTTTCCGGAGTTCCTCCCCGTCGAAGGTCCATTCGCCATCTTGCGCCGCCGGCGGATGCAGCTTCACAAACACCGGCTTTGCTCCGGAAAGAATCGAATCCGGTCCGTAGTTCTCATAAAACGGCTCGAAGATCACCACCTCGTCTCCTGGGTTGCAGATGGCGAACAACGTGGCGATCATCGCTTCGGTCGAACCACAACAAACCGTGATCTCGGTTTCCGGATCCACAGTGATTTCCTGAAATACCTTGGCCTGCTTCGCGATGGCGTTGCGCAGGTTCTGTGCTCCCCAGGTGATGGCGTACTGGTTCACATCCCCGTCGATTGCCTCGAGTGCGGCGCGTTTGATCTCCGCCGGAGCTGAGAAGTCGGGAAAGCCCTGAGCCAGATTGATCGCCCCATACAGCTTCGCCTGCCGCGTCATCTCGCGAATAACGGACTCGGTGAAATGCTCTACTCTGTCGCTGAGAAAGTTCTTGGCAGAGGTGCCGAGGTCGGCCATAGGAGGTTAGGCTAGCACAAGCCGGTGGCAGAGGATTTCCTCGTCGTCAGCGGGGCCGGGTTGAGTCACTGCGACCTGAGGGTACCACCCAGTGCTTCCAGAGCCCTAACGATCTGCGCAGACCACTGCGCGACTTCATCCTCCCGCAAGGTGCGATCGTTCGATTGGAAACTGGCACGCAACAGCAGCGAGTACGTGCCCGGCCGGATGGAGCCTCCGCGGAAAATCTCCACGGGAAAAAAGCTACGTAATTCCTTCAGGCCCAGATCATAGCAAGCTCGCCGAATGTGCTCGAAAGCGACCGAATCTCGAAACAGGAAGGAGAAATCGCGCTCCACGGCCGGGTAACGCGGCAGGGGCTGACAGACAATCTTGCGCAGACCATGACGATACAGGCGTTCCAGATAGATCTCGGCTATGTAAACATCCTGACGCAGTTTGCGGGTGGCGGCGGTCTCGGGATGGAGCTGGCCAAACTGGGCAACGGATTCACCGTCGATGACTGCCCGGGTCGATCGTCCCGGATGGTAGTACTCGGCGGTCTGGGCGTCATAGCGGAGAGAGGTGCGCTCGAAGAAGTCGAGTAGAGTTTCGACGTCACCCTTGAGGTCGAAGAACGAAAAAGGCCGACCTGGCTGGTGCACACTCGGGCTTAGTGCGCTCCCGGTGGCACCCATGGCGATGCGTTTCATCTCGAGCGCCGCCGGACCGGCAGACTGGAAGACCTTGGCCGTTTCGAACAGCCGGACATTGTCGTTCCCACGGTTGAGATTGTAGGCCAGCATGGTCAACATACCGGGAACGAGCGAAGTGCGCATCACCGACGCCTCTTCGCTGAGCGGGTTTTCCAGCTCGATGAGCGGAGCGTCGGAAAACTGTTCCGCCTCCTCGTGGGAGAGGAAGCTGAGCGACACAGCCTCGTTATACCCGAGCGCCAACAGCGCATTTCTGAGCTTTCGGTCTTTGGCGGCTTCAGGCAATTCGATGACGGAACGGGAGAATGTGGGGAGAGTGTTGGGGAATTTGTCGTAACCATACAAGCGGGCAATTTCCTCAATCAAGTCAATTTCCCGCCCCACGTCCAGACGCCAGCTGGGAATGTGTACCAGGAATGCTGCAGGTTCTGCCCCTGCTAGCTCGAACCCCAAACGTTCGAGGATGCGCACGATCTGCATACGCTCGAGACGTGTTCCCAGGATGCGCTCGACCTCGGACAGGCGCAGTTCCACGGGCGCCTGGTCGATGCGGCGCGCGATCACGTCGATGGGACCGTCAATTACCGTGCCCCCGCCGGATTGCAAGATGAGTTCGGCAACCCGGTCACAGGAGGACACGGTCGATTCGAAATCGGCGCCCCGCTCGAAACGATGGGAAGCATCGGTATGCAGCCCGTGACGCCGCGACATCTTACGAACGATCAGCGGATCCCACCAGGCGGATTCGATCAGCACATTGCGTGTCTTCTCCGTGATCATCGTGTCAAACCCGCCCATGGTACCGGCGAGTCCGATGGGCCCGGCGGCATCCGCCACCACCAAATCTTCCCCACTGAGCTTGCGCTCCACGCCGTCGAGGGTCTTTAAAGTCTCGCCCTCGCGGGCACGCCGGACGATAATCTTTCCGCCTTCGAGCAAATCGAGGTCGAATACGTGCGTGGGCTTGCCCATTTCCCACAGGGTGTAGTTGGTAGCGTCGACCGCGTTGTTGATCGCGCGCTGATCAATCGCTGCCAGACGGCGGGCGATTTTCGGGGGCGAGTCCGTGATTCGGACGTCGCGCAGGATTCGGGCCGTGAATCGCGCGCAACCCTCCCCATCTTCGATTTGGATGGGCACGGAACTCTCCGCCGAGGAAGCCTTCCCGGAGGTTGCGGGCAGTTCGGCTGCAAGCCTTCGCAACGGCACGTCGTAGATCGCCGAGGCTTCGCGCGCAAGGCCGTAGTGATTCATCGCATCCGGACGATTGGTGCCGATTTCCATCTCGAAGATCGTGTCTTCGCCCTGGCCCACGATGCCTTCGACACCCATACCCACGGAAGTCAGATCTTCCGCCAGACGGTGGTCGTCGACCGAAACGTCAACAAAGTCACGAATCCATTGGGCAGAAAGTTTCATTCTTTGCTTTGGTGCGGAGGTGCCCTGGCTCAAGCAGCAAGGATCTCTACCCGCCGGGCAGAACCAATCGCATGGTTACGCAAACTGCCGCAAGAACCTCACATCGTTCTGGAAAAACAACTGCAGATCCTCTACCCCGTACTTCAGCAGGGCAATCCGATCTGCGCCCATGCCAAACGCGAATCCGGAGACCTTTTCCGGGTCGTAGCCGTTGTGCTTCACGAACTGGAACACATTGGGATCGACCATACCGCAGCCGAGAATTTCAATCCACCCTGTCTGCTTGCAGGGACGACATGGATCGCTGCCATGAGTACCCCGGCCGCCACAGAGGAAGCAACTCACCAATAACTCCGCGCTGGGCTCGGTAAAGGGAAAAAACGACGGCCGGAAGCTGGTCTTCACATTCGATCCGAAGAAAGCCTTCATGGCGTAGTCGAGTGTTCCCTTCAGATCACCGAAGGTGATGTTGGTATCCACCGCGAGACCTTCGATCTGGTGGAACATGGGCGAGTGGCTTGCGTCGGGAGGATCTTTTCGGTATACCCTGCCGGGAATCACGATCCGGATCGGCGGTTTCTTCGTCGCCATGGTACGAATCTGAACCGGAGAGGTATGGGTGCGCAGCAGCAACTGCTCGCGCAGGGGTTTTGCCTGCTGCTGCGCAAGGAACAGTGTGTCCTGGGTGTCGCGTGCGGGATGATTGGGCGGGAAATTCAGGGCCTCGAAGTTGTAATAGTCGGTCTCAATCTCCGGACCTTCCTCGACCGAGTAACCTAGATCGCGGAAAACCGCCACCATCTCATTCGTGGTCTTGACGATCGGGTGCTCGGCGCCGATCGGACGCTGAATGCCGGGCAGGGTAATGTCGACGCGTTCGCCCTCCAGGCGGGAGGATCGAGAGGAGCTTTGGGCACGTTGCTTGGCTTGTTCGACAGTCTGCTCGACGACAGCCTTGAGCTCATTGACCCGCTGCCCCACTTGGCGCTTCGCATCCTTGGGCGCAGCCTTCAACCAAAGATCGTTTAGCGAGGACAGCACGCCATCCTTGCGCGCCATCCAGTGATCGCGAAACGTCTTCCACTCGACTTCGTTGCTGACCTTGGCCGCCTCGTTGGCAAGCGCCTGCAGCAGTTTCTTAGCGGCCTTGTCCAGGGTGGCCGGCAAGAAGTCTTTCGGTTTGGAAAGGGTATAGGCCAAGGTTTTCTCTAAATTACCGCGCTCGATTCCATTGTGTCCTGAACGAGGGCCGTCCCTCGATCATGGTTTTGATCCCATGTGGGCGGGCATTTACCGTGTCTTCACCACTCGAAGTCGATCGTTGTATGGAGCGAAATGCAAGCGATGACTTCGACGTACCATACGGGCCGCTGTTTTTGAGCAAATCGAAGGCGAAAGTTGGGCTACGCCGCCTTGCCGAGGGCGCCTTTTGCCTGCTCGGCAAGGCTTTGAAAGGCGGCTGCGTCGTTGACCGCCAAATCCGCCAATATCTTCCGGTCCAGCTCGACTCCCGACTTCTTGAGCCCATGGATAAACTGGTTGTAGCTGAGTCCATGGAGCCGGGCGGCAGCGCCGATGCGTATGATCCAAAGCGAGCGAAACTGGCGCTTGCGCTGCTTGCGCCCCGAGTAGGAGAATTTTAAGCCGCGCTCCACGGCCTCCTTCGCCGAGCGGTAGAGCTTGGACTTGGTCAGGAAATAGCCACTGGCGCGATCGAGGATTTTCTTGCGCTTGGCGTGGCGCTTGGTTCCGCGTTTGACACGAGGCATGACTGGCTCCTTTTGCGTTCCATTTACGGTGGCTGGAGGTAGGAGAGGGCTCGCGTACAAATCAGCCCCGGGGGCTCTCGAATGGCCTCTTCACACACCGGCTAGCGAACCAACGGCTAGCTGCTAGTACGGAATCATTCTCTTGACCTTGGGTGTATCGGCGTCACTGACCAAGATGGCGCCGCCCAATTTCTTCTTCCGCTTGTGCCGCTTGGACGTCAACATATGGCGCAAAAATGCGTGGCGCCGCTTTACCTTTCCCCTCGCGGTCTTCTTGAAACGCTTGGCAGCACCCTTATGAGTTTTCAATTTCGGCATAAATGCTCGCGACTTCGAAATTCCTGTGCAACCAAGAACGACATCACGCAACAGGAATCTTCGTGCCTAACCTCAACCCGGAGATCAACGGCGAAGGCAGCCTCTATCCTTGTTTCAGCTGACCCTGTACTGCTTGGGAAGACTGCGACTGCGGCTGCGGCTTCTCTCGAGCGCCGCCTTCACGCTTGGGAGCTAGAATCGCATGCAACGTGTTGCCTTCCTGACGCGGGCGGAACTCCACCATTCCCTTTGGCTCCACATCTTTAATCAGCCGCTCCAAAATTTCCCGTCCAAGCCCGGTACGCGTCATCTCTCGGCCGCGAAAGAAAATCGTGGCTTTGACCTTGTCACCCTCTTCGAGAAAACGCAGTACGTGGTTTTTCTTGGTCTCATAATCGTGGTCGTCCACGTTGATGCGAAACTTTACCTCTTTCACCGTGATCGTTTTTTGATGCTTCTTGGCCTCTCTTTCCTTTTTCTCCTGCTGGTAGAGATACTTACCGTAGTCCATGATGCGACACACGGGTGGTTGCGCCGTGGGCGAAACCTCCACCAGATCCAGATTCTTTTCCCGAGCCAGCTTGAGCGCTTCGTAGGGAGGCAGGATGCCGATTTGTCGGCCCTCATCGTCAATCACGCGGACTTCCCGAGCACGAATACGTTCGTTAATGCGGATAAAACGCTTGTCGATACAATCCTCCGTCAATACCGGGCGAGTGAGATTGGAAATTATAGCATGGGAGTCCGACCCGACGTTCCCCGGGGGCTTGCGTTAATTTCCATCCTTGGCTTTGGTTTCTGGCGACACGAGCAGCGTGGGGAGCGACTCACCCTACGCTGGGTTTGGTTCGGCCAAGCACCAAGGCAATACCACTTGCCTAGGCGGCGCCAGCCGTGCCAGACCCGCTAGGACGCCGCAGTTCCTGAACCTCGCTACCTTTGGCGAGCAGTACCACATTCGCCATACCGAGGAACAAGCCGTGCTCGACCACGCCGGGCATGGTTTCGAGCCTGCGTGCCAATGCCGCTGGATCGCGAATCTGGCCGAAGGAACAATCGAGCAGGTGATGGCCCTCATCGGTGACAAATGGTTTTCCGTCGGCGGACTGGCGCACGTTCACTTTGGCACCTAAGGCCTCGATCTTTCTCTTGATCAACGCCTGCGCGAACGGGATCACTTCGACGGGCAGAGGAAATTTCCCGAGCGTTGTGACTTGCTTGCTCGAATCGACCATGATGACCAAGAGGTTCGACGCAGAGGCGACAATCTTCTCGCGCAATAGATTGCCCCCTCCACCCTTAATGAGATTGAGTTGGGGATCGAATTCATCGGCACCGTCGATGGTGACATCGACCTCGGGAACTTCATTCAGCGTGGTAAGCCGAATTCCGCCGCTGGTGGCCAGCTTCTCGGTTGTGGTCGAGGTCGGGACTCCACAGATCTTCAGGCCGTTGCGAACTCGCTCGCCAAGAAAGCGAACCGCATAAGCGGCAGTTGAACCACTGCCCAGACCGACAATGTCACCCTCACGGACGAAACGCAAGCTGGCGCGGGCCGCCGCTTGCTTCTCCTCATCCTTTGCCATGTTCGATCGTCCTCTGCCTGACCGCCCACTCTACCGCATTTTTCTTGGCCATGCCAAACTCAAGTCGTCAGCCTAGGTCCTTGCTCGAGGTTCGTCCTGATTCTCCGCGGCTATCCTTTGCGATGATGAGCTCCAGCGCGTGAACCGGCGGGCACAGATTCCGAAGGCTTTGCCCGCACGCAGGTAATCTCCGGCCGCCGGTAACCGCTTGAACAGTCCCTTCGGTCACCTGAAAATCCGCTTCTCTAGCGATAGCCTTAGAGAGAAGGGGATCCTAGGCGCGGCATGAAAAAATGGAAGCTCGATCGAATCATCAGCTTGGCGACATTGGCCAGCTCCCTCATCGCCATTATTCTCGTCCTGAAAAGGCCGCAGCCGGTTTCGCAACCCATTTCTCTCGCTGTCGCTAAAGCGAAAGCGGAGTCGTTCCAAGAGAAGATCGAACAGCTGGAGCAGCCCAGACCCGCCGGTCAGCCTCCCGCGGAAGTTCGTTTAAACGCTGAGGAAGTCAGCGCCGCCTTGGCCCAGGCCGCTGGAGCCTTATCCACCACCGTTCCGGCCAGCGGTCTTCCGAGTCCGGTTCCTTCTTCGCCCGACGCCCCATTTGCTGCGGGCCAGCCGGAGATCAAGGATTACCAGGTGAACTTCGACGGTGACCTAGCGCGCGGACAGTTTGTCGCCCAGATCGGCGGCAAGGATGTTTATGTGACTCTGGCCGGGCATCTCGGTTCCAAGGACGGATACGCCACCTTCGATCCCACCGAATTCAAAGTGGGCGACCTCGACATTCCGACTTCGTTGGTGAGCGGTGCCTTGGAAAAGCGCCTGGCCGAACAGCGAGACCGGCTCAAGCTGCCTGATGATGTTGGAGGCATCAAGGTCGAGAATGGCGAGCTGGTGGTTACCCAGAAGTAATGGATCACATCGGGCCCGCTATTTCTCCGCACGACGGAATCTCCGAGTGACCGGTTGGAGAAACGTAGCCGCCAGGTTCTGCTTCTTGGTCAATTGGAATGTCGTCGTCTCCAAGGAGAACGGAACACAGCCGATCCAGGGGAAACAACCTGCGGCTTTATGCACCGGGCCTGCCGTCGAACAGCGCGTATAGCTGGTCTCCAATCACACGATACACCACAAATGCTGAGCTCAGGTCGTAAGCTTTGCGGAATAGCAGCTCACCGCGCCCGTCACCATCTACATCGACTGCATCGACAAACTCAAACTTTGGTTCGACATCGAGATGCTGATTGTCGGTCACACTGGAGAAGATCTTGTGAAAGTCGCCATTGATGTCTTCGCGGGCCACGAAGGTTACGAAGTACTGTAGCGCGTCTTCATTGGGGTGCTGCGGCATACGAGCGCTGGCGGTCAGAACCATAGTCGGTTCGTTACTGCTGGACAAATCAAAGACGTTAAGCTGCACATTCTCGAAGTTTGGCTGTACAGGCTTGCCTGCGCCCGCGTTGCGTTGTGGGGTGGCGCGGGCCGGTGCAGTCGAGCCGGCCGGGTGCTTGAGTCGACCCCGCACCTCATCCGCCGCCAACGACAGCATCTTTTTGCGAAGGGTTAGTTCTTGGTCAGGTTTCAGCTCGTAGGTGTAGGGATGAGGTTCGGGACCATCGGCGTCGGAAATTGCGGGTATCAGCTGCACCTGGGAACCGTTCGGGAGCGAGGCATGAACCGGAGGCTTCGGCGCGACCGGGTTGCTTGAGCTGGGTGGTTCCGGCGCCGCCGTCGCCGGCTTTCCCCGCTTCAGAACGGGCCGGTTTGGATCCTGCGGCTCGGAATCGGAGGCAGAAGCGGAAGGAGAAGTTGAGGCGTTGGTACTTGCCGCCGGAGGAGGCGCGGCCGGAGATGCAGGGGAGGTGGCTGGAGCCGAAGAGGGCGTGCTCGAAGCCGGAGGCGACGTGGCCGAGGCCGGTTGCGGGGCAGGCTGTGGCGGCTTCGGATTCGAACCGGAGTGACGCAACACCGGAGGGCCTTCGTCCTGGTTCAAGCCACGGGGCTCAGAGGAAAGCGGCTTCTTGATGTGCTTGGCAGCAAGAGATTCGGCGGTTTGCCATGTGCCTTCGGCGATCCATTCATTCGTTTTCTGATTCTGCAAGGCGGCCGTAACCGTAAACAGCCCTTGGGAAATGCCGCTGTGAAACCCTTCATACTCGGTTTCCGCCCAAAGCGCCATGGGAACGGGCGAAGCTTTATAGGCGCTAGCATCGTAGAACTTTCCGTCGTAAAGAATCGTGACCGGGATGAGGCGGGACTTTCCCTTGGGCGACAGCTCGAGAAGACCGAGTGCACGAGGTCCTTTGTACGTCTTGGTCTCGCGAGAAGACTGGCCAAACAGAAGCTGGGCCAACGCCAGAATGAGCGGGCCACAGATGATGAGACATTGCAGGTTAGGGTATAGGGTGGATCGGTGAAGCGAATCCTGCATGAATATCTATGATAAAGCTACCTAGCGAGCTCTGCCATTCTGCTCTCTTTCCGAATGCGGAATTCAACGCTAGGGGCGTCCCCGGCGGTTCGGTCTGGCATACCCGCCCACGGCGCCGACATCCGACCTGAGCCCGCCTCAGATGGCCGCGGCTGGCCGCGTCAGCGAGCTGACTTTGGGGGATGGCAGGCCAGCCCGGCAATAAGGTGTAAACTAGCTCGATCTTAGCCCGATTACCCAGCCGTTGCGTCAGGATAGCTGCGACAGGAGATTGGCACCAGGTTTAGCAGGTCAATGATCTTCCGTGGTTAGCAGACAATGAGTACAGCTCCCGACTTTACTTTACCCGACCAGAACGCTCAGAAGGTCGCACTGAAAGACTTTCGTGGCAAGACCGTGATCCTTTTCTTCTTCCCGAAGGCCGATACTCCCGGTTGAACTATAGAAGCCTGCGGGTTCCGCGAGGCGTACCGAAAACTGGAGAAAGCCGGTGCCGTGGTCTTGGGCATCTCCGCCGACGCTCCGCAAACGCAGAAGAAGTTCGAAACCAAGTACGACCTGCCGTACACCTTGCTGTCGGATGCGGATAAAAAGGTCGCTGAGGCCTACGGCGTGCTCAAAGAGAAGAACATGTACGGCAAAAAAGTGAAGGGCATCGCACGCACGACATTTGTAATTGCTGGGGACGGAAAGATAGCGCATGTCTTTGAGCAAGTGAAAGCCGAAGGTCACGCGCAGGAGGTTCTCGATTATCTCCAACGCACTGGTTAGAAAGGTTCAGGTGCGGAAGAGAGAAGCAATCGAGCGAATTCTTGTTCCGCCCAAGTTTTACGATCGCGATCCGCGCTTGGTAGGCCGTGAGTTATTGGGCAAGGTTCTGGTACGCGAAGAAAGCGGCCAACAGCTCACGGCCAGGATCGTCGAAGTGGAAGCCTATCTCGGAACCGAGGATCCGGCGGCACACTCAGCCGCCGGGCGAACGCCCCGCAATGAGGTTCTATTCGGCCCGCCCGGGCATGCGTATGTGTATTTCATTTACGGGAGCCATTATTGCTTGAACGTCTCATGCCTCCCGGATGGCATTGCGGGGGGAGTTCTGTTCCGCGCCCTGGAGCCGCTCGCGGGAATCGCTCGCATGGCTCGAGCCCGCAGGATCACCATTCGCCGGGATCGTGATTTGCGTTTGCTCACGAGTGGGCCTGGCCGGCTGGCTGAGGCGTTTGGCATCACCCGCGCTCGGGACAACGGCAAAGACTTCACCTGCGTCGATTCCGATCTTCGGATCGAGGATGACGGCTTTTTGGTATCGAAGGTTGTGGTCACGCCTCGCATCGGCATTGTCAAAGCTGCCAAATTGCCTCTGCGTTACTTGATTGCCGGAAATCCATTCGTTTCCGGACCTGTCAGGCTGCGGTCATCCGAGTAAGTAGACCTCTTCAGTTTCACCCTCCCCATTGCCGGTTCTGCCACGAATCGTGGAGCTGCCTTCCACTCGAGCGATGCACAAGCGGCGACGGCCGGGGCTGACTGAGATCGGCCAATGGTGCCACGAGCACCGCGATATGCCGGTGGACGAACAGCGGAAAACCCTCAACGCCAAGCTCCGCGCCCGCTACCGGTACTACAGGCGATGCACGAACTCCCGAGTTTTCACCACCCACGGTTGTGACCTCGGATCTGCAGCCCGGCCGCACGGCGGTGAGTCGCGTTTGAGCTCCCGGAAATCGGGCGGTGGGGGTCTCTCCGGGAGGAGCCTGACCAAGGTGGAATGGCAACCTAAACGGATGCGAAGCTAGAGGACAAAGCCAAGGAGAACCTGCAGCAGACCGGGATTTCTACACGGAGAGATGGAAGGTTTTTAAGGTGAGCCCTGAGGTCGACATCAGCCAGGAAGGACTAGTAAAAAAAAAGAAGATTCTCTGCCAACAGTAACAGTAGCGCGTAAGGTCGGTTGTGCTTAAAAAAGTTGTGCAGCACACGAGAAAGAGGAGAAATGAGAACTATATTTGCGATCCTGTTGGTGATGATTCTATTTTCAGGAACGTTTGCATTTGCTCAAGATAAGTTCGAATTGTACGGAGAGTACTCTTACCTCCGGTTCAATCCCACCATCTTCGGGCTCAACAGCCGTAGTTTCAACGGGGGTGGCGGGGGTGCGACTTGGTACTTCGTTAAGATTTTGGGGATCAAGGCTGATTTTATGGGGTACGGGAGTACTACATTCACCAGGACTGTTAGCTCAACGATCGTTACGCCAAGTGGGATAATCCCGGCCGGTACATACACAACTCAAGGCAATATGTTCACCTATCTTTTTGGACCCGTAGTCAAAATCCCCATTCCCAAAGTTGCACCGTTTGGAGAGTTGCTCTTCGGGGGATCGAACACAAACGGATATGCGAATTTGACCAATGAGATCATAGCGAGCGGGGGGACAATTTCCAGAGCACCGTCGCAGCACCCATTCACCATGGCTTTTGGCGGCGGACTAGATATTTCAATTTCACAGCACATCTCTCTCCGCCCCGGCGAGATTGACTACGTTCTGTCCCGGTACACGAATCCATTGACAAGTACCAACAATCAGAACAATTTCCGCTACTGCGGAGGGGTGGTATTCAAGTTTTGATTTGACTTTTCCCTTTTGGACAGGGTGGAGGGTTAATCAAGAATTGCCTGTTTTCTTATTCGAGAACGGATCAACATCGGGAAGTCTCAGGGGCGTTGGCTAGCGACTGCCGGCCGAGAGAATACGCTGGAGCCATCGACTCTGAGAGAACCTAGGGTACCAAGACCGTATTGTCAATCAGTCGCGTACGACCCACAAAAGCCGAGACTGCGACTAGGGTCTTCCTGGTCAACTCCTGGACGGGTGTCAGTGTGTCGGGATCAACGATCGAAAAGTAGTCGAGGCGCACCGCAGGTTCCTGGGCCAAGAGAAGCTTGCCGGCTTCGATCAGATTGGCTGGATTGCGCTCGCCCTGCCGAAACCGTCTTTCGACCTCGGTCAGCGAGCGATAGAGCAGCAAGGCAGACTTGCGCTGCTGTGGATCAAGGTAGGCATTGCGGGAACTCATCGCCAGACCATCCGGCTCGCGCACGATCGGGCAAACCAGAATTTCTACCGGAACGTTGAGGTCTTTTACCATGCGACGGAGGACAGCGACCTGGGTTGCGTCCTTCTGCCCAAAGCAAGCCAGGTCTGCTTCGACGATGTTGAAGAGTTTGGCTACCACGGTTGCAACCCCGCGAAAGTGTCCGGGACGGGATCCGCCGCACAACCTGGTACTCAAACCTTCGACCTCGACATAGGTGCTCGAGGTGTCGGGATACATTTCTTCGACGGAAGGGGCAAACAGACAATCGACACCTTCCCTCTCCAACCGCTTACAATCGCCTTCGAAATCACGAGGATACGTGGTCAGATCTTCGTGGGGCCCGAACTGCAGGGGATTTACGAATATCGAGACCACAACCATGTCGCATGCCGCCTTGGCGGCGCGAACCAGCGTGAGATGGCCCCCATGCAGGGCACCCATGGTTGGTACCAAACCCAATTTCTTTCCCGCTGACCGTGCTGCCCGGGTGACGGCCCGCATTTCCTTCACTGTTTTCGCGATCTTCATGGAAAGATCTTTCCTCAGCTCTGGCCGTCCACCACCAACCTTAGACTGTTCTCCTGGGCTCCGCCTACTCCGTGGTGGGAAGGTTCACGGCCGCATGCCCCGCTTGCGCTCGAGCAGCGTTTCCAGCGCTTGGCGCGTCTCCTTCGGCAGGTGGTAGGACTCGTCGTCGGATGGATACTGGCGAGAGATCACGTCTGCGCGGAAGGTTTCGGCGGCGTTACGGATGAGGCTGGCGGCATCCCCGTACCGGCGCACGAATTTGGCCGGCGTTCCGAAGTTTAGGTTCACAATGTCATGGAAGACCAGTACCTGGCCGTCGCAGTCCGGACCCGCCCCAATACCAATGGTGGGAGCTGTGACTTCTGCCGTAATCATGGCTGCCACTTCCCGGGGAATGCCTTCCAGGTAGATCGAAGCCACGCCGGCCTGATCGAGAGCGATGGCATCGTGCATGAGCTCTTCGATCGCCGTAAGCGTTTTGCCTTGCACTTTGTACCCGCCCATCACGTTGACCGACTGCGGGGTGAGACCAATGTGACCGGCGACGGGGATTTCCGCATCGATGATACGGCGGATCAGCTCGGCGCGTTTTTCGCCACCCTCAATCTTCACCGCCTCGGCACCGCCCTCTTTCACAAAACGCGTGGCGTTTCGCAGGGCCTCGTCGGCAGTCACGTGAAACGAGCCAAACGGCATATCCGCAACCAGAAAAGCATGCTTCACGCCTCGCCGGACGGCGCGGGTATGGTGCAGCATTTCTTCTAGCGTAACCGTTAGCGTGTTCTCATAACCAAGCATGGTTTGCGCCAAGGAGTCGCCGACCAGAACGATGTCAAGCGACGCCTCATCGACCAGGCGTGCCGTGGCATAGTCGTATGCGGTCAAGCAGGTGATCGGCTCACCGCGAAGTTTCTTTTCTCGAAGGGTAGCAATAGTGATTTTTTGGCGAGGCTCGCCAGCAGGTGTGAAGCTCAATTG
>DASPVG010000147.1:0-18095 GCA_035622455.1 Terriglobales bacterium
GTTCGCCGCATTGTTCACCACAATGTCAATGCCGCCCAGTTCCTTGGCCGTTTGTCTTACGGCGGCCCTTACCGCTTTTTCCTCGGTCACATCGCAACGCAGGGCCAATGCCCGGACACCCAGACGGCCGAGGTCGCTGACCGTGCGCTCAGCCTCTCGCGCCGAGTGCAAGAAGGTGATCGCCACATCCGCACCCGCCCCTGCCAAAGCCAGAGCGCTCGCCCGGCCCAGGCGCCGCGCTGCGCCGGTGATCAAAACGCTTTTACCCGCCAGAGATCCGCGATCGCTCGGAGACATATCTCGGATTGTACCTTGCGGCATTCGGGCTTGCCGCGCGGGCGGTTACCACGCCCTCCGCAAACTCGAACTTCGCCAGGAGTGAGGAATATTTACCTTACGATTCCACCCCAACTGGTCTGTCCTCAGTCCAGTGGTTTCCGGCGCCGATTCCCGGGTGGCTTCTGTTACACTCTGCACATGTCGGCGCTGCGCCAGGTCATCATTTATTCGCGCAAGGGTTGTCACCTTTGCGAGATTGTGAAGGAAACGGTTGCCAAGTTGCACCGTCGCGGCGGCTTTACCTGGAAGGAGGTGGACGTCGATTCCGACGAACAACTCCGCCGCCAGTTTACCGACGAAGTTCCAGTCGTGTTTATCGATGGACGCAAGGCATTCAAATACCGGATGAATGAGCGCGAATTCCTGCGCAAGCTAGCCAGCTGATCCTCAACTCGCTCCAGCAAGCATCGGGGAGACGTCTGCTTCCACCCTAAGGTCAAAGGTGGAAGATAGCCCGCCGCACTCAGCCCAGTTCCGCTACAATCTGGAGCCAATGCTACGTACCGAGCTCTACGCCGACCCGCGCGGTCGTTCGGTTCACGACGTCATTCTCGAAAGCTGCCACCGTTTCCCGCACCAAACCGCAATTGTCGACACCTCTGCCGATCGGCGCTTGAGCTATGCCGAATACGGAGACCTGGTTGAATCGCTGGCGCGGGGATGGATCGCCGCGGGCTTAAGGCCCGGGGAAGTGGTCGCCATTTACCTGCCCACCGGTTGGGAGTTCTGTGCCGCTTATCATGGCGCCACCCTGGCGGGTGCCGTCCCAACCTTTCTCAATCCTACTTTCCGGGAGCGTGAGGTTCGCTATCAGCTGAGCAATAGCGGCGCCGTGATGCTGGTCGGCGAGGGAGGAAACTTAAGCGGGATCGACCTTTCCGGTTTGCCCAGCCTGCGCCGCGTCTTTGCCACGCGGCAAGCGGTCCCCGGAACCGAGCCCTTCGCCAGTTTGCTCCGGCCGGCCAAGGCCTCTCTGCCTGAAGCGGCCCGGGATTCGAGCGAAACTCTCGCCGCGCTTCCCTATTCCAGTGGCACGACTGGATTGCCCAAGGGTGTCATGCTCAGCCATTTCAACCTGGTCGCGAACATCTTTCAATATCTCGGGCCGCATTGTTCCGCGCTCACCCACAACAGTCGGGTGCTCTGCTTCTTGCCGCTCTATCACATCTACGGCTTGAATGTCATTCTGAACCCGGTGCTGACCTTGGGCGCCACGGTGGTCCTCATGCCGCGCTTTCAGGTTGCCAAGGTGATTTCTCTGCTCCACCCAGAAGGCATCACCGTGATTCCGACCGTGCCCCCCGCGCTCCTTTGTCTCCTCGAGGCTGCCGAAGCCGGAGAGTTTCCCAAGAGTCACGAACTGCGCTGGGTCAAGTCGGGTGCTGCGCCACTGGCTCGAGGGCTGGCCCGCCGTTTTACCTCTATGACGGGAGTTCCCGTTTGTCAGGGTTATGGCATGACGGAAGCCTCGCCCGTGACTCATGTCGGCTATCTCGAACCTGAGCTTTATCGACCAGAATCGATCGGGCAGCCGCTGGTCGAGACGGAGTGCCGCGTGGTCGGCGAAAGTGGAGGCGATGTTGCCCTTGGTGATGCCGGCGAGCTGGTCATGCGCGGGCCGCAATTCATGAAGGGATATTGGGGAGACCCTCAAGCCACCGCCGCTGTGGTTCGCGATGGCTGGTACTGGTCGGGGGACATTGTCAGTTGTGACCCCGGCAATTTTTTCTACGTCCTCGATCGGCGGAAAGAAATGATCAAATACAAAGGATTTCCCGTCGCTCCGGCAGAAGTGGAGAGCGTACTGCTCGAACACGCCGCGGTTTCCGACTGCGGAGTGGTGGGACGGCAAGATGCTTCTGCCGGCGAAATCCCCGTGGCGTTTGTCGTTCTTCGCGAGGGTTCCGCGCCGTCAGAGAAGACCAAAGAAGCGCTTTGTGGATTCGTGGCCGACCGCCTCACTGCCTATAAGCAACCTCGCGAGATCGTCTTCGTCGAGGCGATTCCGAAGACCGCTTCCGGAAAGATTTTGCGCAAGGAATTGAGGAAGATACTCGGTTGAAATAGGTCGCGGTCGAGTCGCACCAGAAAGATTCACCCTTCGCCTCGAATCACGCGATTGACAACCCACTCTCCCGCGTCCCGCGTCCCTAGGTTCCCGCCGACGTCCTGGGTGGTCTTTTTTTGACGCACAGCATCGAGCACTGCCGCCTCGATCTTATCCGCTTCGCGGGTGAGGCCGAGATGGTTGAGCATCAACGCGGCGGTTAAGATTGCGCCGAAAGGGTTAGCCAGGTTTTTTCCGGCAATCTGAGGAGCCGAGCCGTGGACCGGCTCGAACATGGAGGTCTTGCCGGGGTGAATATTGGCGCTGGCCGCCATGCCCAGCCCGCCCTCGAGGCCGGCGGCCAGATCGGTGATGATGTCTCCAAACAGGTTATTGGTCACAATCACGTCGAATGGGCGTGGATCCCGCACCATCTGCATACACAGCGCATCGACATACATGTGCTCGGCTTGAACCTGCGGATATTCGCGGCTGACGGAGCGAAACACGCGCTGCCACAAGCCGCCGGCGTGGGTCATGGCGTTCGATTTGTCGCACATGAGAACTTTTTGGCGACGACTTCCATCTGCTTTGGGGTGGTGCCCGCAGTACTCAAAAGCATAGCGAATGATGCGCTCAACGCCCTTGCGGGTGTTGATGTCTTCCTGCACGGCGATCTCCTCCGCGGTGTCCGGCTTGAACACTCCGCCTGCATCGGTGTAAAGCCCTTCGGTATTTTCACGAATCACGACAAAATCAAGATCCTTGGGGCCGACTCCTTTCAGCGGACACAAGCCAGAATCGAGCAGCCGGGCGGGGCGGATATTTGCGTAGAGATCCATCTGGAAACGCATACCCAGCAGGATTTCCTTGGCGTGGAGGTTCGTCCGAACCCGGGGATCGCCAAAGGCGCCCACCAGGACGGCGTCAAAATCGCGCTCGAGCATGGCGAAACCACCCGGCGGCACGGTGACGCCGTCGGTAAGATAACGGTCGGCTCCCCAGTCAAATTGCGAGGCCTCCACCTCCGCTCCGGCAGCGAAGACGACCTTCATGGCCTCCGGAATCACTTCCTTGCCGATGCCGTCGCCGGGAATGACGGCAATACGCTTTTTCTGGCTCACGGGTGGAAAAGTAACACAAGAGCAAGCCCAATGGGTGGTCGTGGAGGGGACAGCGCCTCTCCAACGACCCTGTATAATCAGAAATTGCCGTATATGAGTAATTCCGCAGCCATTCATGACCAGTCCCAGACCTCAACCGGCAAAACCGAGAGCCCGGTGTCCGAATTCGCCGCCCTGGTTTCCGGGTGCGGCCTCTTCCGCCTGAGCCGTCGATCGAAGATCAGCCTTTCCGGTAAAGATCGGGTGCGCTGGCTCAACGGCATGATCACGAACAAGGTTCGAGACCTTGCTCCCGGGCAGGGGCTTTATGCCTTCGTGCTGAATGCTCAAGGACATATTCTCGGCGACCTGTACGCTTTCAATCGGGGTGAGTCCCTGTTGGTCGATACCGATCGATCGCAAACCGAGAAATTGCTCGAGATTTTTCGTCGCTACATTATTATGGACGCGGTCACGGTGGCGAACCTCTCCCATCAGTCGACCTCCATCGGGATCGCAGGCCCCAAGGCCGGTGAGGTACTCAGGGCCGCCGGATTCGCATTCGAGAAACTGAGGTCCCTCCAGTTTGTCGATTTCACCTGGCAGACGATCCCTCTGAGCATCGTGCGCGCGGACAATCCAGTCCTGGAGTGGTATGAAATCTGGTTTCCGCCTGAGCGCGCCGCTTCGCTCTGGGAGGCGCTCGCCAACTCCGGTGCCACCCCGGTGGGCACAGCCGCTTTGGAGTTGCTACGCATCGCCTGTGGGATCCCGCGCTATGGTCAGGACATCCGCGAGCGCGACCTACCCCAGGAAACCGAGCAACTGCGAGCCTTGAACTTCGAAAAAGGATGCTATATCGGTCAGGAAATCGTGGAGCGTATTCGTTCCCGCGGCAAGGTACATCGCAAGTTTGCCGGTTTTGAGGTCACGGGCCCTTTGCCGTCTCCGGGTGTGAAGATTCAATCCCAGGGCAAAGAGGTCGGCGAAGTGACCAGCGCAGCTGTCCTTCCCTTTCCGGGCGGAAGTCAACCGGTGGCGCTCGGCTACATCCGCCGCGAAGCCGAGGCTGCCGAGTACCCGCTCGCGGCCGGCGAGGCCCAGCTGCGAGTCACGGAATTGCCCTTTATGGCCACATTTCCAGAAAGATAGGACGCAACAACGATATGGCTGAGAAGAAACAGGAAGCGTTCAAGGTAACCGACCGGCGGCTGTTCACGCCGGAAGGCGAGGTGCGCAAGGAGGTTTCTCAAGACGAGGTCCCGGTTTCCTCTACGACGGAGCCTGCGTCAGTCGCCAAGCCCGCTGCGAAGCCGCCGGAGCCGGATCTGCCTGCGTCTCCTTCCGCAAGCGAGCAACAGCAACAGGCGAATCGATATCGTGATTCGACCCGAGAGAACGACCACCGCTTCGGGGTCGACGGCCAACTGGCGAGCGATCTGGAGATGTCCTTCGAGCGTTTCACGGCCTCTCTCTACATGACTGCGATGCTGCAGCTCGGGCTCATGCACGAGCAGGGGGGTGAGCCCCGGATCGATCTGATCGGTGCGCGGCAAACGATCGACACCCTTAGCCTGCTCTCGGAGAAAACCAAGGGCAATCTCACCGGTCGAGAGCAGAGCTTTTTGCAAAACAGTCTCTATGAACTGCGGATGGCGTACGTTGAGGTCACCAATGCGCTCTCCCGTCCGCCGCAAGCCGCCGGCACGGGCCCTGTTAAACGATGAAGGCTAGGCTTACGGTGCTGGGCAGCGGCACGTCGATGGGCGTGCCCACCATCGGATGTGATTGCGCCGTATGCCGCTCTCGCGACCCGCACGATCACCGCACCCGGCCTTCGGTCCTCATCGAGTATGCCAATCACGTCGTACTCATTGATTCCACGCCGGATTTTCGCCAGCAGGCCATTCGGGAAAACATCCGCAGGCTTGATGCCGTTCTCTATACGCACACCCATGCCGACCACATTCTCGGCATCGACGATCTGCGCCCGCTCAGTTTCCTGCACAAGCCGAACAAGCTGCCACTCTATGCCAGGCAGGAAGCGGCGGAGTTTATCCGCGGTATGTTTCGCTACATTTTCGACGCCGATTACAAGTTTGGCGGTTTACCTCTGGTCGAGCTGCGCACCATTAACGGACCGCTCGAACTGTTCGGGGCCAGCTTCGAACCGGTCGCAGTCATTCACGGCGAGACGGAAATCTACGGCTTTCGCTTTGGGGGCGCTGCCTACCTGACCGACCACAGCGAAATTCCCGAATCCTCGTTCGCCAAACTCGATGACCTCGACATTCTGTTTCTTGACGCCTTGCGCCACCGGCCTCACCCTACCCATTCCACGGTAGAAAATTCCTTGCAGATCGTAGAACGGGTCAAACCGAAGCGGGCGTTTTTCACCCACATCTGCCACGATTTGGCGCACGAGGCAACCAACTCTTCCCTACCGGCGAACGTGCGACTCTCCTATGACGGCATGAAACTGGACTTTGAGATTTAGTTCATCGTCCCTGCCTCGGCTCGCGAATTCCCTGCCCCTCGGACCAGGGCACTTTCGATGTATGATTTCGCACGAGGTCAGAGCCGTGCCGGTCGGTTGTCTTGCCTATTCCTGAACGGCGAGGCTCGCTACCAGCATGAGATTCACAGATAAGATCGTTTTGGTCGCCGGTGGCACCGGAGGATTGGGACGGGCCGTGAGCCTGGCCTTCCTCGAGGAAGGCGCCAAGGTGGTCGTCAGCTATCGAGAGGACGAGGAATTCGTTGCGCTGAAGAAGGCAGCCCCGGCGAACTGTTTCCTCGACGGACACAACGTGGACGTGACCGATCACACCGCGGTCGATCAGCTCGTCGATGGCATCGTTCGGAAATACGGCAAACTAGACGTCCTGGTGAATGCCGTAGGTGGCTACGCAGGCGGCGTAAAGTTGTGGGACCTCGCGCCAAGCGTGTTTGACCGGATGCTGGAGTTGAATCTCCGCTCCGCTTACGTCTTGTCCCGGGCAGCAGCGAAGCGAATGATCCCACGCCGGGCAGGAGCCATCGTCAACGTTGCCGGCAAGGCCGGGGTGGATCATGCTGCGGGCGCAGCTGCTTACGCGGCATCGAAGGCGGCGGCGATCGCGGTAATCGACTCCCTGGCCGCCGATCTTAAGGGCAGCGGGCTACGGGCGAATTCGATTCTGCCCAGCATTATCGATACTGAGGCGAATCGCAAGGCGATGCCCAAGGCCGACTTTGCGGCGTGGCCCAAGCCAGAGGACATCGCGCGCGTCATCCTGTTTCTGGCGAGCGACGATGCCAAAGTGATTAACGGTGCTGCCATCCCGGTTTACGGGAACAGCTGAAGCAGAGCCCGCCGCCGGGTGATCGAAGAGGTTCCCCCGTAGGCATTCGGCAGTTTCGATTGGCACCCGAAAGCCGCGCCACGGCGCGGAGGCCCGCGCCAGACACGGCTTCAAAGGGACTCATGCTGCCCGCGATCCATTCGCCGCTGCTGCCTCTCACCGATTCACAACGAAGTTTGCATCCGTCACATCTACCTGTGATATCCTTCTCTGTTTTTCGCGACGGCGTAGGCAAATCGGAAACGCGGGAGATCTCTTAGATGGGTCTCGCTCTTCTACTGATTATCTGGCTGATCACCTTCATCAGCACATACTTTTTCGTAGCCCAGACCTGGTGGTTGCCGCATGGCGTCTCTGCCGCCGCTCCGTGGATCGATCACCAATTCGCTCTTACCTATGTGCTGATGGGTATCGTCTTCGTAGCCGCCCAATGTGGATTGGGTTGGCTGGTTTGGAAACATCGTGACGGAGCGTCGAATAAGCCGGTTCAGTATTCCCACGGCAACACCACACTGGAGATCGTCTGGACCACGCTGACGGCAATTTTGTTTGTCGGCCTGAACCTGATGGGCAGCCACGTCTGGGCCAACGAACGCTTCGAGCCGGCGGCGGCAGGGGCGGTTCCGGTCGAGGTCACGGGGATGCAGTTCGCCTGGTATTTCCGCTATCCGGGCCCGGACGGCAAGTATGGGCGAACCGATGCAAAGTTAATGGATCCCTCGGCGGGAAACGAAGCTGCCTTAGGCTTGGACACCTCCGATCCGGCGGCCAAGGACGATGTCGTGACGGGTACCCTCTATCTGCCCGTAGGGCGCCAGGTTGACCTCACCTTGCGAGCCGTGGACGTGATTCACAGCTTCTTTGTTCCGTCTCTGCGTTTTAAGCAGGACACTGTGCCCGGGTTGGCAATTCATATGCACATCACACCCACCGAGATCGGCGAATATGAAATCGCCTGTGCCGAGTTGTGCGGACTCGGCCACTACAAGATGCACGGCATGGTGCATGTGGTGTCTCAAGAAGACTTCGATAAATGGCTGGCAGCACGGGAGGCTGAGAAACAATAATGGCGACGTCTGCTCCGGTACATGCGCACGCGGCTCCGCAGGGGTTTATTCGCAAGTACGTCTTTAGTCTGGACCACAAGATCATCGGACTGCAGTACTATTTCCTGGCATTGGTGGCGGTATTTGTAGGCATGTTTTTGTCGCTGCTGATGCGGATTCACCTGATCTGGCCGACGGCGGTTCTGCCTTTGGTAGGCGAAATCAAGCCGGAGACCTATCTCAGCCTGCTCACCATGCACGGCACGATCATGGTGTTCTTCGTGCTAACCACGGCGCCGCAGAGCGGGTTCGGCAACTACTTCTTGCCCATTCAGATCGGTGCTCCGGACATGGCGTTCCCAGTCCTGAACATGCTTTCCTTCTGGACGACGTTCGTAGCGTTTGTGATCCTCGTCTCGGCTTTCTTCGTGAGCGGCGGCGCTCCCCTTCACGGCTGGACGGGCTACGCGCCACTCAGCGCCTTGCAGAACGCAGGACCAGGTCAACAACTGGGTGCTGATCTGTGGATCACAAGCATTGCCATCTTTTGTGTCGCCTCGCTCATGGGAGCGCTCAATTTCATCACCACCACGCTTGATTTGCGTTGCAAAGGCATGACCATGATGCGCATGCCCCTGACCTGCTGGGCATGGTTTGTTACCGCGATTCTTGGATTGTTGGCCTTCGGCGTGCTGCTCTCGGCCGGCATTCTGCTTCTGCTCGATCGAAACCTGGGTACCAGCTTCTACGTGCCCTTGGTGGTGGTGAACGGTCAGGTGATGCGACACCGAGGCGGGTCGCCGCTGCTGTGGCAACACCTGTTCTGGTTTTTTGGGCACCCCGAGGTATACATCGCGATTCTCCCCGGCATGGGGGTCACTTCCCAGTTGCTGTCCACGTTTTCGCGCAAGCCGATTTTCGGCTACAAAGCCATGGTCTACGCGATTATGGGGATTGGCATCCTGGGGTTCGTGGTCTGGGGTCATCACATGTTCATGAGTGGCATGAGCCCGTATTCAGCCTTTGCCTTCTCGATCATGACGATGCTCATCGGCGTGCCGTCGGCGATCAAGACTTTTAACTGGCTGGGAACCATTCACAACGGCCGGGTGCGATTTTATACGCCCATGCTTTTCGCCATCGGCTTTGTTTCCCTGTTTGTCTCGGGCGGGTTAAGCGGACCGTTTCTGGCCCAGCCGGTGCTCGATATCCCCCTGCACGACACCTACTTCGTAGTCGGACACTTCCACCTGATTATGGGAGTGGCTGCGATCTTCGGCATTTTCGCCGGGACCTATTACTGGTTTCCCAAGATGTTTGGCCGAATGATGAACGAGTCGCTCGGTCGCGTGCACTTCGTGATCACGCTCATCGGCACCTACGCCATCTTCATGCCCATGCACTACCTGGGGATGGCGGGTCAGACGCGACGCTACTCCCAGTTCACCGAAGTGCAATACATGACCCACCTGATTCCCCTGCAAACCTTCATGACCTATGCTGCGTTTATCACCATTGCGGCGCAGTTGATCTTTCTCTTCAATCTGTTCTGGAGCATGTTCAAAGGCGAGAAGGCCAGCGACAATCCATGGCATGCGACGACTCTGGAGTGGACGACGACAACCCCGCCACCGCACGACAACTTCGGCGGGCATACCCCGGCCGTATATCACGGCCCTTATGAATACAGTGTTCCAGGAGCCGCCAAGGATTACCTGATGCAGAACGATCCGGCGGGAGTGGCAGCACACTAACCCACGCGGACGACATGGGGTCGAGCCCACAGCATCCAAAAGCCCGTTATGGCAAGCTTTAGCCCAACAGTACCGGTGAGCGTTCCCGCGACGGGACACGGTGGCGGCTCGGTTCCCCCCAGCTATGGCGGCGGTGGCGGCGGTTCGGGAGACGGCTATCCTGATTACGGGCGGCGCTTGCGGCGCGCCCGCTTGGGACTGGCCGTTGCCCTGGCTCCCATCCTCATGTTTTTCGTCTCCCTCGTGAGTGCTTATATCGTGCGCAAGGGATTGCCGACCTTCGATGAGAAGACAAACACCTACGTACGCGAATGGAATTCCGTCGAGCTACCGCTGGCGTTATTGCTGGTCAATACGGGGTTGCTGGCGGCTAGCAGCATCAGCGCCGAGTTCGCCCGACGACAAATCACCCGTCAGGCGGCGCTCGCTCCGGTTCGTTCGATTCCGGGCGTCAGTCTGGGGAACGAAGCCGGCGTCCCCTGGCTATACGTAACCGTTCTGCTGGGAGCTGGATTTCTTGTCGGGCAATGGCTGGCCTGGCAGGAACTGGCGGCTCGCGGCTTCTATCTCGCAACCAACGCTGGCAGTTCCTTCGTATATCTGATGACAGCGGCTCACGGAATTCATCTTGCGGGGGGGGCTTTGGTGCTGCTCTACGCGGCGGTGGTCTCGCTGTTTCACAAACCGATCGAAGCGCGGCGCATTGTCGTCGATGTGACCGCCTGGTATTGGCACTTTATGTTCTTGCTGTGGGTTGGCATTTTCGGGTTCTTATGGTTTATGCGATAGGAGCGCGGCGCTCAATAACCGCGGCCGCGCGTTCGCGCTAGACGAAAGCTGAGGAGATCGACCTTATGGCTGATATCGCTGTGCAGCACGGTGTTGATGCATACGAGCCGTCGCTGTTTGGCACCTACTCCAAAAAAATCGGGATGTGGTTGTTCCTCCTCTCCGATTCGCTTACCTTCGGGGCCCTCCTGTTCGCTTACAGCTATGGGCGAATTTCGAATCCTCAATGGCCTACCCCCTTTCATAAGGAGAGCATCCTCAATGCCACCGTCATGACGGGGTGCCTGCTTTCTAGTTCGCTGACCATGGTGCTGGGGGTTTTGGCGGCAAGGCGGGGCGATCGCAGCTGGACGCGCAATTGGATTCTCCTCACCATGCTGTTTGGCACCGGGTTCGTCGTCTTGCACGCAATGGAGTGGACCAAGCTAATCGCCGAGGGCATGACCCCCTTCAAGAATCCCTGGGCCGCCAGTGTGCCGCAGTTTGGTGGGACCTTCTTTACCCTCACCGGAATGCACATGCTGCACGTCACCATCGGCATCATTTATCTGGGCGTGGTGGCGTTGCGGAAAAAATGGTTGCCGATTCTGTTGGTGCTCTGGCTGGCCGGCTGGCTGCTGACTCCTGCGGATAACGTGTTCCACACGGGGATTCACGTGCTTCTCCTCGGGACGGTAGTCGCCGCCATGATTCTTTTTCTAAAACCCAAGGACTACGATGCCCACGACGTGGAGATTGCCGGGCTTTATTGGCATTTCGTAGATCTGGTCTGGATGTTCATCTTCCCCTTGGTGTACTTAATGTCGACGCGGGTCACGGGATGAACCGGACCGGACAAGCATCGAAAGGAATGTCGATCGACTAGGGAGAGCACTTCAAAATGCACACCGTTGACGCACATCATGATGAGAGCAAGGCCCAGTATTTCTGGGTTTGGGGGGTGCTGCTGCTCCTCACCGCGGTCGAAGTCGTTCTCGCCTATCGGCAGGTCTTCCAGCCCGTCCAGATGCTGCAAGCACTGATGGTTCTTTCCATCATCAAGTCTGCGCTGATCATCGGTTACTTCATGCACTTGAAGTACGAAGCTCGATCCATGAAGTGGGTAATGATGACGGCCGTGGTTGCCTGCCTCTGCTTCATGTGCGTGTTTTTTGCCGATGCCTTCCGCATTCTCCAGCTGGGGGTACGATGAAACGACGCCTGGCTTTATTCGCATTGGGAATCACGCTATGGGCCGCTCCTGCCCTGGCTCAGGGCTGCGCTATGTGTTACCAGAGCACGGTGGGAACGACCAAGGATGGGCAGCGCGCCATCAGCCGTGGAATTCTGGTCTTGCTCGTACCTCCTCTTGGATTCATGACAATCGGCGTAGGCCTGGCCTTGCGCTACGGCAAGAAGCGAGACGAAGAGACCCCCTAGCCGGCTGCCCTTCCCGTAACTCATACGCGCTCGAGTCTGCCCGCGGCCCTCGCGGATTTTGAGAAGTGTGCGAAGATGGGAAGGAATGCCAAGTGAACTCAAAGCTGTCTTTTTCGATGTCGGTAACACGCTTCTCTTCCCCGACCACGACCGTATTCTGGCGCCCCTCGATCCGCCGAAGCTAGCCTCGAGCCGGGCGCGCTGGCACGAAATTGAGCGCGCCACGAAGAAAGAGTTCGACGATCTCATCGAGCGCGATGGCCTGGTCGACCATGGCTTCTGGTTTCTGTTTTATTCCCACTTACTCGCAGGTCTTGGCGTCGAGGACAGTGCCATCCTCGATTCCCTGGTCGAGGCAACCCGCATTTCCGCCAACTGGTGCGACATCCGCCCGGGAACCCGCGAAGCACTCGAACGCATTGGAGAAAACTATCCTCTGGGTGTGATTTCGAACGCAGACGGCAGGATCGCCGGGGTACTCGAACGCTGTGGCATCGCCGACTGCTTTCAGTCAATCACCGATTCAGGAGAGGTAGGATATGAGAAGCCTGATCCCGCCATCTTTGAGGCGGCCCTGGGCTCCCTCGGTATCGATGCCAGGCACAGTCTGTATGTCGGGGACGTCTATTCAGTGGACTATCTGGGCGCGACCCGCGCCGGTATGAAGGCCATACTATTCGATGTCTCAGGAGCGTACCGGGGTCGAAGCCTGCCGCGCGTGGAGTCGCTCGAGGAGCTGGAAGCCACGCTTCGAACCCGCCGTTGATGAGCGGTTCTGACTGGGCCACCCGACGCTTTCCGGCTAGAGCGAGATCACCTGATGATCCAGGCAATCGGTGCGAATGGCATCGTAGAGGGCGCGCAGAAGTTCCGTCCCATGACGCGCCAGGAAATAAACGCCTGCCAGCTCCCGTTCCTGCAGTGTCTGGTGAGGATAGAGGGCGTAGCTCAGCACTTCACCGTGCCGCCTGACAACCTCGGCTTGGCGTAATTCGGCGCGAGCTGCACGGGCGCGCAAACCGTCGAGCTGGTGTTGCATTTTTGCGGCCGCATTTTCTGCCGCGTCCAGCAAAGTCCGATCCAGGCGGCCGAGAGCGTCGCGAATCGCCGACAACGAATGCTGGAGGGAGGTCGCGGCATTTTCAAATGCCGATTGCAATTCCGCGGGAAGCGCGTGGGCCGCGAGCGTCTCGCGCAACTGCTCAGGACTGTGAAACAGATCGGGCAGATTCAAACGGTACTGGTCGAGAAGGCGCCTTGGCTTTGATTCGACCAGGGTCGCGGAGAAACGCGGCACAATCGGGGTTGTCCTCCCCAGGAGCATCTCATGCACCACGCCGGCTTGGGCAAAGTACGCGATTTCGGCGGCTCCTCCCGTGTAGGCGAGGGTCGGCAGCAAGAAATCTTCGACCACAGGCCGCAGCAGTACGTTACCGCTGAAATGGTGAGGCGCGGCCCGAATCCGAGCCAACAGCTCCTCCTGGGGAATCCGTTCCTTCCCGATCTCAAAGCTGCCGCTGGTCCCGTCCGGATCGCGCTGCAGGGGAACTCGCGCCCCGTTGTTCAAGGTAAACAGGAGCGTCGAGGAAGGGGTCACCTTCACCTGCTGATGGTATCCGGAGGCTTCCAATTCTTTGCCGCGTGCCACGAGAGCGTCGTGCAATTCCGCATTGCGCAGAACCGCTTCGCGATAAATCGGCTCGGCGAGTTGGTGAAGTTCCGAATCCGAAGCGTCCAACAGAATCACGCCCCATTCCGCAAACAGGAGAGCGAACAACCGAGCGAATGCGCTGCCGAAAGTTTCACCCGGACGGTAGCTGTGGCGCAAAGCTTGGGCCGCCTGGGACTCGCCTAGCGAAGTCGTCGCCTGCTCTAGAAGCGTGCCAATCTGGGCGCCGAACCGGAGCATTCCCACCGGTGCATCCGCCAGGCCTTCGACCGATGCGGCCAGAGTTTCGAGAGAACCATCCGGCCCGGGGATCGAGACCCGATTGACCTCCGCCAAATCATGGTCTTCGGTCGCCAACCAGAAAACGGGAACACTATCGACGCCCATTTCCGTGGCTACCTGAGCCAGTTTGATGGCGGTAAGCGCCTTATAAATCGAAAACAAGGGGCCACCGAACAAGCCCACCTGCTGTCCAGTCACAACCGCAGCGGCGCCCCCACGCAAGCGCGCGAGGTTGGTCAGTGTCTGCGCCGAGGCCTCCCAGGATTTGTTCTGACGCTCGAGAATCTCGGAAACCGCCTGCCGGTTCCTTGTCGTGTACCGGATCGAGGAGGCTTCCTCTTTTAGCCATTCCGTGATGTGTGGGGAGCGTCGATAGAAGGATTGGACCCGAGGGTAGTCATAGAGGAAATCGCTAAACAAGCGGCTGACATGGGGCATGCCGCTAAAGGGTAAACACTCCGACTTCACCGGACCTTCTCCTTTTGGCATTGGACGGTAAAATCCATAGAAAGTCACCCCTCCCGAACTGGCCCGGGACACGTTTTACTTCAGATGGTTTGAAACACGGGTGCGATGCACAAAGTGGGTGTGAAAGCTTACCGGCCGTTCTCCGATCGGTCCCAATCTCGACCCCGCTGATCCATTCGATTCCTATGCACAGTTACCACCAAAGCATAACGTAACTACCCGATTGCCGACTCAGAATTTCGGGAGCAGAGTTGTGGCGCTAAGGATTGCGGCCCTGGAGGTCCGATGAGCGTACGAGCGGAGCCAGAGCGCCGGTGTGAGGCCACCGTCGGCAACCCGCGCCGAAGTGCTCGTCCTGAGCGTTGTGGAACTGATGCCTGCAGCGTGTGTGCAGCCTGCGGTCGGGCGTTATGCGAAGTCCATGAATTTGTGTGCCAGCATTGCGATCGGAGCTTTTGCTCGAGCTGCGAGCATGTTTGTCGGGCTGCTGGCGAAGCGGCATGACTGCCGCACCGCTTCCTGGTTCGTGGCCGCCCAAGTTCAGCACTTGGATTGTCGAGAATGGATGCGGATTCCCAGGCATGAAATCGGAATCGCCCCAAACATGCCAAGGCCGATCCCGGCGAACGCGTTCCACCCTAGGTCCACCGTGCGAAGGCACACGACCAGAGCCCAGACGAATGCCGTCGTCTGAAATGCATACAGCATGATCTGGCATCTCAGGCTCTTGAATCTTGATCCACCCAGCCCCGGCCGGGAGGTTTCGTTAGGAATCGATGGTTCCATGCACTTCCGGAGAACGCTAATCTCGGCTGCTCCGATATCACACTAAGCCAGCTTTGTGTGCAAGATAACGAAAGAGATTCCGCGAAGTTACTCTCCGCTGGCTGGAAGCTTGCCCGTATCACGTACGCGATGCTGAAGACTTCTTGCCCACAAAAAGGCCCTTCGCTCTGCCAGAAGGGCCTCGGCAGAAGGCCGCCGGCTGTCCCTCAAGGTGTCTGAACCCGCCCATACGGGAGTGGCAAGCCCCCGCGCCAAATGCAAATCCCTGTTATTTCTAGCCTGTCCGAGACGCTAAAAAGTGATGATTCCGGTGGCGCGAAAGATTGCAGCCGTCGTTCGGTCTGAGTGCTCGACTCGTTGAACGCGAGGTCGGTTCGGGAGAGACCGGAATGAGCGCGCTAGGTCTATAAACCCTAGATCTTGGTGTTCTCGAACCGCGTGCGGCCAAGTGATGCTTTCAGCTCGAAGGCGTAGCTTTTTTGCGAGTCGGAGCGCAAAGTTTAGGGCGAGATGGCTTGTCGGGGAGTTAGAGTACCGTACCACGAGGCGCTCGGATCGTCGGCCGAGAGGCGATCGCGTTTTTTCAAGCACACGATCGAATCCTGACCATCTCAGAATGACAAAGACGGAGGTGCGACAATGGGGCGACAGCCGAGGCGTCGCGGAGAATGTTCGAAGCAAGGTTCCGATGTTGATCAGTTGCTTCCATGAACGCGTTGACCGCTTGCAAGTCTGTGAGCAACTGGTAAGATGGTCGTGTTCGCTCTCCTTTCTCGCCCTTGTACTCAATGGCAAGGACCACCCAACTGGACACAATGTCGCAGCGGGCAAAAGCGCGCACTTTATTCATACTGGCCATAGCTCTGCTTGGCTTCTGTGGGTTCGCCACCTACCTCTCCTTTTCCTATTTCAGGGCCAGCGAACGATGGGTGAATCATACGCAAGAAATACGTGCCGTTCTGGGCGACCTCGAGGCCACGATCAATGATGCATCACGCTTAAGAATGAGCTACCTGATGTCGGGCGACGATTCCATTTTGGCGGAGTACCAAGCGAAAGTCGCCAAAGTCCACGATCGCATGCAAACCCTGCGGGTGCTCACCAGCGATCATCCTGCCCAACGCGAAGCTGGTGACCGCCTCGAAACCATCACCAACGCGCGTCTGGGCGCGTGGGAGGATTCGATAGGACAGAAGCAGCAGGGACAATCACTGGACCTGCCGGTTCTCCTGCGCCAGAACCTGGGTACCGGTTCCGAAGGCGCAGCGGCTGCCCAAGCTATCAGGGTGGAGGAAACCCGCCTTCTTGGGCAGAGAACGAAAGCCGCTCAGCAGCGGTTTCTGCTGGCCACGACGGTCGTGATTTCAAGTTTCTTCTTGGCACTCATGCTGCTGTACCTCTACTACCGCTTGTTGAGTGCCGAACTGCGAGCGCGAGAGGAGACAGAACAGACGGTGCGCGACGCCTATTTGCGCGAAGCCGACCTGCGCCGAAGTGAGGAACGGTTTCGGCTATTTGTCGAGGCGGTCGGGGATTACGCGATTATGGTGCTCGATGCGGAGGGAAATGTCAGCACTTGGAACCGGGGCGCCGAGCGACTGAAGGGCTACGCCGCGTCGGAGATTCTCGGCCGAAACTTTTCCTGCTTCTATCCGGTGGAAGATGTCGAAGATGGCAAGCCCCAATGGGAGCTGGCGCTGGCAAGCAAGGAGGGCAGGATCGAGGACGAAGGCTGGCGTGTCCGCAAGGACGGGTCCCAGTTCTGGGCCAATGTCATCATCACGGCGACGCGAGACGAGCAAGGTACGGTGATCGGTTTCACAAACGTTACCCGGGATTTTACGGAAAGAATGCGAAGCCAGGAAGCGCTCGAGCAAGCCAATACGGAGCTGGCAAGCGAAGTGGCCGAAAAGAAGTCGGCCGAGAAAAGATTGGCTATTTCCGAAAGATCGCTCCGTGGCCTTTCGCTTCGCCTGCTACGCATGCAGGACGAGGAGCGGAGACGCATTGGCAGAGATTTGCATGACAGCTTGGGCCAGTACCTGGCGGTGTTAAAGATGAACCTCGATTCCCTGGAATCGATCCTCAAGGCCAGCCCCAACGGAGCCGCCCGCGACGTTGCCCAATGCGCCCGGCTGGCCGATGAGGCAATTAAAGAGGTACGCACCATTTCTTATCTCCTCTATCCTCCCATGCTGGAAGAAATGGGACTGAAATCGGCCATACCCTGGTACCTTGACGGGTTTTCCAAGCGCAGCAATATCCAGACCACGTTCGAAGTCGATCCTGATTTCGGCCGTCTGCCAACCGAGGTGGAGTTGGCGCTGTTTCGCATCCTGCAGGAGAGCTTAACGAATGTCCATCGGCACTCCGGAAGTTCGACGGCCACGATTCGACTCGCCAGGGAGGACGGAACCGCTTGGTTGGAGGTCGAGGATATGGGAAAAGGAATTCCACCCAGGCTCTTGGAGCCGTCGAACGAGGATTGGATGGGTTCCTTAGGGGTCGGACTACGCGGTATGAACGAGCGTATGCGCCAACTCGGAGGCAAGCTCGAGGTGTATTCAACCGAAAGGGGCACGGTGGTCATAGCCAGTGTTCCCGCCGGGGAACAGCTCACCGCGATGACCCGGTCCGCCTAGCCTTGCCCTGTTTCATCCGCTCGATCTCGGCTCCGAGTCCCGCTTGATTTTGGGCACGCGCCCTACCTCGAATGTAGAATCGATCACCCGCCCGCAGCCCTGGGGCTTGCTGCCATGGGCGCGAGTCTCGACAAACATGGGTTGGCCAGGCGAAGCGCTCTAGGCTTGCTTCATGGCCCGCAGGTCCTGCCCGGTCATCTCCTTGGGTTTCGGAATGCCGAGCATCCCTAACAAGGTCGGCGAGATGTCGCGCAGTGATCCGTTCGGCTTCAGGGTGAATTGTTGGCTGTTCTCGGAAACGACAATCAACTGAACCGGATTGGTGGTGTGCGCGGTGTGCGGGCCTCGGCTGACAGGATCGACCATCATCTCGGCATTGCCATGGTCGGCGGTAATCAGCATGGCTC
>DASPVG010000148.1:0-16598 GCA_035622455.1 Terriglobales bacterium
GTCATGATGGGAGATGCGTTCTGTGCTGGCGCACCGGTTGCAATCGCCGTGGTCGCGATCAGTGCGAGGAGAAGACACTTCGGAGAGAGCAGAGTGTTCATGCACTTCCTTCCCGTAGCAACTTGTCGAATGGCCTCGTGCAGGCGTAAGGTCCGTTGGGGTCGCGGCTGTTTTAGGTGCAAAGGCACGACCGAACGTGCCGGTAGTCGCGCCTCGGATGTCATACCGGCGCGGGCAATTATATGATGGGCTCAAATAGCTCGGCCAATTATCTGATGGAGCACCTGGCTCCGGGGTGGCTTCCCTTGCACGGGTCGGTCATTCTGAAGAGCCGATTAGCGAGCTTGCATGGTGCGCTCGGCCCGTCGGAAGGCGTCGTCCCTGACATGGATCAGACCCTGAAAGGGGCGATGGATGTCGGCAATCGCTACCAGCGACAGCGAGATGAGCAAGGAAAAGGAAAAGACTTGCAGCATGTGAAGCTTCACATTTTCGACACCCAACGTGCAGGCGGCAATGATGGTTAGACAGCCGCCAACTAAAAGCACGCACCAAAGCACGTTGGGGAGCCGGGTTGTGCTCTGCAACAACCGCGTCAAGCGGTGTTGATTCAAGGCGCTTAATTCCGCGAGGGCATGCTCCTCGGCGATCTGCTCGGTCGGCGATCCCGCCCGGGCGGACATCACGGTCTTCCACATCTCGGTGTTGATCCCGACGCTCTGTTGCGGCGCTTCGCTTCCGGCCATCTGCGGCCAGTCGTGGTTCACGACGGCGTCAACATACGCGAGCGCCAACCTCTGCAGCTGGGTGTGCTGCGGCTCCGAAAGTCCGTCAGCCAGGCGGTAGACATTCATTACCGCGTTGGCCTCAAGATCTACATTCAGGTCGGCCTCGGCATAAGTTGTCCACACCGTGTAGAGCATGAAGCCAAGGATGACAGCGTAGGTCGTGCCCAGAATGCTGAGTTGCCAACCGATCAGGTCGTTATAGGTGCGGCGCTTCTCCTGCGGCCAGACACGGTTCAGTCCGGCTAGAAACAGCAGGGACCCGATCACCGTCGCGGCAACGACGAGCAAGTTCTGGCCTATAGTCGCCATCATCTATCGGCTTTCCGCTGGCCCGCCGAATACCCTGGGAGCGATAATTCTCACGTGCTCAATTTATCGCTGAACATGCCAGCGGACAAGCTCGGAACGCTCAACGTGACCGCCAAAGCTCTTGAAAACGTGTCCAACGTTGTTGCCGTTGTACTGGGTGGATCCTACGCTCGCGGCTTCGCGCACCCCGACTCCGACATCGATATCGGCATTTACTACCGGCAGGCATCCCCCTGCTCGGTGGATCAAGTGCGATCGATTGCAGAGAGGATTGCCACGGTCGGATCAGTCCCGATCGTCACCGGGTTGTACGAGTGGGGACCGTGGGTGAACGGCGGTGCCTGGATCCAGACGCCCGGGGGCAAAGTGGACTTTCTCTACAGGAACCTGGACCAAGTTCAAGGAGTGATTGAAGAAGGACGACAAGGCATTTGGCGCCATCACTACGATCAACAGCCGCCGTACGGATTCCGCAGCGTGGTTTACTTCGGGGAGACTCTGATCTGTGTGCCTCTTTATGACCCGGAGGGCGAAATAGCCCGGCTCAAGAAATCTGTCGCCGAATACCCGGAGCCGCTGAAAAACCGGATTGTTCAAGACAGCTTGTGGGGGGCCGAGTTCAGTCTGCAGTTCTGCCGGACTTTTGCTAATTCGGCCGATGTTTACAATACTGTGGGTTGTCTGACTCGTGTGGCACAGTTCCTGGTACAGGCGCTTTTCGCGATGAACAGAGAGTACTTCGTCAGTGACAAGTACGCCCGCCGGCTCATCGACCAGTTTCGATTGCGACCACGCGACTTCACACTCCGCCTGGAGCGTGTGCTTTCGAATCCTGGTGACGATCGCACGGCGTTGCGCAAATCATCGGAATTGATGAGCGCGCTGTGGCTCGAAACGGTTGCGCTCACGGCGGGTGGCTACAAATCCCGCTTCGATCTGAAAGGCCAATCTTCCTGACCTTTTGGAGATTCCAATTGCTGGAATCGTCGCGAAGGGCACAACGCCCGCGAGTAGAAGCGATTGGTTCCCAATTTCCGGCTGATCCGCTGAGCGGGGGATGAGGTCCCACGAAACCCGCCCTCATTCGCGGACATTCGGATGGTCCGGACCAACCCCGGCTAAAGGTTTGAATCCTTCCCATTCGAGCGGCGTGAATGCGTCTCCCAGCAGCCTTTCGAGCAGGCCGCCATAAATATCCTCTCCATTCGAGCTGTTCGTCATAATGAGCATTGCGGCCTTAGGTTGGTCGAAGCAGACGACGTAATGACGCCAGCCCTCGTCATGCCCTTCTTTGAAGAAGGCTTTGCCGTAAGGCGTCCAATAAAGGCCCCAGCCCAGTCCGTAGCTGAGATGAATGGCTTGATTATCCGTCGTCGTTTCGCTTGAAAGTGAGGGGAATTCGCGCTTTGACATAATCTGAATCTGAGGGCTCAGCATCAGCTCTCGATCCTTCTGGTCGAGAATCGCGGCGCTTAACACGGCTTCGACGAAGCGCGCATAATCCCGCAATGTCGTCTGCATGGATCCCGCCGCGTCGCCCTTTCGCCGCTGTTCCAAACCTAGCGCTTTTTCCTGTTCATCATAGCGATTTGCCTGATCATCCTCGAAGCGCTGTTCTGAGATCATAGCGGTACGCACCATACCCAAGGGTTGAAAGATCCGTTCGTTCATGAGCTCATTGATGGACTTCTTGGTGACCGCCTCCACGACCATCTGCGCCAGATCGATGCCCTCTCCCGAATAGGCAAAACGTGAACCCGGCGTGAAGTGAATTCTCAGCTTCTTGTCATCCATGGCCCAGCGCCAGTTTGGAAACCCGCTCGTGTGGGCGAGCAGCATGCGCATCGTGATTTGTTTGTATCGCGGATCATCGGCGAGGTCTTTATAGGCCTCATACTCCGGAAGAGGTTTCGGCAAATATTCATAGACCGGCTTATCAAGCGCAATGATGCGCTCCTCGACCAGTTGCATGACCATCGTGGCAAAAGCAGGTTTGGTCAAGGATGCAGCCGTCATCACGGAATCTGGAGTCAGCGGCAGTTGCCTTTCCATATCCCTGACACCGTAAGCTTTGAGGTACACAACTCGATCGTCGTTCCAAATTGCGATGCCGGCGCCCGTCACACGGGCCGCCGTTATGAACCGTGTAACAACACTGTCGATCTGCGAAGATGAGATTTTGCTGCCGTCGAGCCGTCGTACCGATGGTTGTTGTGCGACCAAGACAACAGTGCCGATTACGATTGTCCAAGCGACGGAGAGAAGATGTGCTAGGAAGCGCAACGGATCAAAGACCTCATCACTGGGTTGACGGCGAGCGGATGGATTCGTGAGCAGGGTTGAGGAAACCGGACGGGCAAACAATCATACCAACCCGGCTGACGGTTAGTCAGAACCACTACGGTAGTAGCCACGGTTCAGAGGAATGACAAGGAAAAGACTTATTCGTGCCGCAGCGCCACCATCGGGTTGACGAGCATCGCGCGGCGAGCGGGAATGTAGCATGCTGCACGCGCAACCAAGATCAGGAGGGCGGCGGGCAACGGAGGCAAATGTCATTGGATCGTACGCCGTCACACCAAACCGCAGGCCGGTCAACAAGCGGGTTAATTCCGGTTAGTGCGGAAAGCCCCGCCAAATCCCCGCTGCCAATAACCGAAAACGAAAAGGATGTGGTGGGCCGTGCTTTGACCACAGCGTGCCCTCGCAGTGAAAGCGCAGCCGAATGTCTAAGACCCCGTTATGCGATACCAGGCCAGCCCTGATTGGGCAGCGAGCCAACGTAGAGGTTCATTCGGAATGTAGTCCAGGCTGGCATTCACGAAGGGATAGTCTTTCCATCGGTCCTCTCGGCCTGCCTCCAAATCAGCAATAATGCTCCCGAAGACCGAGCTCAAATTCACGCCATGACCGCTGTAGCCGATCCCGTAAAAGATGTTGTTATGCCTTCCCGTTCGTCCCACCGAGGGGGATGCGTCGAGAGACCAATCGACGACACCGTTCCATCCCAACTCGAACTCGACGCCATCCAGCTTAGGATAGAGTCGAATGAGCTCGCGCCGCAGTTGTGAAAAGTGAGAGGCGCCAGCTCCGGGATCGTCCGGACCGCTATTGAAGCGGTAGCTGGGACTGCCTCCGCCGATGTGAATGCGATTGTCCTGCGTCAGCCCCAGATAATAGACTTCGGTGCGGCTGTCGTTGAATGGTACTCGCTTCTGCCATCCGATCTCGGCCAGTTGTTGCTCGCTGAGGGGTCGCGTCATGGCCACGTATTCGCGGACGGGCAGGATCGAGTTGCGCAGATACCCCAACCGGGAAGTGAATGCATTCGTGGCCAATACTAAAGACCTTGCTTTTACGCTGTACCCTTCGCTGGTATGAAGAACGTGCTCGGAGCCCTCCCTAATGTTCATGACAATGGTGTTTTCGTAAATCTCAGCGCCGACACCTTCCGCGGCTGCCTTGAGCACGTGCACGAGCTTCATGGGGTGAATGTGCCCGCCGTTGGGATCGAAGAACGCCCCCGCATAGACATCCGTGCCGATCGCGTTAACCAACTGCTGCTGCTCCCAGAATTCGACCGGCATACCTAGCAACCTCGCTTGCCGTACATAGGTCTTTGCGGCTCGAATGTCCTCGTCGGTGTTTAGCAGCTGCAAAGCCCCATTGGTCTCCAACTCGCAGTCAATACCAGTCGCGGCACTGAGGTTCGACAGTCTCCCAATGTTCGTGACGGTTAAGTCATAGATCTTCTTATCCATTGCCGGAGCCGAACCGAACTTCATGTAACGGTCAGCCGTCATCGTCAACACCATGGCGCCATTCCGTCCCGAAGCTCCGTTCCCACAACCTTTGGCTTCGAGAACGATGACCCGTCTGTGCGGCGAGAGGGTGCGAATGTAATATGCTGAGGAAAGTCCGGTAAAGCCACCACCGATGATGGCGACATCGACCGTGACGTCGTCTCGCAGGGGCGAATTTTGAGACGGCTGACATCTCGCCCAGAAACTTGGGTTCGACTCAAATGCCATGGGTTCAGGCCAGACCTTGGGGAATGCTTCGTTCAGGCCTGCGGCCCCGATCAACGCACCGCCGCCCGCGAGGGCAGCCATCTTGAAAAAGCGACGGCGGCTGGCATCTTGCACCCGTCGAGACCGGGGGGAGTCCGAGCAGTTCATCTGGGAAATACCCGATTGTCCGGAGAGCCGAACCAACAACTGTGTGTCCGAGCCTCCCGGAACAATCCGCCGTCAGCAACAAATCCAGAGACGGATGAGCGTCACTCTACTCCTCAGACGGATGCGGCTTCAAATCGATCGGTGCAGCCAATGCACAGGGCAGTTCTCGAAGTGGCCCGCTCGATTCGATGAAAAGCTCGGCTATACTGTTCGCGCGCGCAATGGAGAGAAACGATGCTGCGTAACATGTTGCTGATTGCATACCTGGCGCTTGCGCTGCTGGGTGCTGGCTGTTCGAATATTTCCGCTCCACCTCCCGACACGCGGGCCGCCGACCTGCAGGCGGTCAAGGATGTGGAGACCGCCTGGGTCAAAGACATCGCCACTAAGGATCCCGACAAGTGGGTGAGTTATTTTACGGAAGATGGAAGCGGGCTGTATCCCGGGGCCGAGATCCTAAACGGAAAGGCTGCCATCAGGGCAGCTGTGGCACCGATGTTGAGCGATCCAAATTTTTCTTTGACTTTCCAATCCACGCGGGCGATGGCCTCTAAAGGTGGGGACATGGTCTATTCTCAGGGTACCTACGTCTTGACCATGACCGACCCGAAGACGAAGATGCCCAAGACCGACAAGGGAAAGTATCTGACGGTCTTCGTGAAACAGGCGGACGGAAGCTGGAAAGTCGTCGCCGATACCTTCAATTCCGATTCGCCCGCCTAGGCGTTTGCCTCGAGAGATATCTTGGTGCACTCCATGCTGCAGGATGGGCGCTACGCTCTGCGCATGCTCGGCAAGGCGCCCGGTCTCACTGCCATCGTTGTAATCACTCTGGCCCTCGGGATCGGTGTCAACAGCAGTATTTTCAGCGTGCTGAACGGCTGGCTCCTGCGTCCCCTCCCTGTTCCCCACCCTGAACAAATCGTAGACCTGGCCAAGGAAGCCGGGGAAGAGTCCGGGGGATCTCGAATTTCTTATCTGGACATGATCGATTTTCGCAATCAGACCGATGTGTTCTCAGAGGTATTGGGCTATGACAGCGGTTCGGCGGGCCTTAGCGCTGCCAATGGCATGCCCGTCCAATTCGCTTACAGCGCCGTTACTGGTAATTACTTTCGCGGGCTGGGAGTAAAGCCGTTGCTGGGCCGGCTGTTTCTACCCGGTGAGGGTGAAAAAGCAGGTGAAGAGCTCAAGCTGGTCCTGGGATATGCGTTCTGGCAGAAGCAATTCGGAGGTGACCCCGCGGTCGTGGGCGCACACGTCAAAGTGGATGGCGAGCCCGCAACCATCGTTGGCGTTGTACCGCCTGATTTTCATGGGTTGCTGTTCGCCTTCGATATGGACGGCTATCTGCCACTGAGCATGGAGGAAGATACTAGTGGCTTCTGGTCCGACCGCGGCGATCACTCACTGATGCTTTTTGCCAGGTTGAAGCCGGGCATCAGCCCAGCTCGAGCGCAGAGTTCGGTAGACGTGGTCGCCAGGCGCCTGGCAGCCCAATATCCCACGACCGATAAGGGGCTGGCAGTGCGAGTTATTCCAGAGCACCTGGCGAGGCCAGCACCCCTGGTCTCCAGTTTTGTCCCGATCATCGCCGGGCTGTTTTTGGTTCTGCCGACTCTGGTGTTGCTGCTGGCCTGCATGAATGTCGCCAACATTCTTCTTGCCCGCGCCACAGCCCGCCAGGGGGAACTTGCCATCCGTGCCGCGATTGGAGCCAGCCGATCGCGACTGATCCGGCAAATGTTTACCGAGAGCCTGGCCCTGGCTCTTCTCGGTGGCATTTCTGGCGCAGTTCTGGGGAAACTTGCAGTTTTGGCCGCGGGGCGTCTTCTTCGCCCCATTACAACGAGCTCCGCCGGCTTCGCTTTCCGAATGGACTGCAGTTTCGACTGGAGGGTATTCACTTATTCCATGGCCGCCGCAGTAATCACCGGCGCCGTCATTGGCGTATGGCCTGCGCTGCGGGCGGGGCGCACCGATCTGAACACCGTGCTGCATGAAGGTGGACATACTGCCCAAGCTGCGCCGGGCCGCCGTCGGGTGGCGAGTTCACTGGTGGTCGCCCAGGTGGCAGGTTCGCTCATGTTGCTGATCGTCGCCGGCCTCTTTGCGCGCAGTCTGAATCACGTCGAGCACATGTTTCTGGGGTTCGATCCCAATCATGTGCTTCGGGTCATGCTCGACCCGCACCAGGTCGGATATGGCCCGGCCCGAACCACGAGCTTCTATCGCGAGCTTTTGCGCCAGGTTGGGGCACTGCCCGGGGTAGAATCGGCAGGCCTGGCCCGCACCGTGCCGATGTCTTATCCTAGCGAGAGCGGCCCGGTTTACGTGGAAGGCCAGCCGCTCGCTCCTGATCAGGAGCTGCCACAGATCTCCTTTAATAGCGTCGATCCCGCCTACCTCACGGCCATGCGAGTTCCCCTTCTTCGTGGTCGCAACTTCAGCGATTCTGACAATGAGACGGCGCCCTTGGTGGCGATCATTAACCAGACCATGGCCAGGCGGTTCTGGCCTTCCCAGGATGCGGTTGGGAAGCGCTTCAGCATGAAGAGCGCCGGCGGGCCCTTCGTCGAAGTCGTGGGCGTGGTGGCGGACGGGCAGTACTGGTGGGTTATTTCTCCCGACCCACGGTCATACTTCTATCTGCCACTTGCGCAAAACTATGACTCGGCGGCCGCGGTCGTGGTCCGAACTTCCGGCCCGCCCGGACCGATGATTCCTGTGGTGCAGCGCGAAATCCGCCGCCTGGCGCCGGATATACCTATTATCGACGCTGCCACCATGGAGCAAATCGTGCAGGGGCTCGCCGGCTTCTTCGTTTTTCGTCTGGCGGCTTCCCTGGCCGGCGTCCTGGGAATCCTAGGCTTGCTGCTTGCCGTGGTAGGCACCTACGCCGTGGTTTCCTGTGGCGCGGCGCAGCGCACCCATGAGATCGGTGTTCGCATGGCTTTGGGCGCTGCGCGGAGCGACATCCTGATGCTCATTTCGCGCCAGGGCCTCTCACTCGTAAGTGCCGGCGTGCTTGCAGGTCTGCTGGCAGCCTGTGGACTGACCCGCGGCCTCAGCAAGCTGTTCATGGGCGTGAGCCCAACCGACGCTACTACGTACTTGGTGGTAACGGTTCTGCTAGCCGCCGTAGGCTTGGTGGCGTGCTGGATTCCCGCCCGTCGCGCGACCCAGGTCGATCCCATGGTCGCCTTGCGCTGCGAATAACTCACGTGTTCTCTGCTCGACTCTGCAGACTGATCTGCCCACCGTTAGGCGTAGAGTATGAAGAGCTGCAGAAACAGGAGGATAGACGATGGCTTCGAAAAGGATGACTTCTATTCCGGGAAGCGAAAAGCAACCTCTGCCCGGCGCGCACGTCGTCGCCCCTGCTCCACCCGATGAGCGACTTGAGGTAACGGTTCGCATTCGTCCCAAGAATGCTTTGCCTAGAGCACAGGACATGTTGAAGCTCTCGAGTGTTCCCTTGAAGCAACTGACCCATGCGCAATATGAGGAACGCTACGGAGCTGATGCCAAGGATCTGGCCCTGGTGAGCAAGTTTGCGAAGCAACACAACCTCAGCGTGGTTCGGGAAAGTGCTTCGCGGCGCAGCGTCATCCTTTCGGGCTCCGTCGCCGATTTCAATCGTGCCTTCAGAGTGTCTCTTCAAATTTACGCGTATCCGCAAGGAACCTATCGGGGGCGCACGGGGCCGGTGCAGATTCCTGCCGAGCTCGCGCCCGTGGTGGAAGGAGTTTTTGGTCTGGACAACCGCCCCGTTGCCAGGCGGCATGGTTCACGCCCTCGCGCGGCAGGCAATGCCCGTCTGTTCACCGCGGCAGAGGTCGCAAAAATCTACAATTTCCCCGCTGCACTTGACGGCTCCGGGCAAACAATCGGCATTATCGAGTTAGGCGGCGGCTATCGACCGTCGGACCTAGACACTTACTTTTCGAGCCTCGGACTCAACGCACCCACGGTCATCCCCGTGTCGGTGGACGGTGGCACGAACGCGCCAAGCAGCGCCAGTAGCGCCGATACCGAGGTTGTTCTCGACATCGAAGTGGCTGGCGCGGCAGCTCCGGGCGCAAAGTTCGTGGTGTACTTCGCACCCAATGATGCCGCCTCCAACGGTTTTCTGGACGCGCTGACGAAAGCAGTCCAGGATTCTGAAAATAACCCTTCAGTAATTTCCATAAGTTGGGGTGGCCCGGAACAGATACCGACCAACGGCTTCCAAGTACAGTTTGATAAGGAGCTGCAAGCGGCGGCTTTGCTGGGAATCACCGTGTGTGTTGCGGCCGGGGACAACGGTGCAGCCGACGCGGGGCCAAGAATGTGGGACGGCAAAGCGCATGTGGATTTTCCTTCGTCAAGCCCGTTTGCGCTTTCCTGTGGCGGAACCCACCTCATAACCGCAAATGACGCTATTTCAGCCGAGTCCGTGTGGAACCAGAACCAGGCTGATGTATCCCCCGATGCCGGACCTGACGGCTCGTTCGGAGCGGGCGGTGGGGGCGTAAGCGGGGTGTTTTCCCTGCCGGACTATCAGCAGCAAGCGAATGTGCCCACAGCTCCGAACCCAGCGGGATTCAAAGGCCGGGGCGTTCCCGATGTTACCGGCGACGGCGATCCGGACACGGGTTACGACATTCTCGTGGACGGGCAAAAAGAGCAGGTAGGGGGGACCAGCGCCGTGGCTCCGTTATGGGCCGCGCTGATTGCTCTCATTAACCAGAAGCTGAACGGACGAGTCGGATTTGTGAATCCACAGCTCTATGCCCTTGCCTCCGGGTCTGGAGCATTGCATGACATTACCGTGGGAAACAATCGCGTCAGTTATCAGCAATTCAAGAACGTTGGTTACGATGCGGGACCGGGATGGGATGCGGCCAGCGGACTTGGCTCGCCGGACGGTACTGCGCTCGGCGCAGATTTAAAGGCGGGAACGCCGGCTTCCGCCAAGCATGGCCCTGCATCCAAAGGCCCAAAAAAGAAGCGCTCGGTTCGGCGAGAATCTGCCCGTTCTGTTTCAGCCTAAGAAAGAGCTGCAGCGGCCGGCCGGAAACCGTATCTGTCTTCGCAAGCTGCGACGTCAAGTTATCTTTGCGGCGGCGTGCTCGATGCCTCAGGGGTCGTGGAGGATGAGGGAACGCTGTGCGGAGCCGGTTGAGAGGTCATGGCGCTCTCCGGATTGAGCAAGTGTTCGTGATCCGGTCCCAGCCCTAGTTTGATGAGCGCACGCGAGTCGGGTGTGGTTTTTGACTGCCAGCCATTGTCGGCCTGATACCTCTCCATCGCATCCGCTGTGGCACTATCCCAGACGCCCGAAGCTGTTCCTGAAAGATAGTGCTCGCGGATCAGGGCCTCCTGAATCTGCCTCGCCCGTTGCGAATCGATTTTCTGTTGTCCCCGCTGATGTGAGCTCGCCGTCTTATGAGACTTCTTATGCTTCTGCGAGGCTTTGTGGTGAGCAGGGGTCGACGAGGCGGTGCTCTTTGGGGAAGATTGACTCGTGTCGGCCTGGGAGAGCAACGCCGTAAGCGCCAGAGCGCCTAAAAGCAACATTTTCCGAAAGCCGGTGTCAGACAGAGTTCACCTCAAAAAGCCAAGAGACTGGCTCCACACGTCTCAGTATGATGCGGGATTCCATCCTGAGCCCGCCAGTCTCCAAGGTTGCATGCCCGGTTACGGAAGTGTACCGGCCAAAAAATTCGTGCCGCCATCGCGTCCGGTGCGAAGTTCACGGATGAGGAAGACTACATCCTGCCCGCTCTTCAGGCCCGATGCGATGCGGTCGAAATCCTCTTCCGCATTCACCGGCTGTTTGTTGATCTCCAGAATCACGTCGCCGGGGACGACGCCCAGGTCATCGGCGAACGAGCCTGGTTTCACATCGTGCACAACCACGCCCTTACCCGCCGGAATATCAAAATGCTCAGCCATTTCGTTGGTCACAGCGCCCACGGATAACCCCAGTTTGCCGGTCTTAGGCGAGGCTTCCTCACTGCCTTCCTCTTCCTCACCCAGACGCGTCCCGAGCAATTTGGCGCGATCGGCAACGGTTACGCTGGTCTGTTGTTGTTTGCCGTCCCGGATAAACCCGATCGCTAACTTTGTCCCGGGTTTGCGACTGGCAATATAAGAAACAAGATCATCTCCGTTCTTCACCGGCTTGCCGTCGACCGAAACAATCGTGTCTCCGACCTTCAGTCCCGCCGCTTCAGCCGGAGTATGAGGAAGAACGCGTCCAATGGTCACTCCGTCGTTGCCCCCGGCGTAAACCCGGGTAATCGCAGGATTCTGCTGTGGTGGAAACTCAATTCCAATCGAACCGCGAGAAACACGATGGTCTGGGCTAATAAGCTGGTTATAAACACTGACCACAGTGTTGGACGGCAAGGCGAAGCCTACTCCAGCGTAAGCGTTGGTGTCCGTGAGAATTGCAGTGTTAATACCGATGACCTCCCCTGCCATATTGACCAGCGGTCCTCCGGAATTACCGGGATTAATGGCCGCATCGGTTTGAATGAACGACTGGAATTGACGTTGGGGGACTATGTTGCGGCCCTTGGCCGAAACAATGCCGGCTGTGACCGTTTCCTCTAATCCGAATGGGCTACCCACCGCCAGAACCCAGTCCCCCACCTGCATGCTGTCGGAGTTGCCAAGCTTGGCGACCGGCAAAGACTTATCGACGTCGATCTTAATCACCGCCAAGTCTGTTTCCTCGTCCGTACCGACAACTCTGGCTTCGTGGGTTACATTGGGGGTATCCCCTTGCAAGACCACCTTGATGCGGTCGGCTTTTTCAACCACGTGTCGGTTGGTGACGATGTACCCCTTCGTGTCCACGATAACTCCGGACCCGAGAGATGTCTCCCTCGGGGGTCGAGGAGAACCTCCGAAGAACCGGTCGAAGAAATCGTCGAAAGGATTCTGATCGTCCCCTCCCGGATTGCGACGCCGGTGGGGCGGGTTCTTGATAACGGATTCGGTGTTGATATTCACCACCGAAGGTTCCAGTTCCTTGGCAATCTGCGAGAACTGATTTGAGAGCTGCGTGGGGGAGGGAACGCTCAGCGGAGCCGGACCATCTGCGCTCTTCTTATTCTCCTGACCCCGAACCCCCCTGGAGATGATGGTTCCGGTCAGAATACCGATGGCCAAAGTAGCCACGATCGTAAGGCTATAAGCAGGCCGATTCGCCTTCAGGTGCCCCCAGAGACCTGCATGCGGGTCCATAACTTTACTGTCCTCCCATTTTCAACAGGTTCGATTATACCGTTTTCGTCAGGTCACCCTGATGAAAAACACCCGTCGGCCTTCCCTAGAGCTTAGATGCGACTTTGCAAAAATGGTAAGGACTGGCAAGCATAGGACTGCCCTTGTCGGGACACGGCCAAGTGCGGTCGAATCTCGCGCCTACGGCAGTCTTAGCTTCCCGACAGTCCCCTTCCCTTGTCTTGGTATAAAGCCTTATCCTTGAGCTTGAGTATCTCGGCGACCCTTGGAGCTTTTATGTCTGGCAGGGCAATTTTCGGGGAAGGAGTAAAAGAGGACCTGATCGCTTTGCGACTTGAAATTGGCTCCCAGACCCTCGAACTCGCGGTCTCTTTGACGGCGAATCCATAAGAGCCGTATGTTCGAGCAGCTGAACATGGGTTGGATTCAATGGCACTAAAAGGCAGTGGAATGGCACTTCAGTGGGGTTAAAACCCCTGGCATGTGCGGGTGCTTTCGAGGCATACTGTGGCAACCCGCCCCCGTGGACGAGGAGTGCGCCATGCCCGCGACAGAAAGCAATCTCGAGCTTAGATCTGGCCCGATTCATATGACCATTGAACAGCGACAACGTCGGCGTATGCTAATCGCCCTCGGTCTTCTGGTTGTCGCCCTAGCGGTACTGCTCTTTAAGGATCGCGAATTTTGGTTTACTTCGGACCAGTCTGTCGACTCCGAGCCGGTGGAATCGGCACCCGCGACTGCCCCGACGGTGACCGCCATGACGGCGACGCCCACTCCGACCACCGCTACGAATCCCCAACTCCAGGCCGCGCCTGTTTCTAAGCCGGCCGCGCCGCCGAGTGTAGCGTCCAAGGCCAAGAAGACGAAAAACCGGGTCTCCCACCACCCAGCTCGAGTCGCCCCAGCGCAAGTGGCTCCAGCCCAGGTCGCCCAGGCCGCCCCGGCGCCGGCTCCGGTAGAGAGTTCGCAGGCTTCTGCGGACGGACCCGTGGTTACCACGACCAATCGTACCATTCTGCTGCCCTTGGAAGTCGAGGTTCAGGCCGGTAACCAGCATCGACCGTTGTCAACCACTAACAATTCAGTCAAGGTGGACATGCAGTCGAGCGCTTCCGCAGCATTTGACGGGAAAACCCCGGCTGTCGAAGCCCCACCAAGCCCCGCCATAACCGAGAATGCAGAGGCCCGAGTCAGCCTCTCACCCGCAACAGCCGAAAGAGTCACGCGGTCGGTAAAGCCTGACTACCCGCTTCTGGCAAAGCAGATGAAGGTTCAAGGAGCGGTAGTCCTCGAAGCGCTCATCGATCGGACCGGCAATATTGAGGAATTACACGTTCTTGCCGGACCAAACATTCTGGCTACCGCCGCCCGTGAGGCGGTTCGACAATGGCGCTTCAAGCCGTATATTGAACACGGGGCTCCGGTCGAGACCGAAGCTCGCATCACGGTCAACTTCACCATTTCGACCTACTAATGCTTTAATGTGTAGATGACCTTTAGGCTGGCGTGTCAGCCGAAGCGTAGGTGGATAATCGCGCTTTTGGCTGCGTCTCTGCTCCCGCCATTCTCAGTTGGAATCGCAAAGAATCGTACAGGTACGGCTAGGGAGGCGCAAACTATGGCATTCGCTGTAACCAGTCCGGGCTTTCAGAATGGCGCGTCCATACCGAAGAAGTTCACTTGCGATGGTGCCGATGTCTCTCCCGAGCTTCAGTTCACCCCACCCCCTACTGGAACCCAGAGTCTGGCGCTCATTGCGGACGATCCGGATGCTCCGGTAGGGACCTGGATTCACTGGGTTTTGTTCGATTTGCCCGCTGAAACCAAGGCTCTGCCGGAAGGCATTGCGAAAGTGGAGCAACCTCCCATAGGAGGACGCCAAGGTCGCAACGACTTTCGCCAAATAGGCTATGGCGGTCCGTGCCCGCCTCCCGGCAAACCACACCGATACTTCTTTCGGGTCTACGCACTGGACAAGAAAGTAGGCCTGAAACCCGGGGCCAGTCGAAAGGAGCTAGATCAGGCGATGCAAGGACACATTTTGGCCAAAGCCGAATTGATGGGCACATACCATCGCTAACGTAAAAGGCGATCTGGTTCGACTAGCCTAATCGACCGAAGGGTCCTTCAGGAAACCGAGACCAACTTCATCGGACTATCAATTCTTCCACATTTTCTTTTCCGATTCGATTGGCATTGCCAACATTCAGCCTTGTTGGTGGGGCTGGGCCCACTTTTCGTGCAATCGTTGCCTGAAGCAGAAGTGACGTGAGTGAGCGAGCGGTTAGGATGCGATAATAGACCAGCAAAAATAAAACGGGCGTCCAGACTCTATGAGTCAACGGACGCCCGGGCAGCCCTCCCCCAGAACTGCTCACCTATGAAAGTAAGTCATTCCTCAGCCCCCTGGGAATAGCCCGTCCGTGCCAGAGTGTTCCACCAACGTGCCATGAGTTATGCCGGGTTTCGCACAGTTCCTTCGAGTCAGCATTCTTCCGAGGTGAATCGTTCTAAGTCTCTGGTTCTCAATCCTATTCCTATTGTGACGTCCGGGCGTTTCACGGCCGGCTTTAGCAATTCCGGAAAATTAGCCGGGGCACCGCAGACACAAGCGAAAGTAGGAATCACAGTCCAGGAATCCAATGAAGAGCATTGCTGCGAAATATTTTTTGCAATACCGGGGTTGGCAGCTCGAGGCCTTGCACCTTCTTTCCTGCGTAATCGACGGTCTGACTCGTTGCCAAGAACTTCCAGTCGCGCATGTAGGTGGATTGCCACTCCTCCAGTGATTCTCGGACATTCGCAGTGGCGACTATATCCAGGTCGGTTCCATATAACACGCGATCTTGGTACTTGATCAGAAAGGAGCGCACTTTAGCGGGGGGCGCTATCATCAGGTATTCCATCCGAGCCGCCGTGTCAATCGCGAAGTTCGGGTAGCGATCGAAGTGGGCTGCGATCTCGTCTAGATTTTTCTCCATGCTTCCCAAGTGCACTCCAACCATGCGAAGTTGCGGATTTTCAGCTAAGACGCGGTCCCGTGCGTCGAGGATCTGCCGTTTAGAAGGAAAACCTGGTTTGTTGTACAGGAACCACTGCGGATTTTCCTGGTAATAGGACCAGGAGGGATCGGATGGGTCGGGTGGGCCCCATGCGACATCTGGTTCCGCGACATGCGTCATGAGCGTCTTGCCATGCTGTGCAATATCCCGATAGATCGGTGCGAATTTCGGATCGTCAGGCAGGATGAACTTGCCGTCGGGATTCTTGATTTCCATCCCGATGTTCTTCCAGATCTTTACCGCTACGGCGCCCTGGGAAAAGTCTCGGTCGATTTGTTTGACCGCATCGACGTCAAAGGACGGGTCAGCGAACTTGTACGGATCAAAGGTTGTGCACAGAGCGACGTGACCATGGCTCGAGCGCACGAGCGCCATTGCATCCGTGATCTGGGGCTCAAGCTGCTTGCGATAAGACTGCGTGTCATCCATCACCAAAATGTCCATCACCGTTAGGTGCAAGCGTTCGAGCAAGGCCTGAAATGAGGGATCTGTTTTAAAGATGTGCACATGCACATCAATCGGTTGCAGGGCCGCGAATGCCTCCAGCGCTTGATCCCTTCCCATTTGTGCTTGCGGCTGGGATAGGGCGACTAAGGAATGAAACAGAAGGTAAACATCCAGTACTACGCTTGCTGCCAGCAAGGTTCGAAGACGAAGATGCTTCCAATATTTCATTGCGGCTCCTGTGCTCACTGCCAAACTCACGTTTCCAGTCATGTTAGAATGCGCGCTTCATTCTGGAGCACCACGAAGGGATTTGCAACCTGTCGAGTTACTTCTGAAATGTCTCGACAGCATTAGCTACGGTTACTTTTTGAAATGGCTTGACAGGCCTTTAAGGCACATCTCGCAGCCAGGGAGTGCAAAACGCGGACCGAAGCATCGTTGGACCGGTCCCGCCCAGCGCCGAGGTCAGGCTTTCTTCTTATGCGCCTGATTGCTAGTCGCATCCGGTAGTGCAGCGTTTGAGCCGACCATGATCTGACCCTCTCGGGCTCCGTACGTCCCTGGGAGTTCAT
>DASPVG010000149.1:0-39927 GCA_035622455.1 Terriglobales bacterium
CTGCTATTCAACGCGAGAGAAATGCCACCCACTGCGGTCCCGTATTGCGTAGATGCCGGATACAAGACCGTGGCAGGGATTCCGAATTCCGTGTAATCGCCGTCATCTCCGGAAGCGAAGTTCGCCGAAACGCCGGAGATAGCTGCAAGCTGGGTGAGAAGGTTGGTCTGCTCGAGGTCGGCGGGTGCGATGAAGATCTCTGGCAGCCCATAACTGAACGACATTACATTGCCCAAATGATTACTGAGGGCGTAGAGGAGGGCGACGTCGATGTCCTGCGGAAACCCGGAATCGGGTACATTAGGCGTCACCAGGACAACGATGTTGGCGCCTGGCGCGATGGCATGCGCCCATTCCACATCGAGACTCTCCTCGATCGACGGGTAGTCGCAGGGGGCCGGAACCGGATAGTCGATGACGCTGAAGTTGGCTGAGGTAAGAGCCGGCAAGCCAAACTGCGCCGAGAACGCGTTCGCATCGGACTGGATCGTAGCCGTATTGCAGATTTCGAAAATGACGATGGTTTGGCCCTTCCCGTCATAGCCTTGCTTGTACAGCGCGGAAAGGTTGTAAGCCGTGTAGATTTCAGGCGGAGTGTATCCGCAGCCGCCGATGTTTGTACTGTCATACAAGTTGCCGGTGTAAGTAGCAGCCGGGAGTCCGCCGTTGGTAGTAAGGACATCCGTCGTCGGACCATGGAAGCAATCCGAAGCGAAAAAAGAACCTACTGGCGAAGTGGATGGAGCCGCAGCGGGCGATTCGCCCGAAGACGTGCGCGATGCGGGAGTGTACCTCTGAATGGGAGCAATCTCGGATTGCTGATTGCTAAGTCCCGAAACGAGATGCACCAAAGCACCCGCCGCACCCTCGATATAAGGATCTGTTGTGTTGGCGCGCACTACCTTTCCCATCACCTTGAAGTTGCTGATTTCAACCTGGAATGCCTTAGAAACCTGGGCGATGGTGCCTCGTGCCCGGACGAAGAAGTTGTTAGGATCGGCCAGCACGATGGTCAGGTCGTGAGCGGACAGAAACTCCTTCACCGTCTTGGCTTCTTCCGCCGTGGGACCGTAGTCGGCAGCGATTTGAGAGAAACTCACCCATTCCCGATAATTCGGCGAACGGGGATCGTATAGGTCCTGCGCCAGCGAATCCAGTTTTTGCCGATTGTGGAGATTCAGCCAAAGCGTTACCTCTATGGTCTGGGATTGGTCCACCGGCTCAGGGGCTTTGGGGGCGGTTAGGACGAATGGAGGCGTATTATTCGTGATGCGCTGGCCGCCGCTGGCCGAATAGGCGATCGGAGCCGTTCCAAGCATGGAACTAACCAGCACAAGGCTTAGGGCAAAGTTCTGACATCTGAATGTTTTTCTGGACATTGTCCCTCCATGGACGAGGGCGATCAACTACAGGACCGCCCTGTTCTCAGCGAACTTTACAGCGTCGTGATCTTCACGTTAGGAACCTGACTATGAGCATCACGAATTGATTTGTGGGACCCGGGCTTGTCGCTCAGAGCCGATTCGGCAACGCGCCAAATTGGGCTGATCGAAGCCTTCGGGCTCGGTGGGCCAGGAGTTTGGCATCCAGCTGGAACATTTGTCAAGGTGCAGAACTAGGACGTTGCGCCAACCACCGGCAGAATAAGGACTTTCGCTTCTTCAGCCAGGCGGGGCCTGGCTTGAGCACCGGCCATCGGACTTGCGGCTGCCGGCCACCCTTGCGCTCATAAACTTCTTGACCAGGCTCGGTGCGGTTGCTGCCTGCCTGCTCCATCGGATAGTTTGGAACCATGCACGCGCTCGCGAAACCTCGCGTCAAAATCTGCTGTATCCGCGATCTTGACGAGGCACGCACGGCAATCCGTTACGGCGCGTCAGCCTTGGGGCTTGTATCCCATATGCCCAGCGGGCCGGGCATAATTTCTGAGCCCGCCATCGCCCAGATCGCGGCCAAGGTACCGCCCCCGATTGCAACGTTTCTGCTGACTTCTGAGCAGGACGTTGGCAACATCGTTCGCCAACAACGTTGTTGCGGGACCAATACTCTACAGATTTGCGATCGCCTCACCCGGGGTTCTTACCTCGATCTGAAGCGAAGCTTGCCGGGAATTGCGATTGTACAGGTGATTCACGTGACTGGCCCCGAATCGCTCGACGAAGCCCTGGCTGTCGAGCCCTCCGTCGCTGCAATTCTGCTCGACTCAGGCAACCCCTCACTCGCGGTCAAGCAACTGGGTGGGACCGGACGCCAGCACGATTGGAAGGTGAGCCGAAAGATTCGCGAACAGGTGGAGGTTCCGATCTTTCTGGCGGGGGGCATCCACGCCGGCAATGCGCGCCAGGCGATCGAGGAGGTCGGCCCATTCGGACTCGACATCTGCACCGGAGTGCGCACCGAGGGAAAACTCGACGAGCAGAAACTGGCGGCACTCTTTGCCGGGATCTAGAAACCGGCCAGGCGGTTCGGGAAAACCCGGTTTCCCCCGGCGAGGACGGCTTAGTGAAATGCGCTCTGAAGGTTTACAATCAGGCGCGGTTTCCGAATGCCCAAGAATCAGCTATCGAGCCAGCAACGTAAGCAGTTGCTCGCCGCCGCCCGCCGGGTTATCGATCACGCCTACGCACCCTATTCCCGCTTCCGAGTGGGCGCCGCCCTGCTGACCACGAAGGGTGAGGTATTCGTCGGCTGCAACGTCGAGAACGCCTCCTACGGAATCACCAATTGTGCCGAGCGGACGGCCATCTTCAGCGCCATTGCTCATTCCGGCCGACTCGAGATCCGGGCCATAGCCGTGGTGAATGATCAAGGAGTCGCTTGTTCCCCCTGCGGTGCCTGCCGGCAAGTCATCTACGAGTTTGGTCCGCAAGCCGTCGTCCTGTTCCCCACGGAGAAGGGTTGGAAGCAGGCTTCCATTCGCCAACTTCTTCCTGAAGGATTCCGCTTCCGTGAATAACTTCGCTGCCAGCACCCCCGCGGTTCCGGCCCGGGTGGTCGACATCATACGCAAGAAGCGCGATGGACACGAATTATCGCCGGCGGAAATTGAGCGGTTGATTAAGGGCTACACCCGGGGTGACATCCCTGATTATCAGGTCTCTGCCTGGCTGATGGCTGGCGTCCTGCGCGGATTCACACGGCCGGAGACGGCTGCCCTGACCGAGGTGATGCTGCGCTCGGGCGAGGTGCTCGATCTCTCGGAGTTCTCCCCCAAGAAGGTGGACAAGCACTCGACTGGCGGCGTGGGCGACAAAACTTCGCTGGTGCTGGCGCCGCTGGTGGCAGCCGGCGGCCTGCTCGTGCCCATGATTAGCGGCCGCGGGCTGGGACACACGGGTGGAACGCTCGACAAGCTGGAATCCATCCCCGGATTCAAGGTGCACCTGTCGGTCGCAGAATTCCGTTCAGTCCTCCGCGCTTGCGGTTGTTCGATGATGGGGCAAACCGAGGAGATTGCGCCCGCCGACCGCAAGCTATACGCCCTGCGCGATGTCACGGGAACGGTCGAAAGTCCCTACCTGATCTGCGCATCCATCATGAGCAAGAAGCTGGCGGAAGGCATCGATGCCTTGCTGCTCGACGTGAAAACCGGCTGCGGCGCCTTCATGAAGAGCGAAGAGCAGGCGGAGCTTCTCGCCGAACTGATGGTGGAGACCGGGGAATGTATGGGGAAAACCGTGGTGGCGTTGATCACGAACATGGACCAGCCCCTCGGACAAAAGGTTGGCAATGCGCTCGAGGTTGCCGAAGCCCTCGAGGTTATGAATGGCGGCGGCCCGAGTGATCTCCGCCACCTGTGCCTCGAACTTGCTGCCTGGATGTTCGTGCTGGGCGGGGCCTGTGATTCCTTGCCCGCGGCGCGGAAGACCGCCGGTCAAATGATCGACTCCGGGCGTGCGCTCGAAAAGTTTCGCGAGATGGTCGAACTGCAAGGCGGAGACCCTTCCGTCATCGATCAGCCGGGCAAACTGCCGCGGTCGAGTCGCAGCCTGGAGGTTCTCAGTCGCGCACAGGGTTACGTCACAGCGATTGCATGCGAAGCCATCGGCACGGCTTGTGGGGTTCTGGGTGGCGGTCGCGAACGGAAGGAGGACGCCGTGGACCCGTCGGTCGGAATCGTCCTGCATAAGAAGCTGGGGGATCGAGTGAGCCGTAACGAGCCGCTTTCGACCGTGCACTACAATTCCGAGTCGCGCGCCTCGCGCGCCCGGCAATTGATCGAGGAAAGCTACCAAATCTCCGATGCGCCTCCTGCGGAACCTAGGCCCCTGGTGCATCGCGTGATCCAAGGATCAGGAGGAAACTGAATGGGCCGGCTCACCGGGATTCTCGGCATTCTCTCGATGTTAGGCCTGGCATTTGTTTTCTCCACCAACCGCCGGGCCATCCGCCTCCGGACCGTGCTGTGGGGGCTGGGCTTGCAATTTGCCTTCGCCGTGTTTGTGCTCAAGGCGGCATTTGGGCGCGTCCTGTTTCAAATGGCGGGCGACGCGGTCAACCGATTGCTCAGTTATGCGTTTGCCGGATCCTCCTTCGTCTTCGGCGACTTAGGGAAACAGGGCTCCCACCTGGGCTTCTATTTCGCCTTTCAGGTGCTGCCGACGGTGATTTTCATTGCGGCGTTTTTTGCCGTGCTCTATCACTACGGAATCATGCAGTTCATCGTGCGCCAGGCTGCCCGCGTCATGACTCGTTTCCTGGGCGCGAGCGGGGCAGAGTCGCTCAACGTCGCCGCCAGCGTCTTCATGGGTCAAACCGAAGCCCCTCTGACCATACGCCCCTTTCTGCCTGATATGACCCGTTCCGAACTCATGACGGTCATGACCAGCGGCATGGCCCACGTTTCCGGGGGAATCATGGCGGCCTATATCGCCTTCGGCATCGAACCCAAACATCTGCTGAGCGCCGTGATTATGACCGCTCCCGGCACCATCCTGATCTCGAAGATGCTGGTGCCCGAGACCGAACAGCCGAAAACCGCCGGGAAGCTGGTTATGAGCGCCGAGGAGGTCGAGCGAGAACACAAAGAAAACCTGCTGGGCGCGATCGCGCGCGGCACCACCGACGGCTTGCATCTGGCGCTCAACATTGCCGCAATGCTGATCTCGTTTCTGGCGCTGATCGCATTAACCAACGGCATTTTGAGCGGAATTCATACCCTGCTGGCGCACCTCGGATTCTCGGCCTTTCCTACCAGCCTCGAAAAGATCTTCGGGACCCTCTTCGCCCCCATCGCTTGGGTCATCGGAATTCCCTGGCACGACTGCCCGGCCATTGGCAACCTGCTGGGCACCCGCATGGCGCTGAACGAATTGGTGGCTTTTTCGATGCTGGGACCGCAGCGAGCCTCTCTTGACCCGCGCTCGTTTACCATCGCAACCTTCGCACTGTGCGGTTTTGCCAACCTGAGTTCGATCGGCATTCAGATCGGAGGAATCGGAGCGCTGGCGCCCAATAAGCGCGGCGAACTGGCTCAGCTCGGATTTCGCGCCATGTTCGCCGGGACCATGGCCAATCTGATTTCTGCCTCCATTGCCGGCATGCTGCTCTGAGCTCGAACGGTCGCAGTCGCAAGGGGAACGGTCTCGGGTTGCCGGGCCATCGGAGGTCCCTCGATTCGCTCAAATCGTTAGGGTTGTTTAGAATGGTTTATCCATGAATCTTGCGGCCATTCAGTCAGCGCTTGGTGTGCGTAATATCGACGCCTGGCTTTTCTATGATCACCATCATCGCGATCCAATCGCCTACCGGGTGCTGGGCTTGCCGCAGGACTTGATGGTGACACGGCGCTGGTATTACCTCATTCCGGCCGAGGGTGAACCGGTCAAGCTGGTGCACAGAATTGAAAGTGGCCATCTGGACAGCCTTCCCGGCAAGAAGCTCCAGTACGCCGGCTGGCAGGAACTGTTCGATCAGAGCAAGCTGCTGCTCGCGCCTTATCGCGATATCGCGATGCAATACTCACCCAATAACCTGGTCTTCACCGTCTCCATGGTGGACGCGGGCACGGTCGAATTGATCCGCGGCCTGGGTAAGAACGTGGTCAGCGCCGCTGATCTGGTGGCTGAGTTCGAGGCTACCTGGACGGAAGAGCAGATCCGCTCCCATTTTGCCGCCCGCGACGCGATTGATGCCATCACGGCCGAGGCTTTCGCGGAAGTGGGAGGTCGAGTGCGCCGTGGGGGCACGAGCGAGCACGCCATGCAGCAATGGCTGCTCGAGGCTTTCCGGCGCGAGAAGCTGGTCACCGACGATCCCCCGGTCGTGGCCGTGAACGTGAACAGCGCGAATCCACACTACGCACCCAGCCCGGATTCTTCCGCCCCCATCCGGGAAGGAGATTTTGTCCTGCTCGATATCTGGGGCAAGCAGGACAAGCCTGGGGCTGTTTATTACGACATCACCTGGACAGGATTCGTAGGGAGAACCCCGTCGGATCGTATGCGAGACGTCTTCCGGGTGGTGCGGGATGCCCGCGATGCCGGGGTCCGAACCGTCGAGGAGGCGGTTGCCAGCGGGAAGGCCATCGCCGGATGGGAAGTGGATCGGGTGGTGCGAGATCAGATTAAAAAAGCAGGCTTGGGTGATTACTTTATCCACCGCACCGGCCACTCGATCGGCACCGAGGTCCATGCCAATGGGGCCAACATGGACGATCTGGAAATCCACGATGAGCGTCGCATCCTGCCGAATTCCTGTTTTTCCATCGAACCCGGCGTCTATCTACCGGAATTTGGGGTTCGCAGCGAGGTCAACGTGCTGGTCGGGAACCACGGTGCCGAAGTAACAGGTAAAATTCAAAGAGAGATTGTACTGATCTGAATGGCGAACCCTACAGGCAAGAATGAAGTCGTAGAAACCACCGCCAAGTCACCCGCGCAACCCATCTCTAAGATGTCGGTGCTGGCCCCCGCGATCGGTTGGCTCGTTCCCGGGGCGGGGCATCTCATTCAGCGGCGCTGGATCCGCGGCTTGTTGCTGATGGCTTCGATCGGCATCATGTTTGTTCTCGGCCTGCTCATGCAAGGACACGTTTACCAACCAAACGGGGGGGACATTCTCGATATCCTGGGGTTCATTGGGGACGTCGGCGCCGGCGGCCTGTACATCTTGAGCCAGGCGGCGGGTTGGGGACAAAGCCCCATCTCGCATGCCACGGCCGATTATGGAACCAAGTACCTGATCGTCGCCGGACTGCTGAATTTCATCAGCGTGGCGGATGCCTACCATATCGCGATTGGAAAAAAGCCGTGACCCTTGCCCTTTCTCATTTCTCCGCCGCCTTCCTGTTCTCCGTCTTCGCTTCGGTCGTATTTGGCATCACGCAGCGCAACACCTCGCGGGAACAGCTGCTCTACGGCTTGTACTGCTTCGCCATGTTCCTGGGCGGGGTCTTTGTCGCCGGGTGGCTGATGTGGCTGCTGCGGAGATAGCCGTTTCCTGGCAGGCGGATGCCCGCCGGCCGTCGCTATCATGTGGAGGCCTCGGCTAGCCTTCCCACACAAACGCATCGAAGACGCGCCTGGTATCAAATCCCAGGCGGAGATAGAGCTCCACCGCCCGCCGATTGGCCTCGGTCACGGTTAAGGAAAGCAGGGAAAACTGACGCCGGCGAAGATTTTGTGTCGTCGCGGCCAGCAGGGCTTCTCCGATCCCCTGCGAACGATAGTCGGGTAGCACGCATACTTGCGTCACGTGGCCGACGTCGTGGCGCACTCGCGAACATAGAATCAGGCCGATCAGGGTTCGCGATCCCTTATCGACAGCCACGAAGGAGGACTCGGGATCGAAGGCTCCACATCCGGGGAAACGCACAATATTATTCAGAAACCTCAGCGAGCCGCTGAGACTGCGGTATTGATCGTTGATATTGGAATCGACGTGCCCACGATAGGCGGTGGTGATGATGGCGGCTGCCGATTGATAGTCCTGCTCCGACCAGCGCCGGATCTCAACTTCCTTCGCAAGGGGAACCCGAGGTTCCCCCGCCGCCTCGAGAGCTAGCACCATGAACAGCCGCGCGTGGCGGGAAAAGCCTTGTTCCAAAAAGGGCCGGGCGACGGCTCCCGCCTCATGAGCCAGCAACTGCGCCTCGACGCGATGAATGCCCGGGGACTGCTGCAGCGTCTCGATGACATGCGTGATTAGCCGCGACTCCACTGTCGGTGGGTTGGGCAGGCGATCACTGTCGGCGACGAAAAGGTCCCCGATGACGCCTTTGCTCCCTTCGTACACGAAAAACGCATAGCCAAAAACCCGACCTCGCTCGATGGCCGCGTAACCAGGAAGAATCTTGGCATCGACATAGCGCAGGATCATGTCAGCCGATCCGGTGTAATCCCAGGAGAGCAGTCGAGACCAGATTCGGATTTCCTCATCCAGTACGGGACGGAGGTCTACCGAGGAAAAATGTCTGAGGTCAAGAATCTCCACTCGGAGCTCCTGTCGGGCTACCGTCGCCATGGGATCCGCTCCATTCAGCCGCGAAGCCGAGTGTAGATGCTTCAGCGGCGAGAGGCAAATGTTCAGATGCGAAAAGCTAACCCTCAAGCGCTTGGCAAGGGAGATTCCCCCTGGGGATGACTCCGGAGAGAGTCGAGAATCGCGTGCTCGCCGGAGTTGCTGAGCGGGGATCGGCGTTCCTATCCCCGCCTCATCTCATCTTAGCTTGAGCCAGCCCGAAAGCAACCGCCTAGGGCGCCGAACCCCGAGCGCCCAACACTGTCAGTGGTCCTGTTTGCCTGCTACCCAGTAGTACTCGAGACGCTGTGGAGCGAAAGTTCCCAGGTACGCAACCCGCCGCCCCGTCGCTCGTTTGCCGATCTCTGTCTCACTTCCTTGCCTCGCCACCAGCAGATGCTCGGCAGCCGGGATCTGTCCCGACTCGTAACGCTCGATGGTTTGCTGACCATAAAACGCCAGGCCGTATTCCAGCTCTCGCGAAACTCCGAGGACGGCGATAGGCAAGCTTTTTGCCTCGAATTGTCGAATCTCGCTTGCCACCGGCCGGGCGGAAAGCCGTCTGTCCAGATCCGGCGCATCCAGACGAACGACAATGGCGATCGTAAGCACGACCGGAACCAGGGTGACAAAACGCAGGGCCCGAAGCCCGACTCGAGAGCGAAGCGTCATCGTGATCCCGACGGCGAGCAAGACTGCGAACATCCAGGAGATCGCCGTCGTTCGGACGCTCCATCCCAGCCGATGCTCAACCACGCGGTACTCAATCGCCAGAACCACCGTGGCCCCGGCCAGCACCGAGTGCAGGATGATCAGTGCCATAGCCGGACGATGACCGACAGCCAGCGAGCGGGCGACGTATTCGGTCACCAGCAATGCGCCCGCCGGCAAAGCCGGAAGAATGTAGCCTGGGAGCTTTGACTGGGACAGGGAGAAAAAGACCACGGGCACAACCAGCCAGACCGCCAGAAACAGGCTCAGAGCTCGCTCGGAAGAAGCCATCTCGGAGCTTCCGACCCACCACGACGTTCGCCGAATGTCCTCTCCAAGTGCTGCCAGCGCGAATACCGTCCAAGGCACCAGTCCTAACAGAGTGACCGGAATGAAATACCAGAAGGGTTGCCGGTGATGGTAGAGATCGGTAGCGAATCGCGACAGGTTGTGCTCCAGAATGAATACGCGGAAGAACTCCGGATTCCGGATCTCGACCACCACGTACCAGGGCAAGGCAATCAGGGAAAACAGCAAGATTCCTGGAATCCACAGGGTTCGGCGAATGAGGCGGTAGTCTTTTCTTAGCCCGGCGAAGACAACGAGGATTGCGGCAGCCAGAATAGGGGCGACCGGTCCCTTGGCCAGCGTGGCCAAGGCCAAGCCGAGATAAAAACCCGCCAAGTAGAGTTTCAAACCGCCTTGATACCAGGCATACCAGGCCAGCAGCGCGATGGTGAAAGAAGCCGCCAGCGGCATGTCCGTCCCAGCGGCGCGGGCAAAGCCGATCACTCCCGCCGCCGAGGCGGTCATCAGCGCACCATCCAGATGGAAACCCGGATGGAACTTTCCGAGGAAGACGAAGACCGCGATGACCATCAGCGTGGCATCCACGGCCGAGGGCAATCGCGCCGCCCAATCGCTCACTCCGAAAACACCGTAGGCGACCATCGCTTGCCAGTAGTACAGGGGAGGCTTCTCGAACCAGGGCTGGTTGCCAAAAACCGGCGTGATCCAATCGCGCCGAGCCAGCATTTCCCGTGCTACCTCGGCGTAGCGCGGTTCGTCAGCGCCCACCAGGCCGAAGTGCGCGAGTCCGAAGAAAAACAGAAAGCTCGAAAAGCCGACCAGCAGAAGCCAATCGATTCGCCGTCTGTGATTCACGCTACCACCGATTGTAAAGGCCGAGAGGAACGGCAGTCCCGGAGAACTATTGTATGGAAGGAGGGACGCGAAGCTGGGCGATCACGCGGGCTACGGCGACAGGCAGAGGCCCATCCACGGCGCAACCGCTGGCACACTTGTGACCACCCCCACCTAATTGCTCGGCTACGGCGGAAACATTGAGCTGACCCTTGCTGCGCAGACTCACCCGGAACCGTCCGTCCGGCAACTCGCGGAAGAAGGCCGCGACCTCGACATCCTGAATCGAAAGCGCATAGTTCACGAGGCCTTCGCAGTCTTCCTCCTTCGCCCCCACCCGTTCCATTTGTTCGCAGGTGACCCAAATCCAGGCGAGCGGACCCTCGCGGTGCAGATTGGACAGAGCCGCTCCGAGCAGGCGCATTTTGGCCGTGGAGTGCCCGAAATACACGCTGCGAGCGCAACGCGCAGGATCGGCGCCGGCCAGCACCAGTTCTCGCGCCAGAGCAAACGTGTGCTCGTTTGTGCCTTCGAACATGAACGATCCGGTATCGGTGAGAACCGCGGTGTAAAGGCAGGTCGCAATCTCAGGAGAGATCCTCACGCCGGCTTCACGCGCCAGCTTGTAAATCATCTCCGCCGTAGCCACAGCCTGGGGATCGATCCAGTTCACGTGCGCGAACGGGCGCCCGCTCAAGTGATGATCGATGCTGATCAGAAACTGCTTCTCCAGGCCCTCCAGGCGCGTGCGCCGAATGCTGTCGCATTCCAAGATAATGGCAGCTTCATAATCCTCGTTCACGCGTTCGGCTCGCACGACGGCATCGGCAAACGGCAATGGCTGATAGATTCGTGGCACGCCGTCGCGCAACACCACCTCGGCCTGCTTTCCCATGAGGTGCAAGATCTGACGGCACGCCAGTGCGCTGCCGATAGCGTCCCCATCCGGGCGGGCGTGCGAAGTCAACAGAAACCGCTGCCGCTGCTCGACCTGCTTCAGGACCTCTTTCAACATGTCTGGCGAAATGCCTCCGCTCGAGTTATGGGTTGCGCTTCTTCACCCGATTCAAGAGTTCGTTGATTCGGGCCTCGTACACGGGCGAACGATCCAACTGAAAAAACAGCTCCGGAGCGCGGCGCAGGTGCAAGCGATCCGCGATCGCGTGCCGGATGAAACCCACAGCCGAGGCCAACCCTTCGAGGGTTCGTTCGGCCTCCTCTTCCGTGCCTCCGACCACGACGAAAACCCGTGCGGAGCGGGCATCCTCCGCCAATTCGACCCGGCTGACACTCACCAGGCCAATCCGCGGATCGCCCAGCTCGCCTTCGAGGAGGGTCGCGACTTCCTCGCGCAAGGCTTCCCCCAGCCTCTCCCGATGGTACTTCTGGCCGCGCCGTTCCACCGTGTTTCGCCTCGGAGTAAAACCCATGAGAATATCAGAAAATCCGCCTCGAGGCTGTCCGCGAAACGTTCCGCCAGGGTACTTCCGTTTCTATCCGCAGGGCTGCCGGCTGAAGTGGCGGGGGTGGAGTGGCCTGGCTGAGGGAGGGAACCTTACGACGCTGATGCCGCGCCAATAGGGCTTGGGGAAAACTCCGAGTTCGGAGCTATTCTAAAGAAAATCAAGGAACGAGTTCGCAATGTCGGCGCCACCGTTGTTGGCGATGCGCACGGCCTGTCGTTCTACGTTCCTCATCAACCCGTCCAGATAATCGCGCGAATCTGAAATGCTCACCACCCCGATGGTCGCGCGGTTCCACAAACCATTCGCGTCAAGTTCCGCCACGGAGACATTAAAGTGCGCCCGCAAACGGTCTTTCAAGCTGCGTACAATCTGCCGCTTGTCTTTCAGCGACTGGGCCGCTTCGATGTTGAGTTCGAGGGTAAGGAAAGCAATCATACAGGCCAGCCCCCGTCCGCTTGGCAGTCAGCAGGGCCGCATGACTTGGAATGAACGGCCGTGGCCTTCAGGCAATGACTTCCGCCGCGATCCTCTCGGTTACGAAGGCTTCGATCACGTCGCCGACCTTGATGTCACCGTAATTCGCGATCGAGAGACCACACTCCATCCCGTTCCGGACCTCGCTGGCATCATCCTTGAAGCGCCGCAAGGATCCGATTTTGCCCTTGAAGATGACCACGTTGTCGCGCAGCAGCCGCACCTCGGAGTCGCGCTTGATCAACCCATCGACCACCCTGCAGCCAGCGACCGTGCCCACCTTGGGGATGCGGAACGTCTCGAGCACCTCGGCGCGTCCCTGATAGGTTTCCTTGACCGTGGGTTCGAGCAGACCGCTCATCGCGCGCTTGATTTCATCCTGTAGCTCGTAAATGATCGAGTGCAGGCGGATGTCAACTTTCTCCTGCTCGGCCAACTCCTGGGCCTTGCGCTCCGGGCGAACACTGAAACCAATGATGATAGCGTTCGAGGCGGAGGCCAGCAGAACATCGCTTTCGGTAATCGCGCCTACGCCGGTGCGCAGCACTTTGAGCCGAACCCGTTCGTTGGAGAGTTTTCCCAGCAGGTCACTCAACACCTCGACCGAACCTTGCACGTCGCCCTTGAGAATGATGTTAAGTTCCTTGGTGCCGGCCGTCTTCATCTGCTCAGCCAAACCCTCGAGCGACACACGCGAACTCTTGGCCAGCGCAGCTTCCCGAGCCTTCTGCTCACGATAGTCGGAAATGCCTCGTGCTTTGTCTCGATCGGCAACCACGACGAACTGATCCCCAGCCTGGGGTAGTCCTTCGATGCCGAGAATCTCGACTGGTGTCGAGGGAGGGGCTTCCTGCAACGGGTTTCCACGATCGTCCAGCATGGCGCGAACTTTGCCGTACACATTCCCGACCACGAAGTTGTCACCCGTACGCAGCGTGCCGTTCTGCACCAGCACAGTGGCCACCGGACCGCGCCCACGATCGAGTTTGGCTTCGAGAACGACGCCCGTGGCCGGCCGATCCGCATTCGCTTTCAGCTCTTGCAGGTCTGCGACCAGGCAGATCATTTCCATCAGCAAGTTGAGATTGGTTTTTTGTTTGGCCGAGACATCCACGAAGACCGTGCTTCCGCCCCAGTCTTCCGGCATCAGCCCGCGATCCGCCAGCTGCTTCTTGACCCGGTCGGGCAAGGCATCCGGCTTATCAATTTTGTTGACCGCAACGATGATAGGCACTTCTGCCGCGTGCGCGTGATCAATGGCTTCGAGCGTCTGCGGCATAACCCCATCATCGGCGGCAACCACCAGCACGACGATGTCGGTAGCCTTCGCTCCGCGCGATCGCATACGGGTGAAGGCCTCATGGCCGGGGGTATCGAGGAACACGATCTGGCGCCCATAGGCGGGAGACTGCTGGTCCTGGATGGTAACCTTGTAGGCCCCGATGTGCTGGGTAATACCGCCGGCTTCGCCGGCGGCTACGTCGGTCGACCGAATCGAGTCGAGCAGGGTTGTCTTGCCGTGGTCCACGTGCCCCATGATCGTGACCACAGGAGGACGTGGCGCGGCTTCGGTCCCAGGGCCTTCCGGCCCGACGCCGGTCTCCGAGCTGTCTTTGGCGGCCTGTTCTTCAAAGCTGATCACGTTGGTGTCCGCGCCAAAGAAACGTGCCATCTCGCTGGCCAATTCCGCGTCCAGGGTTTGATTGATGGTGGCAAACACGCCGCGGGCAAGCAGGCGGGTGATCAGATCCTTGGCACGAATTTCAAGCTTCTCGGCCAAGTCCTTCACGCTGATCCCCTCGGTGATGGTAATGCTGCGGGTAATCGGCTGCGGCTCGTTCGACAAGGTGAGCCGGGGAGGCGGAACAAAGCCCTTCATTGGGCCTTCTTTGACGCCTCGAGGAATGTACCGCTGGCCGGGTCTGCGCGAAGGCGCGCCCGGACGCCCACCCGGACGGGTCGGACCGGGCGGTGGCAATCCCGGACCCACTCCGATCGGACGCAACCCGCTCGGCGATTGGCGTGTGGGGTGCATGGGGCGGCGCTCTCCAGGACGCAGAGGGATGCGGGCTGGAGTTGCGGCCGCTGGGCGCGGACGTTGAAAGATCGGTTGGCCAGGCACAGGGCGCCCGGGAGCCGGTCGCGCCGGTGCTCCCGACGCGCTCGGGGACGAAGCGGGCCGAACCGGAGCGTGGTAAACCGGACGAGGCCCGGTCTGCGGCACGATCATGCGCGGAGGAGGCGCTGCCGGCCGTGGAGGAGCCATCGGAGGAGCCGGTGGCCTTGCGGCGGGCGGAGGGGGGGCAGCCTGCACAGACTCCGCCACCGGCGGAGCCGGAGCTGGCGGCATCACCTGGGGAGTTGGAGGCGTCGGCGGACGTACGGGCGCCGCCGGAGGCGTCGGAGGCACTGGAGGAGCCACGACCCGTGCGCTCACTACCGGGGCAACAGGTCGCGGGACTACCGTCGGCACCACGGGCCGAGGTGGCACTGGCGGAGCGACGGGAGGTTTGGCCGCGGGGACAACCGGGGCCGCTTCGACCGGAGGCGGGGTGAGCGGAGGACGAACCGGAGCCGCGGGAGCCTGTTGTTTGCGGATGGCGCTCAGAACATCGCCCGGCCGCGAAATATGCGAGAGATCAATTTTCGTCTTGATCTCATCGCTCCCAGGCCGGCTGGGGCGACCTGTCCTGCTTGCCGCGGGAGCCTCACCCAGAGCAGCCCGGAAGTGTGCGCGCACTTTCTCCGCTTCATGGTCTTCGAGCGAGCTGGAGTGAGTTTTCTTCTCTGTAACACCCACCGCGGGAAGCACATCGAGAATTGCTTTACTCTTGACCTCCAGTTCCCTCGCTAGATCATTGATTCGAATCTTGCTCATTCTCCTGTTTGCTCCTCCAACCCTCTGCCGCTAAGTCTACATGTCAACCTCACGGTTTCTTGCTACCGCAGTGACCGGCGCGGTCTACTTCCCTTCGGCCTCGGAGGAGGCTTGCTCCTCGGCAGGCGCCTCGGTTCGATCACCGCTTTCCAAAGAATCCGCCGTTGCCACTTCCCCGGCAGTTTCGAGAGTTTCGCCCGACACCCCCTCAGGCTCGCTGCCGGTCGCAGGGCCAGCCGGCGCCGCATCCGCCTCCGCCGCAGGAGCCTCCTCTCCCCTGGCCGCCGTGCCGGCGGCCTCCAGATTCGAGAAGTAGTCGCTGACCGCCAAACTAATCCTTTCGACCGTCTTCGGACCGATTCCCTCGATAGCTTCCAGCTGCTCGGGAGTCATGTCCGCGAGAGCTTCTACCGTGGTTACGCCGGCGGTCTTCAATTTTTCGATCAAGCCTTCACCCAATCCGGGCACGTCCTCTAAGGGAGTGGTCGAGGGTGCGACCAACTGCGACATCTGCTGCTCCACTTCCTGGCGCTTCTCTTCTTCGCTCTTGATATCGATCTTCCAGCCAAGCAGTTTGGCTGCCAAGCGGACGTTTTGCCCCTTTTTCCCGATGGCGAGAGAAAGCTGACTGTCGTCAACCACGACCTCAAGGTGCTTCTCGCTAGGATCAAGCACGGTCACCCGACTTACTTTGGCCGGCTGCAAGGCCTTCTCGGCGAAGGTTACGGGATCCTCGTGGTATTCGATAATATCGATCTTCTCCCCTCGCAGTTCGCGGATGATCGATTGCACCCGCATACCTTTCATTCCGACGCAGGCACCCACGGCATCCACGTCCTTGTCCTTGGACATCACCGCGATCTTCGTACGCTCGCCCGCTTCACGCGCGATCGCGCGAATGACGACCGTGCCGTCATAGATCTCCGGAACTTCCGTCTGAAATAAGTGCTGCACCAGCTCGGGTGCAGCACGAGAGATCACGACCGCGGGCCCTTTCGAGGCCTTTTCCACCCTGGCAATCACTACCCGCACGCGCTCGCCCACGGCAAAAGACTCGAGCCGCGACTGTTCCTTGCGGGGCATGCGCGCCTCGGCTTTGCCGATGTCAAAAATGATCTCGGGGCCCTCGATCCGTTTGACCGTGGCGTTGACGATCTCGCCGACGCGACCGATGTATTCGTTATAAACCGTGTCGCGCTCAGCCTCGCGGACTTTCTGGAAGATCACCTGTTTGGCCAACTGTGCGGCGATACGGCCGAGGATCCCTTCCGTAACCTTGGGGATTTGTAGTTCGCCTCCAACCGCGGCGTTCGGATCGAGCTTGCGGGCGTCTTCGATGGTGACTTGCAGAAGCGGATCCTCCACTTGCTCCGGCTTCTCGACCACAGTCTTGACTGCAAACGCCCGGATTTTGCCCGTGTCCTTATCCAACTCCGCGCGCAGATTCTCCTGCGTCTTGTAGTATTTGCGGGTGGCCACCACGATGGCGTCCTCGACCGCACTGACTACAATCCGGGGATCGATTCCCTTTTCCCGGCTCAAAGCATCGATCGTGTTATAGAGCTCACTTGCCATACAAATTCCCTAGGTCGGTCACCCTCCTCCGGGCTCCGTTCGAGCACCGGGGGAACCGCATCACGGCCCCGCCATCAAATCTCCGGTATCAGATTTGCCTTCTCGACGTTGGCGAGCTCGACTTCGAGCCTGGATGCGCCCGGGTTCGCCGCTTTCTGGCGTCCTCTATCGAGATCGAGCGTGACCCTTCCGTCCTGAAAACCCTCCAGCCGGCCCACGAAGTGCCGCTGCCCGTTGACCGGATTTCGCGTGGTTAGTTTCACGCGACTGCCAACGAAGCGCTGATAGTCCGCCGGTCGGCTCAACTTTCGATCGAGTCCCGGTGAGGAAACCTCAAGCACATAGGAGCCGCCCGGAACCAGGTCCTCGACGTCGAGGATGGTTCCGACCTCGCGGCTGAGCTGTGCACAGTCTTCGTGGGTCACGCCCCCGGGCTTATCGATGAAGATGCGCAGCATGCGATTAGCCCCCGCGCCGCGCATTTCGACTTCGATCACTTCCAGCCCACTGGAGGCTGCTACCCGCTCCACGATCTCGCGTACCGGACCGAGCTCAAATGCCATGCAACCAGTAACTTAGCTGACCGTTGGACAATTCAGACAACACCCGAAACTAAAAAGTGGGCTTTCGCCCACTGGTGTGCCTCGCCAAATCGGGTATTACACAACAGTTTCTAAAGAAAACAGTATACGCCGCCCCCTTTCAAAAAACAAACGCGCTCGCGTCCAATCGGCGAAATGGCGTTCTCAAAATGCGCTCGCTTCGAAGCCTGAGTCCACTCTTCCCTTTCCCGTTCCCCCAGCATGTCAGATGTCCTTGCGGCTCGCCGATCCTGGCGTTCGAGAAGCCTATGGCGTATCGGCCCCTTTTTTGACGTCTAATAGCTGGTTCACGAATCCGCCAGCCATCAGGATTCGGGGTCCGTTGGATGCTCTTGCCGTGCCAGGTTTCTTGCGCTGCCGGGAGCCCGTGCGCGGCACTCCCGGAGTTTCCTCGATGAAGCAAAGGGACCTTTTGCCGCTTCTCGCCGTCCTCTTGGTCCTGCTCGAGCCCTCCGCTCGGATGAATGCGGAGACGCCTCCGGCGCGGCTGGTTAGCGAGACTATCGACGAGACCCGGCTGGTCACTCTCGATGGCAACGTCCATCCCCTGGCGCAGGCACGCTATGATCGCGGAGTCGTTCCCGACGCGCTGCCCGCCCGGCGCATCCTTTTGCTGCTCAACCGTCCGGCGGCGCGGGAGGAGGCCCTCGAGCAATTCTTGCGTGATGTCCACCGTCGCGGCTCCACGATCTATCACCGCTGGATTACGCCCGAGCAGTTTGGGCGACAGTTTGGTCCCGCGGACGAAGACATTGAAACCGCCGTGCGCTGGCTCGAGGCGAAGGGTTTCAGTGTTGGCAGGATTTCCAAGAGCAAACAATTCATCGAATTTTCTGGCGGCGCCGGCCAGTTACGCGATGCCTTTCATAGCGAGATTCACGAATACCAAGTGAAGGGTGAAAGGCACTATGCGAATGCCAGCGAAATCAGTCACCGCCAGCATTGGCGATAGGAATCCGTAGGTTTGCCAATTAGCGTCGCACACCTGTTCGGGCAAGCGAGCGCCAAGCAAACTTCATACTCTATCCCTTGGGTCATAACCGGAGGCGGCCGGGTGCCTACCCGATTTGTGCCTTCGAGGGAGAGTTTCGTTGATCAGCGCCATGATGGTGCTCAAAGTCGTGGTTGATCGATACTGCCCGTGGCGGTGCCTGCCAAGCAACCCTCGCCTTCGCGACACAAGTTCACTGACCGTGGAATCCCTGTGGGATGGCTAGGCACTCCATCGCGATTTGCCTGATCTCGCGGGGGTCTCTAGAATAAGAAATTAACCTTCGCGCGTGAGAAGCATATGATTCACTTTCCCGTTCCGGAAGCGCTCACATTCGACGACGTGTTGCTCCTGCCCGCCCGTTCCGATATCGTCCCTGCTCTCGCCAGCACCCAGACGCAACTGACCCGTCATATCCGGCTGAATATCCCGATTGTCAGCGCGGCGATGGACACGGTCACCGAATCCCACATGGCGATTGCCGTCGCGCAGCAGGGGGGAATCGGCATCATTCATCGCAATCTTTCGATTGAGCAGCAGGCCAATGAGGTCGATAAAGTGAAGCGTTCGGAAAGCGGCATGATCGTCGATCCGGTTACCATGTCGCCCGACGCCAGGGTCGCGGATGCGCTTGGGGTGATGCGCAAATACAAGATCTCAGGCGTGCCGATCACCGAAAAGGGCAAACTGGTCGGCATCCTGACCAACCGCGACCTGCGTTTTGAAACTCGCGTCGATATTCCCATCAGCCAGGTCATGACGAAGGATAACCTGATCACCGTACCGGTGGGCACGACCCTCGAGGATGCCGAGACCATCCTGCATAAGCATCGCGTCGAGAAACTGCTGGTGGTGGATGATCACTACAATTTGAAGGGTCTGATCACGGTAAAGGACATCCAGAAAAAATTGAAATATCCGAACGCTGCCAAGGACGCCCAAGGCAGACTGCGCGTGGGAGGGGCCATCGGAGCAACCGGGGACTTTTTGGAGCGGGCGCAGGAATTGGCGAAAGCCAAGGCGGATCTGCTGGCGCTCGACAGTGCGCATGGGCACTCCACCCGCGTGCTCGACGCCATCCGCGCCATCAAGGCCGCACTTCCCGAACTCGAACTGGTCGCCGGCAATGTGGCAACCTTCGACGGGGCGTGCGAACTGACCCGCGCCGGAGTGGATGCCGTAAAGGTCGGGATTGGTCCGGGATCGATCTGCACGACCCGGGTCGTGACCGGCGCCGGTGTGCCCCAGATTACCGCGATTGCCGAGGCCTTCCGCGCCACGAAAGACGCCGGTGTGCCGGTCATTGCCGATGGCGGCATCAAGTATTCCGGCGACCTTACCAAGGCATTAGCGGCCGGGGCAAACGCGGTCATGATTGGTTCGCTATTTGCCGGCACGGACGAAAGCCCTGGAGAATTGATCCTTTACCAAGGACGCACCTTCAAATCGTACCGCGGCATGGGCTCGCTCGGAGCCATGGCGGCAGGCACGGGAGCCAGCGAACGATATTTCCAAAACACCGATGGCGACGCATCGACCGCCATGCCCGTGATCGAGGAAGAATCGAACCGCCTGGCCAAGGTGGTTCCGGAAGGTATCGAAGGCCGGGTGCCCTATCGCGGCTCGGTGGCCATGATCGTGCATCAAATGGTCGGAGGAGTGAAATCCGGCATGGGATACTGCGGCTGCGCCAGCATTCCCGAATTGCAGCAGAAAAGCCGCTTCGTGCGCATCAGCATGGCGGGATTGCGCGAGAGCCACGTGCACGATGTCGTGATCACTCGCGAAGCGCCCAACTACGCGGTCGAATAATTCTGCCCTTGAAGGAAAAGATGCACTTTCAACCAACCCATGGAAGTTCCGCTTGACTCTTCATCAAAAAGAACTAGTTAAGGTCTGGATCGCTGCCGGCTTGTGGATGATACTGATCGCCATCGAATCGACCAGCTATCTCTCGAGTGCGAACACCGGTCGCTTCCTGTATCCCCTCCTGCATTTTTTGTTCGGTATCGAGAACTCTCGCTTCCTGGTATTGCACCATTACCTTCGCAAGATCGGGCATTTTGTGGGCTACTTTATTTTGAGTTTTCTCCTGTTTCGGGCGTGGCGAATCACCCTTCCCCGAGCCTCCGGGTGGGCCATGCGCTGGGCGACGGTCGCATTCCTTATGTCCGTCTTGGTCGCCAGCCTGGATGAGTGGCACCAGAGCTATCTGCCTTCCCGGACCGGAACCATCCAGGATGTAATTCTCGACAGCATCGCAGCCTTGACCGCACAGATCGTGATTTTGCTCTGGCTGCAGTCACGGAGGGAGATGAAACCCGAGGAAGCCAGCGTCTATGCGGGACCTCGCGGTTGATTGGCCCGGGGGCAAACCGGATTTCGGATGGGGGAACGATCAGCGTGAAGCGCCGGTTCAATACATCGCCTCGTATTTGGTGACTTCCCAGGTGCCGTCCTTGTTCTCCAGGGTCAGCGAGAACAGCTCCTTATAGGTTCCCGGCTCAGCGGGATTCGTGAGGCGCTGACCGCGGTAGCGCAACATGCGAAGAGGCGGGGCATCTTCCCAGTCGACCAACTTCCACGAAAGCAACGGATGGCTGGCCTCCGAATCGCAAATAAAGCGGGCGTATTTCTTTCGGTAGTCCTTAGCCCAGCTGGCAAGTGCTTCGTCGCAGTGGCCATTGCGGATGGCATTCAGATAGGCGGAAGCTACACGCTCGGAGGTGCGGTCCCGAAGAGGATTCAGAGAGATCGAATTCGGCACCTGGGAAAGGGGATCGCGGTCCTCGGATTTCGCGAGCACCGGTCCCTGATGGTCCAACCAGATCAGGTAGCCGAAAAAGCTGACGAGTACAAGTGCGGCAGCACAAACTGCAATGCCGATTTGGACGCGGGAAAACTCCATTTTCCAATGAGTTTAGCGTGGACAAAATGAGTTGCCAGATCACCGTGGTGACTTCCGCCAGGACATGTACCCCGGGGGGGAGAATCGTGGCTGAGGACGGGTGTCAGAGGTCTGCCGGTTGAATTCGCCGTTGGGCCGTGCTTTTCACCCTTAGTCTGGGTTGTGATGCTACCCCGGCATGCGCCTTTGGGGAGCACAGCCGTAGCGGAAAACATCAGGCGACACTCCTCATTCGGTGCCGCGATCTTGCAAGGGCCGTCGTCCCCGAGAGAATTCAGCGGCGGGGTTAAGTCTTGCTTTCGTCGCCTTCCGGAGCTCCGCCAGGGGCTTTGCCGGGTTCGGATTCTTCCATCGCCTGCTTGAGTTCCTCGGCGCGCTTGGCGCGGGCTTCGGCACGCTTCTGCCGTTTCTCGTCGAGCACCTTCTCACTGCCGAGCAGCTCGATGAACGCCTTATCGGCACCATCCCCCTTCTGCCAGGAGGTGCGCACGATCCGCAGGTAGCCGCCGTTGCGGTCGCCAAAGCGTGGGCCAATCGTATCGAAGAGCTTGTCGACTGCGGCGTGGCTCATCAGGTAGGCCAGCGCCTGCCGCCGTGCCGGCAGGCTGCCTCGCTTCCCGAGGGTAATCATCTTTTCGACCCGCGGCCTCATCGCCTTGGCTTTTGGCACCGTCGTTTCGATGCGTTCTTCGAGAATCAGCGACGTGACCAGGTTGCGCAGCACGGAGCGACGATGCGCACTCGTCCGTCCCAGTTTCCACCCTGCTACCTTATGACGCATAGAAACTCCACTCTCGTCTTTCCCTGTTTAGAACCGGCAGACCAGCCGCCCCCTACAAATCGCTGTCGCCGTATGCGGACGCGGGCAGGATCTGGCTCGAGGTCGGGCCGGGCACGGCATTGCCATGTTCGTCGATCTTCATTCCCAAGCTCAGGCCCATCGTTCCGAGAATTTCTTTGATCTCGTTCAGCGACTTGCGACCGAAATTCTTGGTCTTGAGCATCTCCGCTTCCGACTTCTGCACCAGTTCCCCAATGGTCTGAATATTGGCGTTCTTCAGGCAGTTGTAGCTGCGAACCGAAAGCTCCAGCTCTTCAACCGAACGGTTCAGGTTTTCGTTGCGAATCTCCGGTTTGCGCTCCTCGGCGGAGGTTGCTGTCTCAATATCTTCCTCAAAATTGATGAAGATGTTCATGTGGTCCTTGAGCAGTTTGGCCGCCAGGCCGACGGAATCTGCCGGAGTGATGGAACCGTTGGTCCATACTTCAAGCGTTAGCTTGTCATAGTCGGTTATCTGACCGAGACGCGCGGCTTCTACCGTGTAGTTGCATTTGCGCACCGGCGAGTGCACCGAGTCAATCGGAATGAAGCCGATGCCCAGATCATCATCAAAGTTCTTATCGGCGGCAACATACCCACGTCCCCTTTTGAGCCGCATCTCCATGTCGAGCTTGCCGCCTTCGCTGATGGTCGCGATGTACACGTCCCGGTCAAGAACCTCGACATCGGCATCGGCTTCAATCATGCCCGAGGTGACCACGCCGGGCTGTTCGGCCCGCAGATAGATGGCCTTGGGCGCGTCGCCACTCAACTTGAAGGGGATTTGCTTCAAGTTGAGGATGATATCGGTGGCGTCTTCGACGACGCCCGGAATGGATTGGAACTCATGCAGAACGCCTTCGATCTTGACGGCGGTCACGGCCGCCCCCTCAATCGAGGACAGGAGTACCCGGCGCAGTGCGTTCCCGATGGTGGTGCCAAAGCCGCGCTCGAACGGTTGCGCCCAGAACATTCCGTACTTATCGGTTAAAGTTGCGGTATCCACCGCAAGCCGTTTCGGTTTTTGAAAGCCTTTCCAAAGCATCGATTCTCTCCTTCGGCCATGCGGCTCCGACTGGACATCCCGGAAGGGTCCAACTTCCGGTCAGGCGTCCAGGCAGGCTGATCTGGCGCGAAATGTGGACCGAAAAAACTCCCCCTTTGGGGCCGCCCGGCGCTCATGACGTCGCGAAGGCCCGCGGGGCTTACTTGCTGTACAGCTCGACGATCAGCTGCTCGTTGACCGGCAACTGAATATCCTCGCGTTTCGGCAGCGCAAGCACGCGTCCCTTGTAATTGTCACGATCGATCTCCATCCAAGTCGGAGCGTTCTGGTGGCTGGCAAACTCCTTGGCGGTTTCGACCAGGGCCAGCTTGCGGCTGCCTTCGCGAATCGCGATCTCCTCGCCCACGGTCACTTGGTAGGAGGGAATGTTGACCTTGCGGCCGTTGACCGCAACGTGGCCGTGGCGGACCAGTTGCCGCGCCTGACGCCGTGAAACCCCGAAGCCCAGGCGATACACGACGTTATCCAGGCGCCGCTCGAGCTGCTGCAGGAGCATCTCACCGGTCACCCCCTTGGTTTGCGCCGCCTTCTCGAAATAGTTTCGAAATTGCGATTCCTGGGTAAAGTAAATGCGCTTGGTCTTCTGTTTCTCCCTCAGTTGCAAGCCATAGCCGACGACCTTCGCTTTGCGATCTTTGCCGTGCTGGCCGGGAGCAAAGTTTCGCTTCTCGATAGGACATTTGTCGCTAAAGCACTTGGCGCCCTTGAGGAACAGCTTCATTCCCTCGCGGCGACAGAGACGGCAGACAGGACCAGTATAGCGGGCCAATTTTTCTCTCCTTCTTTTCGACCGGTTTACAGGCTATTCCACAAGCCCAAGGCTGGCTTGTCGGGCCCACCCTTCTTCCCGGACGCGAAATCCTTAATGTCGTGCGAACGGCCAGGCCGACCTCGCGGCTGCCCCGACCTCCCGCTTAAACTCTTCTTCTTTTCGGCGGACGGCATCCGTTGTGCGGGATGGGTGTCACGTCTTTGATGCTCCGCACCTCGATTCCGGCCGCTGCCAGGGCGCGAATCGCCGACTCCCGCCCCGAACCAGGTCCGCTGACCTGCACATCCAGGCTGCGCACCCCGTGATCGCGCGCCATGTTGGCGGCGCTCATGGCTGCTTGCTGGGCGGCAAACGGCGTGCCCTTGCGGGAGCCGCGAAAGCCGAGCGAACCCGAACTCTTCCACGACAGTACGTTGCCCACCGAATCGGTAATGGTGACAATCGTGTTGTTGAAAGACGCTTGGATATGAGCCACGCCATGGGCGACGTGCTTGCGCTCTTTCTTCTTGAAAGTCTTCTTCTTGCCCTTCTTCTCCGGTGCGGCGACGCCGCCGGCTGGAGCTGCTGCTGGTTTTGCCATAGTTTGGTTTTCCCGTGCCTAGGTTTTTGCCGACGACTTCTTCTTGATGGCGACCGTCCCTCGGCGCGGACCCTTGCGGGTACGCGCGTTGGTGTGGGTACGTTGCCCCCGCACCGGCAAGTTGCGGCGATGGCGATATCCCCGATACGAACCGATCTCAATGAGCCGCTTGATGTTCATTTGAACATCCTTGCGCAGATCGCCTTCGACCATGCCTTCGGACTCGATCACCTGGCGAATGCGATTCACCTCATCTTCGCCGAGATCCTGCACCTTCTTCATGGGATCGACCTTGGCTTGGTCGAGGATGCGCGACGAGCGCGGATTCCCGATGCCATAGATGTAGGTCAGCGCGATATAGATGTGCTTATTGCGCGGAAGATCAACGCCTGCAATTCGTGCCATAAAGTCCCTCGTAACCGGTCGGGAAGATCCCGACCCTCCTCAGCCTTGCCGCTGCTTGTGCTTGGAGTTCTCGCAGATCACCCGCACCACACCTTTGCGGTGAATGATCTTGCATTTGTCGCAAATCTTCTTAACCGATGCTCGCACTTTCATAACTTTTCCCTCGCCGGGAGCGGACTGTTTTTCGAGCCGAAGCCATGGCTTTCCTCAGGCCGCCGTTCGATTCGGCTCCCCGCGCCCCTTCACTTGTACCGGTACACGATCCTTCCGCGACTCAAGTCGTAGGGTGAAAGCTCGACAGCGACCTTGTCGCCGGGAAGAATACGAATGAAATTCTTCCGCATCTTGCCCGAAACATGCGCCAGCACTTGGTGCTTATTCGACTCCAGCTCGACTCGAAACATCGCGTTGGGCAGCGGTTCGAGCACCGTGGCCATGACTTCAATCGCGTCCTCTTTGCTCATCGACCCCTTAATTCTCAGGTGTTCGGTTCCCGGCCTCGGCCCCTCGCCTGGTTAGCTCAGGTTGGCTCGAGACCGGATCAACCGCTCCCCGGCTGACCGCGCTCGTCACTCGGTCAGAATCATTGGACCTTCTTTGGTCACCGCGACGCAATGCTCGAAGTGAGCGCTGGCGCTTCCATCCGCGGTCACCGCCGTCCACTTATCCTCGAGCACTCGCGTACCCGGCTTGCCGGAGTTGACCATGGGCTCGATGGCCAGCACCATGCCCTCCCGCAAACGTGTACCGTGGCCTCGCGTTCCAAAGTTCGGCACTTGCGGCTCCTCGTGAAGCTTGGTCCCGATCCCGTGGCCGACAAATTCGCGAACCACGCTGAAACCGTTGGCTTCGACATGCTCCTGCACGGCTGCGCTCACATCCCCCAAGGCGTTTCCGATCCTTGCCTGCTGAATGGCCCGGTAGAGAGAAGCCTCGGTGACATCGAGCAATTTGCGAATTTCCTCGCTCACGCAGTCGCCGACCGGAAGAGTAACCGCCGCGTCGCCGTAATAGCCGTCGAGGACCACTCCGCAATCCACGGAAACAATGTCCCCCGCCTGTAGCACCCGCTTATCGGAGGGAATGCCGTGCACGATCTCTTCGTTCACCGAAGTGCAAAGCACGCAGGGATAATCGTAATAGCCCTTGAATGCCGGCTTCGCCCCCAAATCCCGGATCCTCTGTTCGGCCGCGCGCTCGAGCCCCATGGTGGTGATTCCCGGGGCGACCAGCGTGCCCATGTAGTCCAGGACTTGCCGTACGATGCGGCCGCTGCGCCGCATTTTTTCGATCTCTGCCGTCGATTTACAAACGATTGCCATCCCTAGCAGCGGTCGCGAGCGTTGCTCTCTATGGCGTGAAAAATCTGCTCGGCCACCTGATCGACCGGTAAACTGCCATCGACCGAGACCAGACGCCCTTTCTCCTGGTAATACTCCGCCACCGGCCGGGTCTGCTGTTCGTAGGCAAGCAGACGTTCGCGGATCACCTCATCACGATCATCGTTACGGGTAACCAGCTGGGAACCGTCGATATCACAAAGTTCATCGACGCGCGGTGGCTGCAGATGGATATTGTAAATACGACCACAGAGGGGACACGTTCTGCGCCCGGTGAGCCGAAGCCATAACTCATTATAGTCGACATCAATGCGGATCACAAACGGCAAGCACTTGTGCGGTCGCGAGTTTTCAAAGAACTCGTGCTCCAGGAAGGCATCCAGCCATCCCGCCTGGGCCGCGGTTCGCGGGAACCCATCGAGGATGAAACCGCGCTTACAGTCAGGGGCACGCAGGCGTTCGGCCACGATGTCGTACAACAGTTCATCGGGCACCAGCTCGCCTCGCCGCATGAATTCGCTGGCCCGCTGACCGAGCCCGGTTGCGTTCTTCACGTGGGTGCGGAGCAAATCGCCGGTTGAGATCTGAGGAACGGCGCAATCTTCCTCAATGCGCTTCGCCTGGGTACCCTTGCCCGCCCCAGGCGGCCCCAGCAGGATGATCGGTCCAATACTGCGCGCAGTACCCTCCTCCACCATCAAAAAGGCCCCGTTTTCTACCCACCGCCATTTCACTTTCCCAACCCGGGTGTACCGGCAAACTCGCGTCCCCCGCCCAGTCTGTCTCTCGCTCACTTCCTGCGAGGCTAAGCCCAGGTACGACGACCGCGAATGCGTCCACTGCGAGGAGTGAACCCATCGTAGTGCCGCATGATCAACTGCGCCTCGATCTGAGTCACCGTATCCATCGCCACGCCCACCACAATGAGCAGCGAGGTGCCGCCAAAATAAAAAGTCACGCCCAGCCCGTTGGTCACCCAGGTCGGCAAGCGTTCAAAGAAAGCTCCCACCGGGCCCCACAGATGGTTCAAGTGGATGCCTGCGATCATCCATTCCGGAATGAAGGAGATGATGATGAGATAGAGGGCGCCTACGAGAGTAATTCTGGTCAGAATCTCGTTGATGTGATCGGCCGTGCGTCGACCCGGCCGGATCCCCGGAATGAACCCCCCGTACTTTCGCATGTTATCGGCAACTTCGTTGGGGTTGAATACGATCGAGACATAGAAGTAGGCGAAAAAGATAATTCCGACGGCGTAGAGGAAGGTGTAAAGCGGCTCACCCCAGCCCAGCCAACGAATCAAATCACCAAAATACCGGTTGTTGCGCAAGCCGTATCCGATGGTCTGCGGCATGGTCAGGATGGAGGAGGCAAAGATGACCGGCATCACTCCCCCGGCATTGACCCGCAACGGCAGGTGAGTCGACTGTCCACCCATGACCTTGCGGCCTACCACACGCTTGGCGTATTGCACCGGAATGCGCCGTTCGCTGCGCTCGACATAAACGATGAATGCGACCACCAGAATCATCAGTCCGATCAGCAAAATCATCGCCGGCGCCGTGAAGGCGCCCCAAGCATCGGTGCGAACCTTGTCGAGCAGGTCGGCCACGCCGCGCGGCAGGCCGACTACGATTCCGGCAAAGATCAACAGCGACATTCCGTTGCCCACGCCGCGTTCGGTGATCTGCTCACCCAGCCACATAATGAAGGCGCTGCCCGTAGTCAGGGTCAGCATGGTCATCAGCACAAAGCCGACCCCGGGGTTGATCACAAAGTCCCCGCTCCTTTGCAAGCTGAAGGCGATGCCCATCGACTGCACCGCGCTCAGCACCACCGTGAGATATCGCGTCCACTGGGTGATCTTTTTGCGGCCGAGTTCGCCTTCCTTCTGCAGCTTCGCCAAAGGCTCGTAGACCACGGTCAGCAACTGCAGGATGATCGAGGCGGTGATATAGGGCATGATGCCCAGGGCAAAGATGGTCAGTCGTCGCAGCTGGCCTCCGGAGAACAAGTCCACAAAACCCAGGAAGGTCCCACGGTTCTGCTCAAAGAACTGCTGCAGCCGGTCGGCGTTCACTCCCGGCGTCGGGATGTGACCCCCTAGTCGATACACCGCGAGCAATCCCAGGGTAAATAAAATGCGCTTGCGCAGGTCGGGAATTCGAAATATGTTAGCCAGCTTCTCGAACATTACTGCAAGACCTCGCACTTGCCGCCGGCGCGGGTGATCTTCTCCTCGGCCGACTTTGAGAATTTGTGAGCCTGAACGGTAACCGCCTTCTTGAGTTCTCCGTCCCCCAGAATCTTCACAGGATGCAGGCTGCGGACGATGCCCGCCTTGCGCAAGACCTCGGGAGTAATGGTGGCTTCTCCGAGCCGCTCGAGCGCCTCGAGATTGACGATGTTGAATCGCTTGCGGAAGATATTGGTAAAGCCCCGTTTGGGGAGGCGGCGATGCAGAGGCATCTGTCCGCCTTCAAAGCCGCGAATCATCCGCGAGCCGCTCCGCGAGCGCTGGCCTTTGTGTCCGCGGGTCGACGTCTTGCCCATGCCCGAGCCCATGCCCCGCCCGACACGCTTGCGTTTTTCCGACGCCTTTTTCGGCCGTCGAATCTGAGACAGATTCATGATTTCTCTCCCCGCCTCGCCGTCCGCCACCGAGGCCTAAGGCCTGGGTTCGGTTATGATCTCCACCAAATGGGGCACCTTGGCCACCATTCCCCGGATGGCGGGAGTATCGGGCCTCTCAATCACCTGGTTTAAGCGGGTGAACCCCAGTCCTTTGACCACCTTCTTTTGCTGCATGGGGGCACAAATCACCGAACGCACCCATTTTAGCTGCAGCTTGCCCTGGCCCGTACCCGACTTCTTCGCCGTCATCTTATTTTAGAATCCTTTTCCTGAAATCCGCGTTTCGGTCGCTCGATGGAAGTGCCGGAAGCGGCCGGCGGCAATCTCACAATTCCTCTTCCGCCTTCCCCCGCATGGCAGCCACGTCTTGCTTGTTCTTGAGCCGCTTGAGAGCATCGAAGGTGGCCTTAATCACGTTGTGGGGATTGGTGGTTCCGATGGACTTGGTGAAGACATTCTGAATGCCCGCCGAGGTCATCACCGCGCGCACCGCTCCGCCGGCAATCACGCCGGTTCCTTCCGGAGCTGGCTTCAACAACACCATTCCTGAACCGAAGCGTCCGAGCACGGTATGGGGAATGCTGGTCTGGGTGAGGTTGATTCGCACCAGATTCTTCTTGGCCGACTCAATCCCCTTGCGAATCGCCTGCGGCACTTCTTTGGCTTTTCCCGATCCGTAGCCGACGATCGCAGCGCTCGGATCGCCGACAACGACCAGAGCGGCGAAGGAGAGATTCTTGCCTCCCTTAACTACCTTCGTGACCCGGTTGATTGCTACCACCTGGTCTTTCAATTGGTACGCACCCGCATCTAGCTTTTTCGCTACTGTCGCCATCAATTCTCTTTTCTCTTTTCTCTTTTCCTGTTCCGTTTTCCTCGATGCTCAGAGGCCGGGCGGCTTTACCCGCCCCCGGCTAAAACCGCAATCCCGCTGCGCGCGCGGCCTCGGCTAATGCCTTGACCCGGCCGTGAAAGATGTAGCCGCCGCGATCAAACACAACCTTGGCAATTCCCTTGGCTTGGGCACGTTCGGCAATGGTCTTCCCAACCGCTTTGGCCGAGGCCAGGTTCCCCCCGGCACGCTTCACGCCCTTCCGGTCCTCGACCGAATTGGCCGCGACCAGGGTAATACCCTGGAGATCGTCGATCACCTGCGCGTAAATATGGTTGAGCGAGCGGTAGACATTCAGGCGCGGCCGCTCCGCCGTACCCAGAATCTTCTTCCGGATGCGGGAGTGAACCAAGTGCCGGTTCGCGTTTTTGGATGTTTTCCCAATCATCGTTTCGTCCTCCGGCTACCTCCCGGGTAGTACATGCCTTCCCGGACAACCTTATTTTGCGCCGGTCTTGCCAACTTTCTTCTTCAACCGCTCGCCCAGGTAGCGCACCCCCTTGTTCTTGTAGGGGTCGGGTGGGCGTAAGCCGCGCATTTCTGCGGCGACTTGCCCTACCTTCTGCCGGTCGATGCCGGTAACGGTCAATTTCGTCTGCTTGGGATCGATGGTGACGGCAACCCCCGAGGGCAGCGGGTATTCAATGGCATGGGAATAGCCCAAGTTGAAGACCACCGTCTCTTTTCCCTTCAATTCGGCGCGATAGCCGATGCCCACAATTTCCAGTTCCCGGGTCCATCCTTTGGTCACACCTTCCACGGCGTTATTGACCAGCGCGCGCGCCAAGCCGTGCACCGCGGCCTGTTCATCGTTCTCGCGGATGGCGACCAAGTGCCCGTCCTGCTGCTCCATGCGAATACCGGACGGCAGCTCGGTTTCCAACTTGCCTTTCGGTCCCTCGACGATGACCGTGTGGCCTTCGATTTTGACCTTCACTCCCTGCGGGAGTGGAATCGGTTTCTTTCCAATGCGTGACATAAGCTTAGCCTTCGACGCACGGTCTCGTGCGGCTGCCCACTACCAGACTTCGCAAAGGACCTCGCCTCCGAGTCCTTCCCTGCGGGCCTGACGGCCCGTCATCACCCCGCGAGGAGTGGTCAGGATGTTGATGCCGAGTCCACCCAGCACGCGAGGGATCTCGCTGCGTCGCACATAGACGCGGCAACCGGGTCGTGAAACTCGCTCTACGTTCGAGATCGCCGCTTCATTGTTATTGCTGTACTTCAGGTAGATGCGCAAGGTCCGATGGCCTTCCTCTTCGACCGCCTTGAAGTTGGCGATATAGCCCTCCTCTTTGAGGATGCGGGCAATCTCCGCCTTCAGCTTGGAAGCAGGAATATCTACCTTCTGATGCCGCGCCTGAATCGCATTGCGAATCCGCGCCAGCATGTCTGCGACCGGATCGGTAAACCTCATGATTTTCGCTTCTCCTCAGCCGCCCATGAGCTCGGGCGCTACCCCGGAACCGGCGGCGACTTCGTCTCGCCGAGGCCGAGGCCGACGCCCACATGGGTCAGCATCCACTCCCACCCCAGGACTCATGCCTCCTGAATCCGTCATTCCCTCACCAGGACGACTTTGAAACCCCGGGAATCTCGCCCCGCAGCGCCAGGCCGCGAAAGCACAATCGACAAATGCCGAACTTGCGGAGGTAGGCACGCGGTCGTCCACAGATCTGGCAGCGATTGTGCCGACGTGACGAAAACTTCGGTTTTTTTTTGTCCTTCACCCGCTTGGCTGTAGTTGCCACTTCGTGTTTGCTCCTCGCTTGCAGATCTCATCGACCGGCCACCAAAGCTGGCCAACGGCCGAGCTTACCCAAACTCTCCCTAGGGCCGGAACGGCATCCCCAAATGTCGCAGCAAAGATCGTGCCTGATCGTCGCTCCGAGCCGTGGTCACGATGGTGACGTTCATGCCTTTCAACTTGTCCACCCTGGCATAATCGATCTCGGGAAAGATCAGCTGATCGTGAAGACCCAAGGTGTAATTGCCCCGGCCATCGAAAGACTTGGTCGACACACCACGAAAGTCGCGAACCCGGGGCAGCACGACGTTGACCAGGCGATCAAAGAATTCGTACATGCGATCGCCGCGCAACGTAACCATGGCACCGATCGGCTGACCCGCCCGCACTTTGAAGGCTGCGATCGATTTCCGGGCACGGGTGATGACCGGTTTTTGCCCGGTGATCTGGGCCAGTTCGTTCACCGCCGGATCGAGCACCTTGGCGTTCTGTGTCGCTTCCCCCACGCCCACGTTGACCACGATCTTGTCGAGGTGCGGCACCGCCATGGGATTCGTGAGTTCCAACTCTTTCTTCAGCGCGGGAGCGATCTCCTGCTGAAAACGCTGCTTCAGCCGGGGAGTCTCGCGCGCACTGTGGTGAGCCGCCTCGCGTTCCCGCGACTCTTCCTGCTTGGCCCCCTTGGTTTCTTTCTTGTCCTTCTCTTTCTTGTCCTTCGCCATGCCAGTTCCTTATCCAGCCACCAGCCCGATCGCGCGACTACTTGTCCAGGGTCGTGCCGCACTTCTTGCACACGCGCACCTTGCGCTCGCCCCGAACCTCATGACCGAGACGCACCGGTCCGCAGGTCGAGCACAGCAACTGCACATTCGCGATCGAGATCCGGCTCTCCTGCTCCGCGATGCCGCCCTTGACGTTCCGCTGGGGATTGGGTCGCACGTGCTTCTTCACCATCATGACGTGTTCGACCAGCAACTTTCCGTCGTCGGGGAATACGCGGAGGACGCGTCCCTGCTTGCCTTTGTCCCGACCTGCGATGACCTTCACCGTGTCATTGCGGCGAATGTCGACTCGCTGGTGACCATTTCCTAGAGTTTCCATGCTGCCACTATCCTCGTTCGACCCGAGAGGGTCGCTCTTTTCGAGAGCGAGGGCGTTCGCCCCCGCCGGTTGCTATAAGACCTCCGGCGCCAAGGAGACAATCTTCAAGAACTTCCTCTCGCGCAATTCGCGAGCCACCGGACCAAACACGCGGGTTCCGACCGGCTCACCCGCCTCGTTGATCAGGACGGCGGCATTCTGGTCGAATCGGATGTAGGTGCCATCCCGGCGGCGATGCTCTTTCCGCGTACGAACGATGACCGCCTTCACGACCTTGCCTTTCTGAACCTGCCCATCCGGCGAGGCCTCCTTGACGCTGGCCGTGACCACGTCTCCCAGCCCGGCGTTTAATCCCGTGGCGCCCCCGAGCGGCAGAATCATTTGCAGCTTGCGCGCGCCGGAATTGTCGGCGACCTCGAGCATGCTTCTCATCATTACCGCCATCGTGCCATCTCCTCGGCAGCCGGATTCCCTAGGAAACCGCTTCCGCCTCCGTTGTTTCCGCCGCCAACGTCGCTTTGCGAATGATTTCTTTCAGCCGCCAGCGTTTGAGTTTGGAAAGCGGACGCGTCTCCTCGAGCCGAACAAAATCGCCGACCTTGGCCTCTCCGCGCTCGTCATGGGCATAGAATTTCTTCGCCTTGGCGACCACGCGCCCGTAAAAGGAGTGGCCCTTCTGTCGCGCCACCTCGACCACGATGGTCTTCTGCATGCGGTTCGAGATCACCATGCCAATCACTTCTTTGCGACGGCCTCGCGCCTGAGGCTTCGGCGGAACACCGATTTCGTTCATGACTTCTTCTCCGTCTTCCCAGCCAGGTCACGTTCCCGGACTATAGTCTTGACCCGGGCGATGTCCCGGCGCAAACCGCGAATCTTCTTCAGGCTCTCCGTCTGCCCCATGTTGAGCTGGAACTTCAGCTTGAAGAGCTGATCGTTCAGATCGCGCTCCTGCTGCCGAAGCTCTTCATCGGTTAAATTTCGTACCTTATCCGGTTTCATCGCCTCAATTCTCGGTTCCCGGTTCTCAATGGACCGTCGTTTCGCGCTCGACAAACGTCGTGCGCAGCGGCAGTTTGTGCGACGCCAGGCGCATCGCCTCGAACGCATCCCCGTGGCTAACGCCTTCCATTTCGAACAGAATCTTGCCCGGACGCACCACCGCCACCCAGTGGTCCGGCGCACCCTTTCCCTTCCCCATACGGGTCTCGGCTGGCTTCTTGGTGACCGGCTTGTCCGGGAACAAGCGAATCTGGATCTTACCGCCACGTTTGATGAAGCGGGTCATGGCGACTCGTGCGGCCTCAATCTGCCGGTCGGTAATCCAGCCTGGCTCGAGCACCTTCAGCCCGTAATCGCCAAAAGCCAACTCGCTCCCGCGCCACGCCTTGCCCGCAGTTCGTCCGCGCTGTTGTTTGCGATACTTCACCTTTTTTGGCATCAACATAGGATGTTCCGTGGAGAGCGAGGGCTCACCCTGAGAACCCTGGCTCGTGAACTATGCGGGCTAAAAAACTCCCACCGGCTGCTGCGCTTCCTGGGATTCGCGTTTCTTCTGGCTGAGAATCTCTCCGCGATAGATCCAGGCTTTGACGCCGATCACCCCGTACGTCGTCTTCGCCTCCGAAAAACCGTATTCAATATCGGCGCGCAGCGTGTGCAGGGGTAACCGGCCCTGCAGATACCATTCCGAGCGCGCGATTTCATTGCCGTTCAGGCGCCCGCTGACCCGAACCTTGATCCCTTTGCAGCCGAAGCGCAGCGCGGAATCAACCGCTTTCCGCATCGCCCGGCGAAACCCGACGCGCTTTTCGAGCTGCAGCGCGATCGATTCGGACACGAGCTGTGCGTCGAGCTCTGGCTTGTGTACTTCCTGGATATCGATATAGACCTCGCGCGCCGTGCGCTTCTGCAGCTCCTGCTTGAGCTTGTCGATCTCGGCTCCCTTGCGTCCGATGATGATTCCCGGGCGGGCAGTCTTGATGATGATCCGCAACTTGTTGCCCGGCCGCTCGACCTCAATGGAGCTGACGCCTGCCGAGCGCAGCTTATCTTTGAGCTCGTTCTTCAGCTTCACGTCTTCGAGCAGCAACTTGTCATAATCCCGTTCGACAAACCAACGGGATTTCCACGGCTTGGTATAGCCAAGCCGAAATCCGTATGGATGAACCTTCTGTCCCATCTCGTCTCCTCACGCTCGCCTTCTTGGCGAGCGCTCTCGGGCTTACCTCTCGAGCTTACTTCTTGGCCGCCGCTTCCTTCTTCCTCCGCTCGGCCAGTTGAATCTCGATATGAGCGATCCTGCGCACGTAGCGATACGCTCGTCCCATGGGCGCGGGACGGATACGCTTCATTCGCGGGCCGTCTTTGGCAACCGCCGTCTTCACGTAGAGGTTGTCCACATCCACATCAATACCCTTTTCCGCACCGAGGTAGTTGGCATTCTCGACCGCCGAACGAAGCAGCTTCTCGATGGTGGGCGCCACTCGCTTTTTGGTGAAAGCCAACGTATTCAGAGCCTCTTCCACCCGCCGTCCCTTGATCAGATCCAGCACCAAACGGGCCTTCTGCGGCGAGACGCGCATAAACCGAGCTTCCGCGCGAAATTCCATCGTGTCTACCTGTCCCTCCTGCGGTTACGCCTTGGGCGCTGCCGGAGCAGCCGGCGTCGCCGACGGCGCGGCCGGAACCGGAGCCCCTGGACCGCCCGGCACTCCCGCCGGCCGAACCACGGCTTCCGTCGCGGCCTTCATGGAGTGTCCTTTAAACTGGCGGGTAAAGCTGAACTCCCCAAGCTTATGTCCCACCATGTTCTCCGTGATGTACACCGGAATGAATTTCTTACCATTGTGCACGGCAATCGTTTGTCCCACGAATTCCGGAATGATGGTCGAGCGTCGCGACCAAGTGCGCAACACCTTCTTCTCGTTCCGTGAGTTCATGGCTCCGATCCGCGCCTCCAGATAGGCGTCCACGAACGGGCCTTTCTTCGTCGAACGTGCCATTGAGTCGCTCTTCCTTTACTTCGTCCAGCGGCTGACAATAAAGCTGTCGGTCCGCTTGTTGTTGCGTGTCTTGTAGCCACGCGTCGGTTGTCCCCAGGGCGTGACCGGATGCCGACCACCCGAAGTCTTGCCTTCCCCCCCGCCGTGAGGATGATCGACGGGGTTCATGGAAACGCCGCGATTGTGGGGACGTTTTCCCAGCCAGCGAGTGCGGCCGGCTTTGCCAATCGTGACGTTCTCGTGATCGAGATTGCCCACTTGTCCGATGGTCGCCAGACAATCCTGCGCGACCTTCCGGGTTTCTCCCGAAGGCAGCTTCACCAACGCATAATCGCCTTCCTTGGCGACCAGTTGGGCAGCGCCTCCTGCTGACCGCACCATCTGCGCACCCTTGCCGGGTTTCAATTCGATGTTGTGAATGGTGGTGCCAGGCGGAATATTCCGCAGGGGCAGGGCGTTCCCCACCAGAATGTCGGCTTCAGGACCGCTTACCACCTTCTGCCCGAGCTTCAAGCCATTGGGTTGCAGGATGTAACGCTTGTCCCCGTCGGCATAGGTCAGCAAGGCAATACGAGCGGAGCGGTTCGGATCGTACTCGATCGAAGCCACGGTTGCGGGGATACCGATCTTGTCGCGCTTGAAGTCGATGATACGCAGCTTGCGCTTGTGTCCTCCACCCCGAAACCAGCTGGTGATGTCGCCCGCGTTACGGCGCCCGCCCGTGCGCTGCTTCCCGGCCACCAAAGGCTTGTGCGGTTTGGCGCTGGTAATGTCATCATTCACCAGCGTGGTTCGGAAACGCAGGGTCTGAGTTGTCGGTCGGTAAGTCTTGATTGCCATATATCAGCTCTTCGCAACCCGCTTTCTCAACGGTCGCATCGGTTCGATGTTCTCGGTCGCCGCCACCGCGAACGGCCGGGGCTACAGGTTCTGCGCGTACTCGGGCATCTTCTCGCCCGCTCGCAAGCGCACGTACGCCTTTTTCCAATCCGGGCGATACCCGGCAAATTTCCCTCGTCGCCGTTCCTTGCCGGGATAGCGGGCAGTGCGCACCGAATCCACTTTGACTTTGAAAATGACTTCGACCGCTTGCTTGATTTCGGTCTTGGTCGCCTTGGGAGCCACCTGGAACACCAGCGTGTTCTGGTGTTCCCGAATCGCGAGGCCCTTCTCGGTAATCACCGGCCGGCGAAGAATCTGGTAAGCCGATCGCATCACGCCACCTCTGCCGCTTTCTCATGCCGCGTACGCCGACGGGGAGCACGAGAGGTTTTCTTCGGCGCGCTTTCTGCCTTCTCGCCCTGGCGCTGCTTTTTGGGCAGGGAACTCTTGAGCGTGAGCTCCAGCTTCTCGATCGCAGGCTGGGTGAAGATCGCCCGGTCGTAGCGCAAGAGATGATAGGGATGCACCTGGTTTCCCGCCACCAGCTCGATGCCTTCCAAGTTGCGCGAACTCAGCTCCAGATTGCGATTGCTATGCTTGGGAACTTCGACCAGCAAGGCAGTACCATCGACTTTCAACTTGTCCAAAGCTTCCCGGAACGTTTTGGTCTTCACTTCCTTGACATCGAAGGCGTCCACCACCATCAGCTTGCCATCGGCAAACTTGGCGGCCAGCGCTGAACGCAGCGCGCCCAAAAGCTTCTTGCGCGGGAACGAATATTCGTAGGAACGAGGCTGCGGGCCGTGGACGGTGCCCCCGTGCCGCCACAGGGGAGACCGAATCGACCCGATGCGGGCCCGTCCGGTTCCCTTCTGTCGCCACAACTTTTTCCCCGAACCCGAGACCCGCCAACGGTTCTTGGTCGCATGGGTTCCCGCGCGCTGCGCCGCCCGGTAGTGCTTCACCGCTTCCCAGAGCAAATCCTCATTGACTCGACGGAAGATCTCATCGGCCAACTCCAAGGTTCTGACCTTGTTTCCGCTTAAGTTGTGAACGTCAATGGTTGCCATGGCGGTTGTCGAAGCTCCTCGCCTCCTCGCTCCCTCCTACAACTTCTTGGCAGCCCGTTTGGCCGCCTTCAACGGATCCACCGTGGTGATGCCGGCAAATCCGCGCCGCTCTCGCGGCGGTTTCTTGGCTTTGACAATCACCAGATATCCGCCGTTCGGCCCGGGCACGCTGCCTTCAACTACCAACAGGTTCTCGTCTTTGTCCACACCGAGCACGCGCAGGTTGCGCATGGTTACCCGCTCATGCCCCATGTGCCCCGACATGCGCATGCCCTTAAACACCCGGGAAGGAAAGGCGGAAGAACCGATGGATCCCGTGATCTGAAACATGGAACCGTGCGATTTTGGACCGCCCCGGAAGTGGTGGCGTTTGACGACCCCCTGGAATCCCCGGCCCTTACTCACGCCAATCACGTCGACAAACTTCTCTCCGTCAAAGATGTCCACCAAGACGCGACTGCCAGCCTTGATCTCCCCCGCCTTCGCTTCCCCGCCATCGCTCGGCGACTTTTCTTCCATCTCGAGAGGAACTTCCCGCACAAATCGGACGGGAGGCAAGTTGTGCTTGGCCAAATGACCCTGTATGGGTTTCGACAGGCGCGACAGCTTGATGAACTCGACCAGTCCGATCTGCGCCGCTTCGTACCCATCCTTGGACTGGGTCTTATGCTGGGTGATGACACACGGCCCCGCCTGCAGCACGGTCGCCGGGTGCACGTCCCCCTTGGCATCAAACAGCTGGGTCATCCCGACTTTTTTCCCTAGAATTCCTGCTACCTTTGCCATTTCCTACTCCCGCCCAGCCACTGGCTATTTGTGCTCCTTGCCGAAAGCCTTGATCTCGACGTCCACTCCGGCCGGGAGATCCAGTTTCATCAAGGCATCGACCGTCTGCTGGGTCGGCTCGAGAATATCGAGCAGGCGCTTGTGAGTGCGGATCTCGAACTGTTCCCGTGATTTCTTGTCCACGTGCGGCGAACGCAACACGCAATACTTGTTCTTCATGGTGGGCAAGGGAATGGGACCCGCGATCTGTGCTCCCGTGCGCTTGGCGGTCTCGACAATCTCACCCGTCGATTGATCGAGGATGCGATAGTCATAGGCTTTCAACCGGATGCGAATTCTCTCTTTTCCAATCACGTTAGGCCCTCGAACTCCTTTGCTTGCCAGCCGGAAGGACGAAACTTGAGGCAGGATTCGGCAAGGATAGAATCCTTCACTGCACGATCTCGCTGATGGTCCCGGCGCCTACGGTGTGGCCGCCTTCGCGAATCGCAAACCGCAGCCCCTTCTCCATCGCCACCGGCGTGATCAGCTCGATGGTCAGCGACACATTGTCTCCCGGCATCACCATCTCCGTCCCCGCCGGCAACTCCGCCACCCCCGTCACGTCCGTCGTCCGCAGGTAAAACTGCGGCCGGTACCCCTTGAAAAACGGCGTGTGCCGTCCCCCTTCTTCCTTGGTCAAAATGTACACTTCCGCCTTGAACTTGGTGTGCGGCGTGATCGATCCCGGCTTGGCCAGCACCATCCCCCGCTCCACCTCTTCCTTCCCCGTCCCGCGCAACAGCAAACCCGCGTTGTCCCCCGCCATCCCTTCATCCAGCGACTTCTTGAACATCTCCACCCCGGTCACCACCGTCTTGCGCGTCTCCCGGAATCCCACGATCTCCACTTCTTCTCCAACCTTGACCTTCCCCCGCTCGATCCGCCCCGTCACCACCGTCCCCCGCCCCGAAATCGAAAAAATATCTTCGATCGGCATCAGAAACGGCTTCTCCGTCTCCCGCTGCGGAATCGGTACATACTCATCCACCGCCTTCATCAGCTCGTCAATCTGCTTCTCCCACTTCGCTTCCCCGTTCAGCGCCCCTAACGCCGACAGCCGCACCACCGGCACCTTGTCCCCGGGAAATTGATAGGTCTTCAACAACTCCCGCACTTCCAGCTCCACCAAATCCAGCAGCTCCGCATCCTCCACCGCATCGCACTTGTTCAGCGCCACTACAATGTACGGTACCCCCACCTGCCGCGCCAGCAATACGTGCTCCCGCGTCTGCGGCATCGGCCCGTCCGTCGCCGCCACCACCAGAATCGCCCCGTCCATCTGCGCCGCCCCCGTGATCATGTTCTTGATGTAGTCGGCGTGCCCCGGACAATCCACGTGCGCGTAATGCCGCTTGTCCGTCTCATACTCCACGTGCGCCGTGGCGATCGTGATCCCCCGCGCCTTCTCCTCCGGCGCGTTGTCGATCGAATCAAACGAGCGAAACACTACCTTCGGATTGTGCTTCTGCAATACCTTGGTGATCGCCGCCGTCAGCGTCGTCTTCCCGTGATCAATGTGCCCGATCGTCCCCACGTTCACGTGCGGCTTCGTGCGTTCAAATTTCTCTTTCGCCATT